>DASRSR010000081.1:0-25148 GCA_035656355.1 Edaphobacter sp.
CCTCTCAGCGTAACGCAATTGTGCAGCAACGATGTGCTGCAAAAGCTGACCCACGCAATTCACGCCATTGATGTCGCAGGGAACGGCCAGCAGATGTTCATGCGCGCTCAGCAGCTTCTGCCAATGCTGTGCAGTGCTATCGTTCCACGCCAGAAGTTCTTCGCCGGTAAGTGCAACCATAATCGTCTACCTCTCCTGTGCCGCTAATGCCCTATGGCCGATGTCGCGGCGGAACTGCATTCCCTGAAACGAGATCTTCGCAAGTTGTGCGTAAGCCAGATTGAGCGCGGCCTGCAGACCAGGCGCCATCGCGGTGACTGCGAGCACACGACCTCCGGCAGTGACAATCTGGCCATCCTTGACCGCAGTACCAGCATGAAAGACAACGACATCTTCCGAAGGCTGCGAAGGAAGGCCTTGAATCGGCTTGCCTGACGCATACTTTCCTGGATAACCCGCGCTGGCCGCGATGACGCAGACGCTCGCTCCCGGATGCATATGAACGTCGAGCTTCTCTGCCGTGCCGTCGATGGAAGCGTTCAGCAGATCGACGATGTCTGTCTCCATGCGCAACAGAATGGCCTCCGTCTCGGGGTCGCCGAAGCGGGTGTTGAACTCGAGCACCATGGGGCCGCGCGGCGTCATCATCATGCCGCAGAAGAGAATGCCCTGAAACGGCGTACCTTCCGATGCCATGCCGTCCACTACTTTTTGCGCGATATTTTCTGTAAGCCACTGGCGCATGGCTGGAGTCGTCAGCCCATCGGTGGAGTATGCTCCCATGCCTCCGGTGTTTGGCCCGGTGTCGCCTTCCCCGATGCGCTTGTGGTCCTGCGCAGAGGCAATCGGCACAGCATGTTTTCCGTCGCAGAGCGCAAAGAATGAAAGCTCTTCGCCGGTGAGAAACTCTTCGAGCACAACCTCGGTTTCGGTCTTGCCCAGCAGCGCTCCACTGAACATCTCCGCTGCCGCCGACTCGGCTTCGAGCCGCGTCTCGCAGATGACGACACCTTTGCCTGCAGCCAAGCCATCGGCCTTGACGACGACCGGCAGCGTAAAGCGGTTGAGCTCTTCACGTACTTCATCGAGATTGGTACAGAGAGCATAGGCAGCAGTGGGAATGACGTGCCGCCGCATAAAGTCCTTGGCGAAGGCCTTGCTCGACTCCAAACGAGCCGCAGCCTGTATTGGACCGAAGACGCGCAGATTGCGGCGGCGAAGCTCATCGACGATGCCGAGCGCAAGCGGAACCTCGGGGCCGATGACAACCAGGTCGGGGCGCTCCGTTTCTACCATCTGTACCATTGCAGCCAGACTATTGACGTCAACCGAAACGCAGCGAGCCACCTGCGCGATGCCGCCATTGCCGGGCGCGGCCACAACTTCTTTAACCTTCGGCGATTTCAAAAGTGACCAGACCAGTGCGTGCTCACGGCCACCGCCGCCGATAACAAGAACTTTCATTTCCAGACGTATCTCCGTTTCTCTGTTTCGAGCCTAGGCAACACCGGTTGTGGAGTCAAACTGAAGACGTATCGTCTGTAAAAGAGAAACACGGATGAGCGCGGATCAAAACCTGCTGACTTGTTGTAACTCCGTGTCTGTTCGTGTCGATCCATGAGTGAAAAACAAATACAGGGGGCTCTCCACTTCGCCCGAGGCTCACGCTGTTCGCTCAGGCTTCGGTCGAGATGACGTGGGTTAATGGGTGCGCTGATGCAAGCGATCACGCTGACTACTTTACGGACGGCAATAGCCGGATTCCATCGGCAGCTTCGTGCGAAAGTGCAAAAGTACGCGAGGAACGACCAATGCTCACCGAATAACCTGCCGCCGCCGATCTCTTTCGGACACGCAGGCTGGCACCGGGCCTGATGCCGCTGGCCTTTAGTCTTCGCAGAGCGCCGGGGTCGCGGTCGGAGACGCTGTCGATCACAAAGCTGCCCTCACCTAATACCTCACTCAGCAGAATTGAATTTCGCTCGGTCATCTCGCCTTCCATCGTCGGGATCGAGTGACCATGCGGGTCGATGCGCGGGTGACCAAGCTTTGCAGCAATACGCTCTTCAAAACGCTCAGAGATAAAGTGTTCCAGGCGCTCTGCCTCTTCGTGTACTTCTTCGATAGGGTAATCGAGAATCTCGTAGAGAAATGTTTCGATCAACCGGTGATGCCGCAACACTTCAAGCGCACGACGTCTGCCGGCAGGCGAAAGCAGAACACCGCGGTGCCGTTCGTACTCCACCAAGGGTACCGTCGCGGCAGCCAGCTTTTGCAGCATGTTTGTAATCGAAGCAGGCGCAACTCCCAGGTGGTCTGCCAGCGAGGTGCTGGTGACACGACGGCGCTCCGGACCACTTAGCGACAAGATCGCCTTCAGATAGTTATCGACAGATTCGCTATTGCTGTTGGGTCGGCGGCGTGCCGGCATTCCGTGCTCTCCAGAATTCAGTTTGACGCATTTTATCGATTTAGGTATACCTAATTATTAGGGCAGCCTAAATTTAGCCCACTGTAATCCTTATGGAGTGAGATGGAAGAGTTCTCGTCACCATCGGTAGCGGAAGAAGTGACAGCCTCAGATGGAACCGTGGCTACGAGCACCGCTGCACCATCGCGTATCCGCTCCAAAGAGCTGTGGACTTATTTTGGGCCCGCGTTTGTGGCCTCGGTCGCATATATCGATCCAGGTAATTTCGCTACCAATATTGAAGGCGGCAGCCGCTTTGGTTACCGGTTGCTGTGGGTGCTGCTGTGGTCGAATGCAATGGCGATTCTGATCCAGTACCTTTCAGCCAAACTGGGAATCGTAACCGGGCTGACGTTGCCGCAGAACTGCCGCAAGCACTTCTCGCGTCCTGTAACCATTTTTTTATGGGCTGCGGCAGAGGTCTCGGCGATTGCGACCGACCTTGCCGAATTTCTCGGCGCGGCGCTGGGCTTCTACCTTCTATTCGGACCGGCGATGCTGGCCCATGGATGGTCGCATCGAGGCACGATGCTTGCGGCGGCACTGGTGTCGGCAGTGGCGGTATTCCTGATTCTGGCCCTGGACCTTGCGGGTTATCAGTGGCTTGAGTGGGGCATCATGACCTTTGTTGGGGTCATCGGCCTCTGCTATGGCTTTGAGGTCTTTCTGGTGCATCCGGACTGGAAGCTCGCGGCCATGCGCACGCTGCTACCCACGCTCGATCCGAACCAGCTTCATGCAAGCATCTACGTTGCTGTGGGAATGCTGGGCGCGACGGTGATGCCGCATGTGATTTATCTGCATTCGGCGCTTGTGCAGCCGAGGGTAAAGGAGCTACAACAGAAGCCGGTACAGGCGGGATCGTCACGGAGGCTGAAGTATCTTCGCTTTGAACTGATCGATGTTCTTGTGGCAATGAATGGAGCGTGGCTGATCAACTCCGCGATGATCGTTATGGCAGCGGTGGCCTTTTCCCATCTGCCTAATCCTGTGACAACAATTGAGCAGGCACACGAGACATTAGGTCCGCTGTTGGGACCGGCTGCGGCGACCCTTTTTGCCGTGGCCTTGCTGTGCTCAGGAATCTCGTCTTCGACAGTTGGCGTCATGGCAGGCCAGGTCATCATTGAAGGCTTTCTCGATATCAAATTTTCAATCTTTTTGCGGCGTCTGATTACTATCATTCCTGCGCTGCTTGTAATCGGCGTTGGACTGGACCCGCTGAAGATTCTGATCCTGTCTCAGGTTGTGCTGAGCTTCACGCTGCCTTTCGCCCTGATTCCCTTGCTGATTCTGACGAACCGCCACTCGGTGATGGATACCTTTGTCAGTGCGAGGCGCACGAAGATCGCTGGATGGATGGCAGTTGGCATCATTCTGACCCTGAATGTAGTGCTGCTGGGGCAGATTGCTTTTGGCGGCTAGTGGTGTTTCAGAAGTTCATGGATAAATAAAAATCACAAGCCGCAGGTCCTTCTCTTCGGCTTTGCTCAGGGCAGGCTCTCCGCACACTGGCACACGTTTCATTCAGGATGACAACTTAGAAACAGGGGTCTCTCCACTTCGCCCGAGGCTCGCGCTGCTCGCTCAGGCTTCGGTCGAGATGATGTGGACTAAAAGGTAAGTGAGAGCTAACTTTGCCGGTGAACGAATGCGCGGCCTATGATCAGCACATGCAGTCTTTTGAAGATCTTCTGCGCGAAGCGGAGATAGCCCATGGACATCTATGCGCCGGGCAGATTCTGGGTGTCCGCATGGCCATGCTTGGCTGCAAGCGGCTCGGTATCGACGAACCGAAAGGCGCGGACCGCAAGCGCCTCGTAACCTTTGTTGAGATTGACCGCTGTGCGACAGATGCAATTGGCGTGGTTACCGGCTGCCGCCTGGGCAAGCGCGCGCTCAAGTTTCGTGACTGGGGCAAGATGGCGGCGACATTTCTCGATCTGCGAACCGGAAGAGCTATCCGCATTGCGGCGCTTGAATCGTCGAAAGAGCGCGCCCGCGAGCTGTACCCGCAGATCGAGAACAAGAACCAGCAGCAGATGCAGGCTTATCGTGAGCTTGCTGACGCAGAACTTTTCAGCGAGCAGTGGGTCGCGGTGCCGATGCACGCACGCGAGCTTCCCGGGTATAAGTCGGCGCGCATTGCCTGTGCGCGTTGCGGGGAAGGAATCAACTACGACCGCCAGGTCGAACTCGATGGTGAAGTGCTGTGCCAGGGATGTGCTGATCCGGCGAAGCGCTATTATCAGCCGCTATAAACGCGGGTGGAAAGCAACCTTTCCTATCGACACGTTCTCTTCCTTTAAGAGCTTCTATGTTCTTTGCGGAGAAGAAAGATGCCGAAACGCAGCCCATCCAAGGCATTGGCGGACCCAACGCAGTTGAAGACCATGCACAAAAAGGATGGTCTGCTTCAAGTCATCATTGAAACGCCGAAGAACAGCCGTAATAAATATTCGTTTGACCCAGAGCAGGAGATCTTCTCACTCAAAAAAGTTCTTCCCGCAGGTATGGTCTTTCCTTATGATTTTGGCTTTCTGCCGCGCACGATTGCGGGAGACGGCGATCCCATCGATGTCCTTGTACTGATGGACGAGCCTGCTTTTCCGGGTTGCCTGTTGCAGGCACGGCTGATCGGAGTCATCGAAGGCGAACAGATGGACGGCAAGCCGATACGGAACGATCGGCTTGTTGCAATTGCAGAGGCGAACCACTCCTTCACGAAGGTCAAACGGATAAAAGATCTTCCACGGCACTTCGTCAAAGAGCTTGAGACCTTCTTTGTGAATTACCACAAGCTGGAAGGCAAGCGCTATCGCCTGCTGGGATGCAAAGGCCCTGCAGCTGCGCTGACGTTGATTAAACAGGCACAGAAGGCTGCCTGATTCGGCATGATCGACCTTCTTCTTCGCTTCCTCTTCGGCGGCGTCATCGTCAGCGCCTTTGCTGTGCTGGGCGACATCTTCCGCCCAAAATCGTTTGCCGGCTTATTTGGTGCCGCCCCTTCGATTGCATTGGCGACTCTCGGCTTGACCATCGCCCACAAAGGACATATTTATGCTGCAATCGAAGCTCGCTCCATGATTGCCGGCGCAGTTGCCTTCTTTGTTTATGCATCGGTAGCCAGTTGGCTGCTGATGCGCTTCCGGCCTCCTGCGCTTGCTGTGACTCTTGTCTTGCTTCCTCTTTGGCTGGGTACAGGCCTGGCACTGTGGGCCATCATTTTAAGGTGACGGACGCTATGAGAATTGAAGCTAATCTTTCCGCCGTAAAGGCCGTAAAGCCCCATGAATACGTTATCCGCTTTGTCTTTGGCGGTCTGGTAACGGTAATGGCCGGAGTGATTGCAAAGTACTATGGACCGGTGATTGGCGGTCTATTTCTTGCTTTTCCAGCAATCTTTCCGGCGAGCGCCACACTGATTGAGAAGCACGAGAAGCAGAAGAAACAGCGCGCCGGTTTCGATGGCGCACGCCGCGGACGTGCGGCTGCCTCCGTCGATGCCGCGGGAGCAGCGTTGGGGACCTTTGGCTTGATGGCGTTCGCGCTGATCGTCTGGCAGTATTTGCCTGCGCACCGGGCATGGCTGATTCTTCTGTTGGCTGCTCTCGCCTGGTTTGTCGCTTCAATGCTTTTATGGACGCTTCGTAAGCGCATCTGACTCCCCTGCACTGCCCGACTGCGGTAGACTGGTACTGGCGCGCATTTTCTACCCTTCGCCATCCCCAAGTGCACAGACAGGACATTCAGACGCAGTGAGCAACTCGACCGCAATCGCCATTAAGCCCATTTACAACATCGCCATCATCGCCCACGTTGACCACGGCAAGACCACGCTGGTCGATGCCATGCTGCGCCAGTCCGGCACCTTCCGCTCCAACGAGGCCGTGGCCGAGCGCGTCATGGACTCGAACGATCTGGAAAAAGAGCGCGGCATCACGATTCTGGCCAAAAACACGGCCCTCTATTACCACGACAACAAGATCAACATCGTTGATACGCCGGGTCACGCGGACTTCGGCGGCGAGGTAGAGCGTGCTTTGAAGATGGTCGATGGCGTCGTCCTGCTGGTCGATGCCTCCGAAGGTCCGCTGCCGCAGACCCGCTACGTGCTCTCCAAGGCGCTTGAAGCCGGACTGACACCAATGGTGGTCATCAACAAAATTGACCGTCCCGATGCGCGCCCGCAAGAGGTATTGAACGAGGTCTATGACCTGTTCATCGACCTCGATGCCGATGAATCGGTGCTGGATTTTCCTGTGCTCTATACCAACGGCAAGCAGGGTACCGCGACCACTGATCCCAATGTTCCGGGAACCGACCTGCAGCCGCTCTTCGAGCAGATCATCAAAACGATTCCCGCAGCAAAAGGGGACCCCGAAGGCACAGTGCAGATTCTGGTCACAAATCTCGACTACTCCGACTATCTGGGACGGCTGGCCATCGGTCGAGTCTTCAATGGCACCATGCGCACCGGCCAGGAGTATAACGTCGCCCGGCTCGATGGCACCTTTGCCAAGTACAAAATCACCAAGTTGTTTAGCTTCGCCGGACTCAAGCGGATCGATATCGAAGAGACACAGGTGGGCGACATCGTCGCCATCGCCGGCATTCCGGGCATCACCATCGGCGAGAGCTTCTGCGACTTGGAAGACCCTAAGCCACTGCCACAAATCACGATTGACGATCCGACCATCGCCATCCAATTCAACGTCAACAACTCGCCCTTCGCCGGACGTGAAGGCAAGTTTGTCACCTCGCGTAATCTTCGCGACCGGCTGGATAAGGAGCTGCTGACCAACGTCTCGCTAAAGATGGAAGAGACTGGATCGCCCGATGCCTTCAAGGTTCTGGGACGCGGCGAGCTTCAGCTCGGCATTCTGATTGAGATGATGCGCCGCGAAGGTTTCGAGCTGATGGTCAGCCGCCCGGAGATCGTCACCAAGCGCATCGATGGCGAGCTGATGGAGCCGGTGGAGCACCTCTCCATCGATGTGCCGGAGAGCTTTGTCGGCACAGTCATCGAGCGCCTTGGCCCAAGAAAGGGCGAGATGACGAAGATGACCAACCACGGCTCAGGGCGCGTGCGGATGGAGTTTCGCATCCCCAGCCGGGGTTTGATCGGCCTACGCTCCGAGATGCTGACCGAGACGCGCGGAACCATCATCATGAACTCGATCCTCGATGGCTACGTTGCTTATCAGGGTGAGATTCCACAGCGGCCTACCGGGGCGCTTATCGCCGACCGCCAGGGCACAACGACTGCGTATGCGCTCGAAGGATTGCAGGACCGCGGCGTGCTCTTCGTTGGCGATGGGGTCGAAGTCTATGAGGGCATGATTATTGGCGAAAACAGTCGCGACAACGACCTGGATGTAAACTGCGTGCGCGAAAAGAAGCTAACGAACATGCGCGCCTCCGGCTCCGATGACGCGGTGCGGCTGGTTCCGTTCAAGAACCTCACGCTGGAACAGTGCATCGAGTTCATTGCAGACGATGAGCTGGTAGAGGTTACGCCAAAGTCGTTGCGTCTGCGCAAGCGGGTACTGCAGGCTAATCGCAGACCGCGCAAAGGCCAGCCAGAGTAGGAGTAACCGCGGCGCGGATAAATATATCCTCTGCTCTCAAATCCGTGAACATCCGCGTGCATCCGTGGTTAGGACGATATGAAATACAGGGGTCTCGCCGCTTCGCGGCTTCGGTCGAGATGACGTGCGGTTAGATCAGAAGAATAATAAATGAGGGCTGCCAAATGGCAGCCCTCATTGCGTAGTGCGGGAATTCCCGCTGATTTTGCAGCTTACTTCTTCTTGGCGGTCTCGAAGCGCTTATTGACCTCGTCCCAGTTCACGGTGTTCCACCAGGCTGCGAGGTAGTCAGGACGCTTGTTCTGGTACTTCAGATAATAAGCGTGCTCCCAGACATCATTTCCCAGAATCGGATAATGTCCCTGCGAGATTGGATTGTCCTGGTTGGGCGTGGTGACGATCTTCAGTTTGCCGCCTTCGAAGATCAACCAGCCCCATCCGGAACCAAACTGCTTGGCGGTGGTCTCGTTGAACTGCTTCTTGAAGTCATCGAAGGAGCCGAAGTCAGCCTTGATCTGCTGCGCGATGGCACCATTCGGCTCGCCGCCACCCTTAGGCTTCATAATCTGCCAGAACATGGTGTGGTTAACGTGGCCACCACCATTGTTGCGGACAGTGGTGCGGACATCTTCCGGCACGCTGGACAGATCTTTCAGAAGCTCTTCAGGAGTTTTTTTGCCCAGATCCGGATGTTTCTCGACCGCGCCATTCAGGTTGGTCACATACGCCTGATGATGTTTGTCATGGTGCAGCTTCATCGTCGTTTCGTCGATATGAGGCTCAAGCGCTGCGTAGTCATAGGGCAGAGGGGGTAGTTCGTAGGCCACGGTCATTCTCCTGTCGGTTATTTGAAAAATTGTTTCGGCCAGGCTCACACACTGGCGTTCAGTTAAGTTGGATGCCGGTGATGCTGCCAGCGATGCCATTTAGCAGATTCCGGCTGACCCTCGAATCATAACGCAAATGAACAACCCGGATTTTGCGCCGTGCGCTTTTTGCGAAGCGAATTCTTTTGTTTGGGAGTCTAATGGAACAGCTATGACTACATCTGCCGATGCCTACCACTGGCTGGACGATGATGGACCTGCCTTCGGTTCCCCCGGGCTTGAGCCCCGATGGACATCCTCTAAAAAAGACGCGGTATCGACGGCGTACTCGGCATCGAGCCGGGTGTGGTTTACGGTCTCGCATGGAACCTTAAACGAGATTTACTATCCGACCATCGATCGCCCACAGACACGCGATATGGAGTTGTTGTTCACCGACGGTGAGACCTTCTTCCATGAAGAGAAGCGCGATTTCAAGTACGACTTTCATCACCTTGATGCAGACGCCCTGGCTGTCCATGTCACCGGCACAGATCCGGATGGCCGATACACCGTTACCAAAGAGTTCATCAGCAATCCGCACCATTCCACAGTTTTGATGAACGTCAAAATTACTGGCCGCGATGAGGCATTTCTTTCTCGATTGAAGTGTTATGTTCTGCTCGCGCCACATCTTGATGTAGGAGGTGCAGGCAATTCTGCGCGTTCTGTCGATGTGGCTGGCCGCCGCTGCCTGCTCGCATGGAAGGAAAACGTCTCATTGGCCATGGGCGCAGACTGCGGCTTCACGCGCTCTTCATGCGGCTATGTCGGTACCAGTGACGGCTACCAGGACCTCTGCAAAGACCTCTCCATGAGCTGGCAGTTCGGCGAGGCGCTGAATGGGAACATCGCCGTTATGGGTGAGATCGAGGTCGCAACTCACAGAGAATTTACCATCGCTATCGCCCTGGGTGACGGCCATCATGCGGCGATTGCGGGTATGCTTCAGAGCCTCGCCACGCCATACGCTATGCATTCGAAGCGTTTTATCGAGCAGTGGCGGCGGGCGGCTTCCCCTTCGCGACTGGCTCCATCCTCCGGCGATGAAGGCAAGCTGATGCGCATCAGTCACAACACAGTGCTTGCGCACGAGGACAAGACCTTTACCGGCGCGTTTATCGCTTCCGCTTCTATCCCGTGGGGTGCCTCCAAAGGTGACGACGATCTGGGCGGCTATCACCTGGTGTGGACACGTGACATGGTGCAGACAGCCACTGCACTGTTAGCTTGCGGACGCACAGAGACAGCTCTGCGTGCATTGGTCTATCTCGCCTGTACGCAGCGGCCCGACGGCAGCTTCGCGCAGAACTTCTGGATCGACGGAACTCCATACTGGTCGGGCCTGCAACTGGACGAGGTTGCCTTTCCCATCATGCTGGCCTGGCGTCTTTGGAAGCTCAATGGCTGCGGCAGCTTTGACATCTTTCCTTTCGTTGAACGCGCCGCTGCTTTTTTAGTGCGGAATGCGCCAATTACCCAACAGGAACGTTGGGAAGAGACAGCAGGTTATTCTCCATCCACGCTGGCAGCAGTTATATCCGGCCTGATCTGCGCCGCTGACATCGCGCGGTCACGCGAGGCCGAAGAGATGGCCGACTTCCTGGAGAAGTACGCCGACTGGCTGGAATCTCACCTGGATGAGTGGACAACAACAACCGAAGGCACACTGTGTCCCGGCATCAAGTATCACTACGTCCGCATCAATCCTCCTGCGCCGGGTGAGCCATTTCACAATAGCGAGATCCCCGTCGGCAGCATTCGCATCGCCAACCGCGGCCCCAATGAGCAAAACGTCTTTGAAGCGCGCGAAATTATCGATGGCGGCTTCCTTGAGCTCGTCCGCTACGGTATTCGTCGCGCTGACGATCCGCTGATCGTCGATTCACTCAAAGTGGTCGATCATGTGCTCAAGCGGGACACCCCTTATGGCCCGTGCTGGCGTCGCTACAACCACGACGGCTATGGCCAGAAGAAAGACGGCGGTCCCTTCGATGGCTGGGGGCAGGGACGCTGCTGGCCGCTACTGACCGGAGAGCGCGCGCACTACGAACTGGCTGCCGGCGGAGATTACAAGTCACTGATCCGGGCAATAGAAAAATTCAGCTCGATTGGCGGCATGTTGCCGGAGCAGGTCTGGGACTACGAAGATCTTCCGTCGGAGGGCATGTATTTTGGCCAGTCTGCTGGATCGGCCCAACCGCTGGTGTGGGCGCACTCCGAGTATCTGAAGCTGCTGCGATCCGCTGCCGATGACCGTGTCTTCGACCGCATCTCTATCGTCGAAGATCGTTATTCGGTGCCTGCCGCAAAGCGGAACTTCTCCAACCATATCGATATTTACCAGGCGACGCGTGCCATCTCTCACATCATCACCGGCTATACGCTTCGCATCATCGACGCCAACCGCTTCCGTGTGGTCTACACCTTCGACAACTGGGCGACGGTAAATCATCTGGACTCGCACCGTGTCGGCTATCTCGGCTTTTTTGTAGATATTCCTACGACGGCGACACAAACCGGAGCCATTGAATTTACGCTCTGCTGGCCGGGACAGGATGAGGGGCAGAAAGACCATTGGCTGGGGCATAACGTCGCGGTCACTTTTATTGCGTCTTCGCCTGCAACAAAGGCCTAGATGCAGCATTTGCTTCATGGCCTGTACACTGTCAGAGAACGAACTAAATGATCCGGATAACAGAATTGTGTCCGTACCGCATCTCTCGACATAAGACAAAAGGATTTTGAAAATGAGCGATCAGCAGTCCGACAAACAGCATGCTCTTGACCAGCTTTCGATTAATGCCCTCCGCTTCCTCGCCGTCGACGCCGTAGAAAAGGCAAATTCCGGCCACCCTGGAGCGCCCCTTGGCTGCGCCCCCATCGCTTACCTTCTTTACCACAAGTTCATGAAGCACGACCCGGCCGATCCCAAATGGATCGACCGCGACCGCTTTGTTCTCTCCAACGGCCACGCTTCGGCCCTGCTGTACGGCTCCCTTCACCTCTCCGGATACGACCTGCCTATGTCGCAGCTCGAGCAGTTCCGCCAGTGGGGATCGCACACTCCGGGACATCCCGAGTACGGCGAAGCTCCGGGCGTCGAAGTTACTACCGGGCCGCTGGGCCAGGGCTTCGGTATGGCAGTCGGCATGGCCGTCGCCGAAAAGCACATGGCCGCGGTCTACAACCGCGATGGCCACAACATCATCGACCACCACACCTATGTGCTGTGCGGCGATGGCGACCTGATGGAAGGTATCTCGCATGAGACTGCTTCGCTGGCCGGAACACTGAACCTCGGCAAGCTGATCGTTCTCTATGACGATAACCTGATCTCTCTCGATGGCCCCACCGAGCTCAGCTTTACTGAAGATGTGACCATGCGTTTTGAGGCCTATCACTGGCATGTGCAGGTAGTTCACGACGGCAATGATCTGGCCGCTCTCGAGGCGGCAATTCGCGCTGCCCAGGCGGAGACGACACGTCCTTCGCTCATTCGCGTGCGCACCGTCATCGGATATGGCAGTCCCAAGGCCGGAACCAGCAAAGTCCATGGCGAAGCACTCGGACCGGAAGCGACGAAGGCCACGAAGAAAAACCTCGGCTGGCCCGAGGACAAGAGCTTCTATGTTCCCGAGGAAGCCCGCGCGAACTGGGACAAGATTAAGCCGCGCGGCAAGAAGGCCCACGAAAAGTGGGACGCCGATTTCGCTGAATATAAGAAAGCCTATCCGGAACCGGCAGCGGAATTCGAGCGCGTGATCAAGGCTGAACTGGCGAAGGGCTGGGAGAAGAATATTCCTACCTTCTCCACAGAGAAGCCCATTGCGACCCGCAACGCGGGGCAGACCGTAATGCAGGCCATCGAAAAGTCTGTTCCCGAGCTCTTCGGCGGAGCGGCAGACCTCACCAGCTCAACCAAGACCATCTTCAAGGATTCACCCAGCTTTCATGTCGATCCCAAGGGCCGCAATGTCTTCTTCGGTGTTCGCGAGTTTGGCATGTGTGCCATGGTCAATGGAATGGCAGCACACGGCGGTCTGATTCCCTTCGGCTCGACCTTCTTCGTCTTTTCAGATTACGCACGTCCGGCAATTCGTCTGGCTGCACTGATGTCGGTTCACTCACTGTTCATCTTTACCCACGATTCCATCGGTCTGGGTGAAGATGGCCCAACACACCAGCCGGTCGAGCACCTGATGGCACTTCGCGCCATTCCGCAGCTCACCGACCTGCGGCCTGCCGACGCCAATGAGACCGCTGCCTGTTGGCAGCTTGCGCTTGAGCGCAAGAGCGCAAGCTTCATGGCACTCTCGCGCCAGGACCTCCCGGTGCTCGATGCGGCAAAGTACAAGATTAGCGATGGTGTCCGCAAGGGCGCTTATGCACTCGACGACAGCGGCAAAGACATCATTCTTATCGCCAGCGGCTCAGAAGTTCCGTTGATTCTGAAGGCTGCCGAAGAGCTCAAGAAGGCAGGCATCAACGCCAGTGTCGTTTCCATGCCGAGCTTCAAGCTCTTCGATGAGCAGTCCGATGAGTACAAGACGAGCCTCTTTCCCGAAAACACGCCCAAGCTGGCCGTCGAAGCGGGAGCCACGATGGGCTGGTACAAATATATCGGCCATAATGGCGGCGTCATCGGGCTGGACCACTTCGGCGCATCTGCACCTGGAGCCGTCGTCATGGATAAGATGGGCTTCAATGTTGGCAACGTCGTAGAGCACGCAAAGAAACTGGTGAAAAAGTAACCGTAAGAGAAGCCCTGATTCAGTTGTTGCATAAGGCGTGGCCTGGCCGCGCCTTTGCAAAACAGTGGGTCGGGGCTCTTGAAGAAAACGGCAGGAGCGAGATGATACAGGACGAAGCAAAACTAAAGGCGGCACAACGCGCCCTTGATTTTGTTCAGGACGGAATGTCGCTCGGCCTGGGTTCCGGCACTACTTCGTCCATCTTCATCCAGCAACTCGGCGAGCGTGTCAGGCAAGGACTGAAGGTCCGTGGCATTGCAACCTCGAACGCCAGCCAGCAGCTTGCCGAATCGCTTTCTATTCCGATCACCAACTTCGAGCAATATCCGGAGCTTGACCTTGCCATCGATGGGGCCGATGAGGTTGGTCCCGGCCTGGCCCTCATCAAAGGCGGTGGAGGAGCGATGCTGCGGGAGAAGATTGTCGCAAGCGCAGCCCGCCGCTTTATTGTCATCGCCGATTCCAGCAAACTCGTGGACACCCTGGGACGCTTTCCATTACCGGTGGAAGTCATCAAGATGGCGCTCCCTCTTGTCTCGCGAAAGCTCGAAGCGCTGAAGCTAAATCCAAAGTTGCGCCATCATCCCGATGGCTCTGTCTATATCACCGACGAGGGCAATTTCATTCTCGACTGCGCCTGCGGTTCTATTCCTGATCCAGCCGGAACGGCGGCGGAGCTTCGCAACATCGTCGGTGTCGTCGAACACGGTCTCTTCGTCAACATGGCTTCACTCGCACTTATCGCCGGCGACAACGGTGTCCGCGAGGTGCATCCATAATGCGTTCCGGCACCGGTTGCACGCCTTGCATCGTTCATACACCACCGAGCGTCCTATGAATATGCCGACATCCACTGATCCTGCTGCTGCCTCCGTCCACAAGGAGCGTATCTGGTTTATTACCGGCGCCTCCACCGGCTTTGGCCGTCTTCTTGCTGAAGAGGTATTAAAGTCTGGCGGCAAAGTCGCCGCCACCGCGCGTAAACCGGAGCAAGTCTCCGATCTTGAAAAGCAGTACCCGGAGCAGGCCAAAGCGATCCGACTCGACGTCACCGATCCGGTACAGATAGAAGCTGCCGCCCAGGAAGCAATTGCGCACTTCGGCAAAATTGACGTTCTGGTCAACAACGCCGGTTACGGAGTTGCAGGCGCGATTGAAGAGGTCTCCGAAGATGAGTTTCTTCCGATGTTTGAGACCAATATCCTTGGCCTCATTCGCGTTACGCGCGCATTCCTTCCGCAATTACGCAAACAGCGCAGCGGCCATATCCTCAATCTTTCCTCCATCGGAGGCCTTGTAACCACGCCAGGCATCGGCTATTACCACACAACCAAGTTTGCAATTGAAGGATTTTCTGAAGCACTCGCTGCCGAGCTTGCGCCGCTTGGCATTCGCGTCACGTTGATTGAGCCAGGCCCTTTCCGCACGGATTTTCTCGGCCGTTCAGGTGTAGTTGCGGCAAAACGCATCCCCGACTACGACAGCACTGCCGGAAATATGCGCAAGTACTTCGCCGAGCAGAATGGCAAGCAGCCAGGCGATCCACGGCGCGCCGTCCGCGCCATGATCGACGTAGTGGAATCGCCGAATCCTCCACTTCGCCTGTTGCTTGGAGCAAGCGCTCTGCAGCGGGTCCGCGCCAAGCTGGACAACTGGCAAAAGGAGATTGCAGCGTGGGAACAAACTACCGTTGGCGCAGACTTTCCGGAGGGCGAGTGAAGCTGACGCAGCTCCAGCTGGATATGGCAAACCACTGCCACGCCTTGTCTTCGCGACTTGGCATCACAATTGAGTAAAGAAAGGAATTTGCCATGGAACTGGGAATCATTGGACTGGGGAAGATGGGCTTCAATATGGCAGAGCGGCTGCGCCTTGCCGGTCATAAAGTTGTTGGGTTCGACTTCAACAAAGATGCCACCGCCAAACTTACCGCAGCCGGTTCGCTCGGGGTCAATTCTCTGGAAGAGCTGGTAAAAAATCTCGCTGCGCCACGAGCCGTCTGGATTATGGTTCCTCAGGGCGATCCTGTCGATCAGACCATTGCCAAGCTTGAGCCGCTGATGCAGAAGGGCGACACGTTTATCGACGGCGGCAACTCCAACTATAAGGACACGCAGCGTCGCCACGCAGAGACGACGGCCAGAGGCTTCAACTATGTCGATTGCGGAACTTCAGGCGGTGTCTGGGGACTGAAGGAAGGCTACAGCCTGATGATCGGTGGCGACAAGGAGCCGGTCGAACGACTGACACCAATCTTCGAGGCACTCGCTCCCGGCAAGGACAAGGGCTGGGGCCATGTTGGTCCCTCCGGCGCCGGTCACTTCGTCAAGATGGTCCACAACGGCATCGAATATGGCCTGATGCAGGCTTACGCAGAAGGTTTTTCAATCCTTAAGGCCAAGGAGCCGCTGCACCTCAACCTGAATCAAATTGCGCACATCTGGCAGTATGGCTCGGTCGTCCGCTCCTGGTTGCTCGACCTCACCGCAGATGCGCTCGATAAGAACCCCACGCTCGAAGGTCTGGAAGCATGGGTGCCGGATTCCGGCGAAGGCCGCTGGACCGTCACCGAGGCTATCGATCTCAACATCTCTGCGCCGGTCATTACAGAGTCGTTGATCCGTCGCCTGCGCTCGCGCGAAGAAAATAACTTTACCGACCGAATGATCTCGATCATGCGCGGTGAATTTGGCGGCCACGAAGTCAAGAAGCTTTAAATCGTTCGCCGGACGCTTCGATCGCCAGCATAAACAATCGCTAACCAAGCACGAGAAGGGTAAACCGATATGCCGACCACTACCGAACCCCACATCACGCCCGCAGTTGCACCGGTCAGTCCGCAGCCTGAGCGTACACCCGACCCCTGCGTCGTCGTCATCTTTGGGGCTTCCGGCGACCTTACCAAGCGCAAACTACTGCCCGCGCTGTATCACCTTGAACAAGCCAACCTTTTGCCTAAGGACTTCGCGGTCGTCGGCGTGGCCCGCCGTCCGCTGGAAGACAGTTTTGGGCCTGACATGAAGGAAGGCATTATCGCAGGCGGCGGTGTCGAGGAGTCCGATCCGAAGCTCGATCCCTTCATCGGCAAAATCCAGTACCACTCCATGAACTTCGACGATCCCTCCGGCTATGACGCCCTGAATAAACTGCTGACTCAGATCGACAAGAAGTTCGGTACCTGTGGCAATCGTCTCTTCTATCTGGCCGTCGCGCCGGAGTACTTCTCAGACATTGTCAAGTTTCTGGGTGAGCATGGCATGGCAAAGCCCTGCGACACAGAAGACAAAAAGTCCTGGGTACGGGTCATTATTGAAAAGCCGTTCGGTCACGATCTGGAATCGGCCAGGGCACTCAACGATGAAGTCAACAAGGTCTTTGACGAAGACCAGATCTTCCGCATCGACCATTACCTCGGCAAAGAGACCGTTCAGAACATCCTGGTCTTCCGCTTCGCCAATGGCATCTTCGAAAATGTCTGGAACCGCAACTACATCGACCACATGGAGATCACCGCTGCTGAGTCAATCGGCATCGAAGGTCGCGGACCGTTTTACGAAACCGCCGGTGCACTCCGCGATGTGGTGCAGAACCATGTGATGGAACTGCTCAGCTTCGTCACGATGGAGCCGCCTGTCTCCTTTGAGGCCTCCGCTGTGCGCGCTGAAAAGGTAAAGGTATGGCGCGCCATTACTCCCATTCACCCCGCCGACACTGTTCGCGGTCAATATGGCCCCGGCACCGTCGACGGCAAGCAGGTCGTCGGTTATCGGCAGGAAGACCGTGTCCATCCGCGCTCACAAACTGAGACCTATGCAGCTTTGCGTCTCGAGATCGAAAACTGGCGTTGGGCCGGCGTTCCTTTCTACATTCGTGCAGGCAAGCGTTTGGCCAAGCGCGTTACCGAGATCACCATCCAGTTCAAGCAGCCGCCGCTGCTCCTCTTCAAAGGCAAAGATGGCAGCAAGGCCAACGTAGAGCCCAACATTATCTCCATGCGCATCCAGCCGGACGAGGGTATTGCTCTTCGCTTTGGCGCAAAGGTTCCCGGGCAGGGCATGAACATCAGCCCCGTCAACATGGACTTCAGCTACGCCGAAGCTTTCGGAAAGTCTTCGGCCAACGGATACGAGCGCCTGCTGCTCGATGCCATGCTGGGTGACGCTACGCTGTTTGCTCATCGTGATGGAGTCGAGGCCACCTGGGCGCTGATGACACCCATTCTGCAGGCGTGGGCCAAAGACCCCGTCAAGGACTTTCCCAACTACGCCGCCGGAACCTGGGGGCCGCCTGCTGCCGATGCTTTGCTCAAGTCCGATGGCCGCAAGTGGAAGAAGCTTTAGGAGCTAAATTGCCTCGTCCTGTTATCGTCACCTATCGCATTGCACAAACACCTGCAGCAGTCGCTCAGGCTGCCGCTCAGCTTTTCGCCGATGCAGCCGGCAATGCCGTTAAGTCGCGCGGCCGCGCCCGGATTGCCATCTCCGGCGGCACGACACCAAAGGCCATGTTTGCGCTTCTAGCCGATCCTGCTCAGCCATTCGTAAAACAGGTGCCATGGGAGAAGCTCGATCTCTTCTGGGTCGATGAGCGTTGCGTTCCGCCCACCAGTAGCGATTCCAACTACCGCATGACGAATGAGGCGCTGCTCTCGAAGGTGCCTTTGCCTCCAGAAAACATTCACCGCATGGAAGGCGAACTCGACCCGGAAGCTGCCGCTGCGCGCTATGAATCCACCATTCGCAATACGTTTCGGCTTGAAGGCGCAGAAACCCCAACCTTCGACCTCATTCTGCTCGGCATGGGAGATGATGGCCATACCGCCTCGTTATTTCCTCACACCGAGGCTATCAATAATCTCACCAGCATCGTCACGGCCAACCATGTTCCTCAGAAAGACACTTGGCGCATTACCTTAACCTGGCCGGTGATTAACCAGGGACGCGAGGTCGCATTTTTAATCGAAGGCGCGGCTAAAGCACAGGTATTACACGATGTTCTGCTCGGACCCTACCAGCCAGATACTCTCCCTTCGCAGATCATCCGTCCCGCCAGTGGAAGACTTACACTCTTGCTCGATACAGCCGCAGCGTCTAAGCTGCCCACACCGGCAAATTCCGGCGATAAAGGAACACTGGAGCTTCGATAGATGATTCTCGCCGGCGATGTAGGCGGCACAAAGATCCATCTGGCGCTGTACAAGTTCGAGAACGGCAAACTGCGTTCAGTTCGCGACCAGAAGTATAAGGCCAGAGAGTTCGCCTCTCTCGACATTGTTATTAAGAAGTTTCTCTCCGAAAGCGCCGGAGTCACGGAGCAAATTGTCGCCGCCTGCTTCGGGTGCCCCGGTCCTGTACGCGGCGGACGCCTGAAGCTCACCAACCTTCCCTGGACGCTCGATGCGTACGAACTCTCCAAAGCGCTGGATATCGAGCATCTTTTTCTGGTCAACGATCTCGAAGCCAATGCCTACGGCATCCCTGAGCTTGCACCGGACAAGATTTGCACGCTTCACCCCGCCGATGCCGCTTCCGTGGGACATCGCGCGCTCATCTCCGCTGGTACCGGCCTGGGCGAGGCGTTGATGATGTGGGATGGCCATCAGCACCGTCCCGTCCCCTCCGAGGGTGGCCACTGCGACTTCGCGCCGCGCAACGATCGTGAGATTGGGCTTCTGCAATATCTGCGACACAAGTTCAGCGGCCATGTCAGTTACGAGCGCATCGTCTCCGGCCAGGGCATCCAGAACATCTACGGCTATCTCCGCGATGTCGAAAAGATGGAAGAGCCGCAATGGCTGCGTGATCGTATGGCAACTCAGGATCCTAACGCCGTGATCAGCACATGCGCCGAAGACGGCAGCAGCTCTATTTGCTTTGAAACGATGCGTACCTTTAGTTCGGCATACGGTGCCGAGGCCGGCAATCTTGCACTGAAGGTGCTCGCGATGGGGGGCATCTACCTGGGTGGAGGCATTCCGCCGAAGATCATCAAAACACTGCAAAACAGCTTCTTCATCGAAGCCTTTCTCGACAAGGGCCGCCTCTCACCTCTGCTGCAATCGATTCCTGTCCGCGTCATCCTCGATGACAACTGTGCCCTGCTGGGCGCTGCTGCCTGCGCTGAGATCCGCTCATCGGATATCTCCGGTCACTCCGAGCGCGCTGCATCGCTTCAGTAGTACGTCAGGCAAGCCTGATTAAGTTCCACAACATTCCCTCAGGGGCTAAAGCCCATTGAATTTGTCCGACTTACGGCGGGACTGAAGTCCCGCCCTTTCAAAGCCGAGACGCAATCCAGAGATTCCCTAAATCTGAGTCAACCACGTTGATGACAAAACGAAAACCCGCGACCGTCGCGCTCTCACCGCCGATACCGCGCTTATCCTTAGTCGTGTTTTTGGGAACAGCGCCGGATTCTGGCTCAACACGCAACAGCGCACTGACCTGTGGCAGGCGCTCCATACTCCAAGACGCCTGGACCGTATTCAGCGAGCTAAACCTATTCGGAAGAGCCAATTGCGTCATTTAAAACTCTCTGCTTGAAGCTGAAAGTGTCTTTTCTCATTCACTGCTTCGCAGAATTTCCTGAACCTCAGCATCGCTGACCTGGCTGAAATCCTGATAGAACTGCCCTACTGCTACAAGCCGTGACGGAACAAGCACGCATACGACCTCATCAGCCTCAGCAGCCAACCGGTCGAGCGTCTCCTTGGGCGCAACCGGCACAGCAACCACTACGCGCGCCGGTCGCAACTGGCGCACAGCGCGTGCCGCCGCCAGCATGGTGTAGCCCGTAGCCAGTCCATCGTCGATCAAGATAACTTTCTGTCCTTCGACCTTCAACGGTGCGCGATCACCTCGGTATAGACGCTCTCGCCGCAACAATTCCTTTCGCTGTTCTGCAATCACAGCCTCAAGCGCGGCGCGAGAGATATACATGGTTGCAATCGTCTCTTCATCCAGCACCACCAGGCCATCGGCTGCAACCGCGCCTACAGCCAGTTCCGGTTCGCTGGGCGCACCGATCTTATGGACAGGCAGAACATCGACCGGCAGCGCAAGCACCCGCGCAGCCGCCGCTGCCACAGGAACACCGCCGCGCGGCAATGCCAGCAGCAATGTCGCCGCCTGTCCGCGATAGCCGGCCAGTTTCTCCGCCAACCGCTCTCCAGCGTCTTTGCGGTCGCGAAACATGGATACTGAGATGCCGCTATGCCGGTTGAACGTTTGTCTCCATTACGCTATGCATTTACCGTTAACGCAGATAAAAAGCCCATGCTGATCATGAAACGGACCCTCCTTGCTTCTGCCCTCCTCGTCGCCTGCTTCGCCTTTTCCTTCAGCCAGATCGCTTTCGCGCAGCGGCTTCCGCCGGGTGTATATCCCGAACATTACTCGCTCTCGCTGATGCCCGATCTCAAGGCCGCAACCTTCACTGGCGACGAGACCATCGACATTACGCTCGACCATCCGAGCCGGTCCATCACGCTCAATGCGGCTGAGATCAAATTCCTCTCCGTCACCAGCGGTAGCCAGACTGCCGAGGTCTCGCTCGACCCCGCCAAAGAACAAGCCACGTTCAACTTTCCTCAGGCACTCCCTGCCGGTAAAGCTACGCTCAACATCCACTACACCGGAATCCTCAACGACAAGCTGCGCGGCTTCTATCTCTCGAAGACTGCCCGCCGCAACTATGCCGTAACCCAGTTTGAGCCTACCGACGCGCGCCGTGCCTTCCCCAGCTTCGACGAACCCGCCATGAAGGCGACCTTCGACATCTCTCTCACCGTGGATAATGGCGACAACGTCATCTCCAACACCAATGTCATCTCCGACACACCGGCTGCCGACGGTAAACACACCATTAAATTCGCCACCACGCCGCGTATGTCCACATATCTGGTAGCGTTTCTGGTCGGCGACTTTCAGTGCACCAAAGGCAGCTCCGATGGCGTTCCCATCCGCGCCTGCGCTACACCAGACAAGGTGAAGCTCACTAAATTTGCTGTCAAATCCGCCGAGTACATCCTGCACTATTACAACGATTACTTCGGCATCAAGTACCCCATGCCCAAGCTCGACATGGTGGCACTGCCCGACTTTGAAGCCGGTGCTATGGAAAACTTCGGCTGCATTACTTACCGCGAAACCGATCTGCTGATTAACGAGAAGACCGCCAGCATTCCAGAGAAAAAAGAAGTCGCCTCTGTTGTCGCGCACGAGATGGCGCATCAATGGTTCGGCGATATGGTAACCATGCAATGGTGGAACAACATCTGGCTCAACGAAGGTTTCGCCACGTGGATGTCTTCCAAGCCGCTCGCTGCCTGGCATCCGGAGTGGAACGTTCCACAGGATGTAGCGCAAGATCTGGACTCAACCCTGAACTACGACTCACTGGCAACCACCCGCACCATTCGTGCCCATGCCGATACGCCGGCTGAGATTAACGAGATGTTCGATGGCATCGCCTACGGCAAAGCCGGGGCAGTGCTCAATATGGTTGAAAACTATGTTGGCAAGGAAGCCTTCCGCCAGGGCGTTCATAACTATCTCAAAGCACACCTCTACGCCAACGCTACGGCAGAGGACTTCTGGAACGCGCAGACCTCAACCAGCCATCTGCCCGTCGACAAGATTATGTCCAGCTTCGTCGAGCAGCCCGGCGTGCCTCTGCTTACCTTCTCTGAAACCTCCATTCTTGGAACTCCAGTGACGCAAAGCCGCTTCTTCCTCTCGCCGAAAGCTGCTGCGGCAAACCAGCGTCAACAGGAGTGGACTGTACCCGTCTGCATCAAGACCAGCAGCAAGCCTCTCTGCGGCCTGCTCACTCCAAACGATAAAACGCTTCCCGTGCCTGCCGATCTCAGCGCTCCGTTCTTCTATGCCAACGCTGGAGCAAAAGGCTACTACCGAACCCTCTATACACCGGAGCAGGTAAAAGCCATTGAGGCCAAAGCCGAAACCACACTGAGCGCACCCGAACGCATCAACTTTATCGGCGATCGATGGGCGCTCGTTCCCGCCGGCCACTCTTCTATCGCCGATTATCTCGATCTGGTTCTCGCCTTTAAGCAGGACACTGATCCTTCCGTGCTCGGTTCCCTTGTCAGCAAGGTCTATACAATCAAGTCGAAGATCGCCACCGGCAAAGATCTCGATCAGATCAACGCCGTCATCCGGCAACAGTTTGAGCCAATCTACAACGCGCTTGGTCAGCCCTCGAAACATGACTCCTTCGATCGCCGCATGTTGCGCGCTGTGCTCTTCGAATTGCTTGGCGCAGCAGATGATCCTGCGATTCAGACCCAAGCGCGTGCAATCGCAGAGCGCACTTTCTCCGGAGACAGCAAGCAAACCAAAGATCTCGATCCTCTCCTGAGTGAAGCCTCCGTTTCGATTGCTGCTACACGAGGGGATGCCGCCTTCTATGACAAGGTGATGGCTACCAGCAAGAACCCTTCCGATCCTGCACTGCAATCTGAAGCGCTGATAACACTGGCGCACTTCTTCGATCCAACGCTGATCACTCGCACCCTCGACTACGCTTCTTCCGGCCAGGTTCGCAATCAGGACAGTTGGAGGATCTTCTCCGTTCTGCTGCAGCAGCGCGCCACCCGCGAGCAGGCGTGGAAATACATCCAGCAGCACTGGGACAAAGTCAGCGCACAGTTCACCACTAATTCCGGTGTACGCGTCGTTGCTGCGACCGGCTCCTTCTGCACGGTCGAACACCGCGACCAGGTCACAAACTTTTTTGCGACCCATCCGGTCGATGCCTCCGCCCGCACGTTGAAGAAATCAATCGACAGCATCAACGACTGCATCCAGTTCCGTTCTGCACAGGAACCCAGCCTGCATCAGTGGCTCGAACAGCACCCGGCGAAATAACGAGTCGAAAAGTGAAGGCTTAACGCAGATTCCCTTCGGGAATGGCAAACAAATGGAAAATACCGGTCAGTGACTCCCCTCCTGGCTCTGGATTTGAGCATCCAGTTGGTCAGCCTCCCGTCATCTCGACCGAAGCCTGAGCGAAACGAAGGCGCAGTGGAGAGACCCCTGTATTCTGAAATTGATACTGGACACCTTTATCTCTCAAGTTCATCGCGATGAGTGACCTCCGCTTATACTCTCGCGTGAATTCACGATCCGCGCCTCTCCGCGCAAATCCGTGATCGTTCTTACTTTAGATGAAATCAATAGCTACGCTGATAGATGCGCGAGATACGGTCATGCCAGCTCAGGCGGTCATCATCGAGCCATGCCCATAAGAAGCCAATCCCAAGCGGGCAGGCGGCAAGCACAGCCGCGACGATACGCCGCCGTATTGCGCGCCGGGATGGGTTCTCGTCGTCAAAGGTGCAAAAGGCAATGCGCGCATAACGCATTCCCGGCGTCGCATCGGAGAACAGGAAGAAGATAGCCTGATAAAGGAGCGTCAGCAGGGCCAGCGTTCCCCCTGCCCCAATCGCTGCAATCTGCGCTGGAATGTGTGCCGCATCTCCTGCTCCTGCGAAGTGCGGGAGCGTATAGGCAACAGTAGCTGCAAAGCCCAAAAGCCCCAGCAGTACAAGGAATCCATCGACCAACGCCGCCATCACCCGCAGTTGCAGCGGAGCTGGCTGCAACGGAAGCACCGCCTGGAATACAGGCTGATCGCTGGGCGCATATGCTTCGCTCCGCGCCGCGGCAGGCAGTGCACCCAGCAGGATCGATGACCATTCCGGCACCACCGATTCCGCTGCCGGTTCAGGAGAGATCTGCGTCGGCTCGACTTCAAAGATGCGGAGCTGCGTTGCATCCGGCGTATGCTCTGCCTCTTCGCGCAGGGGACCTTCCGCATAGCGTGGACGTGCTTTACGCGATGCAACCAGTTGCCGGGGAAACTCAATCAGATTGGCTGGAAGCTCAATCGGGGCTACCGGGTCTTCAAAGGTCGGGGACTGGCGAAAAGCGATCTCATCTTCGAGAGCCAGCCGCTCATCGTCCTCTTCAAACGTCTCCTGCGGTTGCCCATGATGCATCGAATAGTGCGTTTCGGCGGCAGGACGCGCTATCTCTCCAAACATCTGCACCGTAAAGCTGGGAGCTTTAGTCTCCGCTGCACTTGCGTCTGTCGCAGCAGGCACCACCTCGGGCACCGGGGGCGGCGTCAGCTCCCACTGGTCGAGTTCGGCCAGCAGCTCGGTCTGCGCCTGTGCAATGGCTTCGGCGTTCCGTGCCGCAACCTCGGCAGCAGCCTCGGCCTGTCGCATGGCCTTCTCTGCTTCGGCGGCCAGATAAGCGCGATAGCTCTGCGAGTGGGCGAAGCGCTCGGCAACCGTAGCAGCAATCCGCGCGGTTCTCGGCTTTGCCGGATGCGCCGGAGATGCCGATTGTGCAGCAGAGGTTTGACCACGCCGCGCACGATGTGCTGCAAGCCGTTCCGCTACCTGCTGGGTCAATGCAAACGGAGCCTCTTCGATGGT
>DASRSR010000082.1:0-7962 GCA_035656355.1 Edaphobacter sp.
TGTCAGCTATCAGGGCTCGAGCTATATCTCCACTGCAGCGGTGAACTATGGCAATAATCCGGCTTTGAGTCCGGCTTTCTGGAGTGTACTTGCTGCGCAGGGTGCAACCGGCGCGCAAGGCCCGGCGGGAGTTGCAGGCGCACCCGGAGCGCAGGGCGCAGTTGGCTCCCAAGGGCCTCAAGGACCTGCGGGACCGGCTGGCCAGGCTGGGATGAACTATCGCGGGCCGTGGTCTTCGGCTGCGAATTATCAATCTGGCGATGCGGTTACTTTTTCCGGCAGCACGTATCTGGCGCAGGCCAGCAGCTTTGGTTTGCAGCCGGATCTATACCCTTCCACGTGGGCCGTGCTTGCAGAGAAGGGAAGTGCCGGGCCAACGGGACCAACCGGGGCAGCTGCGACGATCAGCATAGGCACGGTAACGACAGGCCCCGCGGGATCGCTGGCTGTAGTAACCAACAGCGGAACTCCGTCAACGGCGGTCCTGAACTTTACGATTCCCAGAGGAGATACCGGAGCCAACGGAACTGGCGGAAGCGGTACCAGCGGGAGTGCGGGGATGTTTCCTGCTTCGATGTATCATGCTGTTTCGTTTTCTTCGAAGTACTACTCGGTGAGTAATTTGAATGCCGCATTGCACGAGGATGATTCAGTGCTGACGTGGGTGCCAATGGCTTGTTCGGCAACTGCTCTGCATGTGTACTCTCGTCAGACGAACGCAATCACTGTGACCTTGCGCGAGGGAACTCCAGGGAGCATGGCAGATACGGAACTAGTATGCACGGCTGCCGGGGGTGGAAGCTGCACAGCTACTGGGAATGTTTCGATTACGGCTGGAAGTTTTGTTGACTTTGGTTTGAGTGGAATGAACGGCACAGCGGCTGGAGTCTGGATTGGCCTGACCTGCAATTAGTTTTGTATGACAACATCGCTCTGTAAAATCGGGTGCGGACAATTTAGTGATTAGCGGCTTCACTTTCTGCTGTGTTACAACTCCCGCACAGCCTTAAATGGGTAAACAGTGACAGCAAAGAGACAAAAGAGCGGACGAACAACGCTGATGGATGTGGCGCGCGAGAGTGGATTTTCCATCTCCACCGTCTCGCTTGTGCTGAATGAAGCGCCTCTCTCGCGTTATGTTGCCGCGTCAACCAAAGCGTTGGTACGAGAGACGGCGGAACGGCTGGGCTATCGGCCTGATGCTTCTGCGCGCTCGCTGCGCAATCGTCGCAGCGAGACGATCGGCATTATGGTCTTCGACATTTCGGACCCTTTTTGCACGCTTATCCTTAGAGGGATTGAAGAGACGCTGAGCCCGACGAGTTATCTGCCGCTCATCATGGACGCGCATAACGAGATCAAGCAGTTTCAGCGCTATTTGCAGATGCTGCTGGAGCGCAGGGTTGAAGGATTGATCGTGATTGCAAACTGGTTGTTTGTGGACATCAACCCGCTAGCGGACCTAGAGCGAGAACACATTCCAACGGTGCTGATTGGCCAGCAGAGACACTTTGGCGCCGCGAGCTCCATGATGGTGGACAACGAGACCGGCGGCTATCTTGCTCTACAGCATCTGCATAACCTGGGGCATCGGGATATTGCTGTGATCCGCGGTCCTGTGCAACTGCCCGACAGCGGCAAACGCTGGGCGGGAATGGCAAAGATGGCCGAAGAGGCCGGAATCAAGCTGCGTCCGAAGTGGACCGTCGATCTACCGAATGCTTCAGACCCGAACTCCGGTTTTGCCGGAGGGTATCGTTTGATGGCGGAGATGCTGAAAGGGAAAAAGCAGTTTAGCGCGATTGCGGCATTTGACGATATGACCGCGTTTGGCGCAATTCGCGCGCTTCGGCAGGCCGGTCTTCGCGTGCCTGAGGACTGCTCGGTCATTGGTTTCGATGATGTTCCGCTGGCGGAGCTGGCCAGCCCTTCACTGACGACGATTCGGCAACCAATGGAAGAGATGGGCATCCTTGCGGCGGAACGTGTGCTGAAAGGTATTCAGGCGATTCACGAAGAGAAGCCGGTAGTCGGCGAGCATCTGCAGATGAGGCCGAGCCTGGTCATGCGGGAATCTACATCGCAGCTCAAGTAGACCTGTTTGGTAGATCTGTTTGGGTTCGTCTGAGTGATAAGCATTAATTCATTGTTATTTTTCTCTTGACAGTCTGCCCATGGCAGGAATATCTATTTATTTCAATCGTTTTAATATTTCTCCGAGACAGTTATAGATGAAGAAGTTGGAGCGGTTTTCCCGAACTGAAGTATGTGATGGCAGTTCTATTAGAACGTTTCAATAGAGTTTGGGTTGATCGCAATTTTGGAGGCACCATGAAACGCATCTTTCTATGGACGATGATTCTCTCGATAGCCGCCTGTATCCCTGTCGCGGCGCAGACAACCACTGGAGCCGTGCGCGGCACAGTGACCGATCCCTCCGGTTCCATTATTCCCAATGCAAAGGTTACCGTAACGAACGTCGCTACTGGCGTATCGACAAATGGCACAACCAACCAGACCGGTGATTACTCGATCCGGTTTCTTCAGATTGGCAGATACAAGTTGACGGTGGAAGCGCCCGGTTTCAGCAAGGCGAGCTATGGGCCGTTTGCTTTGGAGATCGACCAGACGGCGAAGATCGATATTCCGATGAAGATAAGTTCGGCCAATACAACGGTCGAGGTGGACTCACAGGTGCAGCCGATTCTGCAGACAGAAAATGCGACGATGGGCGAAACCTTTACTGAAAACACGATCAACAGTATTCCTCTGAATGGTCGTGACTTCTCGCAGCTAACAGTATTTACTCCGGGCGCTGTTTCGACCAACTATGGCGCTTTTGGCATGGCTGATTCAATTGAACGAGATACCGGCGGCGATACGATTCCCAATGTCAACGGCAACCGCCAGCAGTCCAATAATTACACTCTCGATGGGCAGGAAATTAACGAGAATCTTAACAACACTGTCGGTTACACCCCGAGCCCCGATTCGCTCGACCAGATTCGCGTTATTGCCTCAAACGCAAACGCTGAGTTTGGTAATGTCAATGGCGGCGATGTGATTATGGTGACGAAGAGTGGAACGAACCAGTTCCACGGGAGCCTCTTTGGATTCCTTGAAAACAATAACCTGGACGCAAATAGCTGGAGCAATAAGTACAACGGTATTCCAATTACCCCATTTACCCAGACGATTTTTGGCGGAACGCTGGGTGGCCCTGTCCTGAAGGACAAGTTGTTCTTCTTTGCGGATTATGAAGGTGCACGCCAGCATACTGGCGGTACAGCTACTTTCAGTGTCGCCCCGGCCGCCTTCCGGAATGGCGATCTCTCCGCGCTATTGGGGCAAGGCATTCAACTTTACAATACGCAGAATCCTGGTGGCCCTGTTCCTTACGCCAACAACCAGCTTCCTATTACTAATCCTGTCGCGCAGTATCTATTTGCACATCCCAACATTTATCCCCTGCCGAATCATACGGCAACAGATGCCTTGGGAATTCAGAATAACTTTGTTGGACCATCTGGAACGTATATCCGAAACGATCAAGGCGATTTGAAGATCGACTGGCATTTCCGTCAAAACGACATCATCTCGGGACGCTACTCTCAGGGGCTTGCGCAGGATGGAACAACAAAACTTCCAATTGCTGTCGAGTTTCCCTCGGCATCGGACTATCCTGACCATCTCTTCACAACGAACTGGGTCCACACCTTCTCGTCCGCAATCGTCAACCAGGTGCGCGCTTCTTATGCGCGTGTTCGCTTCAATAGCGGTGTTACAACCGATCCAAGCGGAGTTTTTGGGCTGAACGGAAATTCCATCGTTGGAATTCCTAGCAAGGCACAACAGACGGCAGGATTCAGTCAGCAGAACTTCTCTTCAGGGACGAGTGGCGGTTTGGGTGGTGGAACGACAGGTATTGGCGCTATTAGCTCTGTAGGTGCCAATCCAACACCTGAAATTTTTATAGATAACGTCTTTCAATATGCGGATGATCTGACGTGGCAGCATGGCCGCCATCTGATGAAGTTCGGTGCCCAGATAACGCGTTATCAGCAGAACAGCTTCTATCCCGGAAATAATGGCGAACTTGGGTATATGAACTATACGGGCCAGTTCACAGCTCTTCCCGGATCGGGTACGACATATGGGTTTGCGGACTTCCTGACGAACAATGTTTATGAAGCGGCAGTTGGTCAGGTCGTAGGCAGGACCGGACAACGGCAATACCGCAATGCTTTCTTTGCTCAGGACGACTTCAAAATCAGACCGAATCTAACTTTGAATCTTGGCATTCGTTATGAGTACGATCAGCCAATCTACGAGGTAAATAACAAGCAAGCTAATCTGGACCTTGCTACTGGGCAGATTCTATACGCAGGGCAAAACGGAAATAGCCGTGCCCTTTACGATCCAACCTACACGAACTTTATGCCTCGCATCGGATTCGCTTATCAATGGACGCCAAGGTTCGTGGTTCGCGGCGGGTATGGAATTACAAATTATCTGGAGGGAACCGGAGCCAACCTTCGTTTGACCCAGAATCCTCCCTTCCATAATGACTTTGATTCAATCGCAACTGCTCCTTCGGGAAGCGGCGCTTCCTACTCTCCGGGATCCCCATTACTTGCCAGCAATGGATTTCCCACGGAAATTGTTCCTGTCACTACGTTCTATGCATGGAAGAAGAACCTTCAACCAGCATCGATTCAGGAGTTCACAACGGCGGTTGAGTATCAGCTAACGAATACTTCCTCTCTGCAGGTTGGTTATGTGGGTGAACTTGGACATCACCTTACCGCGCCTGAATACGCAAACCAGCTTACCTCGCCCACAGCTACGGCACCATACGCCAGCGTTGTTGGTCAAAGTGGAGTGGTCAAGGTAACGGACTCCAATTCATCGATGAATTACAACGCGCTGCAGATGGTCTTCCGTCAGCGTTTGACGGCTGGCCTGGAACTTACAGCGAACTATACGTATTCCAAGTCGCTCTCGGACGATATTGGCTACTATGGCGTCAGCAACACAGCGCAGACCTATTACCAGCAGAACGTTTACGACATGAAATCGGAATGGGGCCCATCCGGGTCCGACGTTCGTCATGCTCTTAGCGTTGCCGGAGCGTATGACCTTCCCTATGGCCGAGGCCGGAAGTATGGTGCCAATGCCAATTGGCTGCTTCAGGAGCTTGCAGGTGGCTGGAAGCTGAGTGGATCAAATGTGACCTATAGTGGGTTCCCTGTGACGCTCATTTCTAATGCTAATTACTCCAACCAGGTATTTGCCTTTACAGGGGCAGCTCGACCTGACCAGGTTGGTCCACTTCACATAACCCATCGCTCGATCAACAACTGGTTTGGAACGGATCCGACGTTGCTGAACGTTTGTCCGTCTGATCAAACATCTAATAATGGAAAGCCTTGCACCTTTGCCGCTCAGTCACAATTCCATTTCGGAAACGTGCGGAACGGTTCGATGCGGGCGCCCGGATTCCTCAACTTCGATTTTGCTCTGCAGAAATCGTTCACTACTTTCCACGAACAGCATATTGACTTCCGCAGTGATTTCTTCAATGCATTCAATATCGCCAGCTACGGAAACCCGGATAATAACGTCAATGACCTCTCTTTTGGTCAAATCACAAATACCCGATCGACGGAACGTCATATTCAGTTTGAACTGAAGTATGCGTTCTAGCAGAAACTGGGAGCTGTCTTAACCCAAACCGCCGCAGCCGTCAACATCGGTTGCGGCGGTTTTACATAGAAGAAGAATCTCTTATAGTTGCACGTGGACCTGTTCGGACATTACGGAGGCAATCTTAATGCTGTTTCAGAGAATGACTGCTTTGGGGATTGGTTTAATGGTTGGCATCGGCTGCGCTGCTCCTTATGCGTATGCTGCCCCGAAAGAAAACAGATCGTCTGCGCCTGTTGAGCTGAAGCAGGGATGGTCGGTGCAATCTGCCTGCAAGATTCAGAGCGATGGCGCGGCGATCTCCAGTACGAACTTTCATCCGAAGGGATGGTACTCGGCGACTATGCCTGCGACAGTGTTAGCAGTGCAGGTTGCAGCGGGTGAGTTTAAGGACCCGTACTTCGGGATGAATCTACGTTCGATACCGGGTACTACCTATCCAATCGGGAAAAACTTCTCGAACCTTGATATGGACCCGAACAGTCCTTATGCCTGCGGCTGGTGGTATCGTAAGAGCTTTCGCGTTCCTGCGAGTGAACGCGGCAAGGTCCTCTGGCTGCGTTTTGGAGGCATCAACTATAAGGCGAACATCTGGCTGAATGGGCAGAAGATCGCTGACGGATCGCAGGTAGAGGGCGCGTATCGCACCTATGAATTTGATGTAAGCAAGGTTGCGAAGCCGGGCGCAGAAAATGTTCTGGCGGTGGAGACGTTCGCTCCCAAGCCCACGAATCTCGGCATCAACTGGGTTGATTGGAGTCCCGCTCCTCCGGACAAGGACATGGGGCTGTGGGGTGCGGTGTCCCTGGTAGAAAGTGGCCCGGTAAGCGTGCGGTTCCCCATGGCGACAACGCACTTTACCGATTCTTCGCTGAACACGGCAGAACTAACTGTTCTTGCAGAGGTAAAGAATGCTGCCGACCATCCTGTGAAGGGAACGCTTGAGGGAACTGTCGCGGGTGTCAAGATTTCGCAACCGGTCGAACTGGCCGCAAATGAAGGGCGGACTGTCACCTTTTCTCCGGACGCTTTTCCGCAACTCAAGATTCAACACCCGAATGTGTGGTGGCCCGCGTATGTAGGCAAGCATCCGCTGGAGAAGCTGACGCTGCGCTTTGTCATCAACGGAGCGGTTTCAGATACCCAGACGATCCGATTCGGCATTCGTGAAGTGACGGCGGAGATGACGCCGCAGGGACACAAGCTCTTTCTCGTGAATGGGCGACGAATTCTTATTCGTGGTGGCGGCTGGTCGCAAGACATGATGCTGCGTGAAAATCCTGCGAGGCTGCGGCAACAGTTCCGACTCGTGCAGGACATGCATCTGAATACGATCCGCCTGGAAGGCAAACTGGATACGGATGACTTCTTCAATCTTGCCGACGAGAATGGAATTCTGGTGATGGCGGGATGGTGCTGCTGTGATCATTGGGAGCATTGGAAGAAATGGACACCTGAGGACCTTGAAGTCGCGACAGCATCGCTGCGGTCGCAGTCGCTGCGGCTGCGCAGCCATCCCAGTCTGTTGGTATGGCTTAACGGAAGCGATGGACCTCCGCCTGCAGACGTGGAGACTGCATATCTAAATGTGCTGAAGGAGACACACTGGCCGAATCCTGTGCTGTCGTCGGCTTCGGCCAGAGCGACGACCGTGACTGGGCCGAGCGGCGTGAAGATGTCGGGGCCTTATGATTATGTTCCTCCATCGTATTGGCTGCGCGACACAAAGTATGGCGGTGCGCATGGCTTCAATACAGAGACCAGTGCCGGAGCAGCGATTCCGACAATCGACAGTCTGAAGAAGATGCTGCCAGCGAAAGATCTTTGGCCGCAGGATGAAGTGTGGGATTTTCATGCCGGAAGCGGAGCCTTCGGAAATCTTCACCTCTTCAACAATGTAATGAACACGACCTATGGACAACCGAAAGATCTGGAGGATTATGATCGCGTCGCGCAGGCAATGAATTTCGACAGCGAACGCGCGATGTTTGAAGCTTACGGACGCAATAAATACACATCTACCGGCGTAGTGCAGTGGATGCTGAATAATGCATGGCCATCGACCTTCTGGCATTTATATGACTATTTTCTTGATGCCGGGGGTGGATACTACGGAGCCAAAGAAGCATGCGAGCTGCTGCACGTGCAGTACTCCTATGACGATCACAGCATCTATGTTGTGAATAGTCTGTACACGGCTACGCCTGGCCTGACGGTTTCTGCCGATGTCTATGATGTAAAGCTGCACTCGCTGTT
>DASRSR010000083.1:0-10367 GCA_035656355.1 Edaphobacter sp.
ATTATCTGTTCAAGTCCCGGTCGCCGGAAGCCCGCTGCTGGCCAGCAGGCGCTCACCATGGACGACTGGCGCTTCAACGCTGAAAAGTTTAACGACTTCGGAGAAAAACTGGCCACGCATGGAATCCAGTTTGGATATCACAACCATGTACATGAATTCAAAGTGACTGATGGCGTAACTCCATATGAAGAATTGTTGAAGCTCACGGACCCGAAGAAGGTGACCTTCGAGCTGGATTGCGGATGGGCGCGTGTTGCCGGACACGATCCTGTGGACCTGATGCAGAAGCATCCGCATAGGTTCTCGATGTTGCATGTTAAGGATTTTCATCTGGCGTCTGCGCCGGAGCACCCGAAGGTTACCGAGTTGGGACGGGGAGACATTGACTACAAACCCGTAATGGCCCAGGCCAGGAAGAATCAGCATATTCGGTACGCATTTGTGGAGCAGGAAGAATTTGATGTGCCCTGGCTGGAGTCTTTGAAGATCGATGCCGCATATATGAGATCGCTTAGCTAGGCATAAAAGGCGCTCTTTTGCATGTGAGGTATGACACGTTTTTGCTTTAGATTCCTCCTGATTGCGCGAACTCCTCCTGAAGTTCCGCCATGTGCTTTCCAGCGTCGCTGCGGCCTGCTAGCGCCCACAATGACGTCGCTTTCGATCTCAAGCCGAGAACACTGCAGATCCATGCCTGTGTCCAACCCGATTCGATTGCCCAGGCGCCCCAGCCGGCATCTGAATTGCTCGCCCAGTAGTCCCATAAATTTGTTGCGAAGGCTCGAAACCATCCACCATCGAGTTCGGGATGCGCCCTTGATTTGATTTGAATCCGGCAAAGGAACTCTGCGATCCTGTCCTCTGCTTTCCTGTAATGATCTTCGTTGGTTGTTGCAGAAGCTTCGTGCAGCCCTAAGAATGCAAAGTTCATGGTGTAGAGCAGGTCACAAACCGCATCACCATTCTTTTGGAGAAGTGGGGCTTCAGTTGTTCCATACTTTAAATTTGATGCTGGCGGACCAAACATTCCTTTACCGTTCCGCCCGACTTCTTCGAATATGGCGCCGTCTGGTCCCTGGTACTTCAGTAGCTCGTCCACCATAAAGCGGAGCCAGTCACGATGCTCCTGCGTATTCTTGACTCTCAGTAGCCAGGCAAGCGGAAGTATCATCCGCGCGCGTTCCTGCTGAATGCCATTGGTCCACTTCCAGTGGGTTGGGTACGCGTTCATAGTGCTGCGAATAGCTTTCAGAGTACGGGTAAGAAGAGGTTCGAAGCCGGTCTTCGTATAAGCCCAGAGATAAAGGCACCAGGGATAAGCCTCAAAGTGAGGAGCGAAATGAGTTATTCCACGTTGTCGATAGTAAGCAACTCCGTTCTTTTGGAGATCGGCTTCTTCAAGCCTCTCGCCTCGAAACCCCAGGGCTCCGGTCGTGCGGAAGTTCGCCAATATCGAACGCAGAATATTTTTGTCCCATTCAGCGGACTGAAGCGCTCCTGCGGTTCCTAAGGCTCCGAGGAGGCATCTTGCATTGTCATCACCGTAGTAAATGCCCTTGGATGTGGTGTTCCAGTTTAGGAGACCGAGCGATGGGCTGCTATTATCACTCCTCGGGCCGCCAGATAACGAGTCAGTTTCAAAGATGAATCGGACCAGGTTTTTCGCGATTGTTGCATGCAACACATCCTGTTCAATCGTGGATGACATGGCGAACGCGAGAGATGTTTCTCCGATGCAGTCAGCCCTAAGAGTCCACCGAATGGGCTGATCGCCCAAAAGATCGATGCTCGAACTGGCCCCTTCTAATAATCCGCATCTGCCGTCACCAGCGGGCCAAGCGGGATTTGGTGCCGCTGCCACTGCATCGGGTTTGGTTTGCGCTATTTCAACTTGGTCGGCCCATGAGGACGCAATGAGTAACTTGGCATTGGAAAACCAATCTATGCCTCGCTGTAACGCTCGACGTTCCACTTCGTGGGGTAAAACTTGATCTCTTTGGAACGAAGGTCCGACCGTTGGGAGAGAATATGGGCTGCTTACTCGTCGATTGCCACTAAGCCACTGGAGAATCTTCGCCCAAATCTCCAGCCAGGCATCATGCGGGCCGTAACGTGCCGTCTGGAAGGCGCTTAATTTGGTGGTTGCAACCATCAATATGTCAGGTTTTGATTCGAACAGAATTGGATGTTGCTCCGTTTCCTCGAGACCATAGACTGCTGTATCAAAACCTGCGACCCTCGCCAGCACGATGTCAGGATGAGTTGCGGAAACTTTCACAAAGTGACAGTCATTGATGGAAACGATTCTGTCTGGGCCAAGTCGTGGCCCAAAACGATTGGATACGATAACACCTCGTTCCAACGCAGCTGCCTTTTCAATAGGCGTGTCTTGATCCGGTACCCAATTCGGATATTCGATATAGACACGTAATTTTTTGCGAATGGCTGCATCCAGCAATTCCCACGTGAAAGAGGTCTTCGAGATCGGATAGGCATCCGCCAGGATCAAGATTCCCGAGCCAACGGTTGCAGTCATCACCGCATCTTCAACGCTATCGAATCGTTTTTCAGGAGAACCTATTAGCTTGTATAGATCATTTTGTGTTGAGCATACGAAAGCGATCTCAGGCATATTGGGCGTCGAAGGTAACCCGACGCCCAGTATCGATGCTGAGGCGAACCTTAGAAACTCTCGTCGGCTGTGCTGCTCAGCCACCTGAGGTCTGTTCTGCTCACTATTCTGCATTCCACTCTCGTTCCGCTCGTCTTTTTAAAGCAGACGGCGATTACCTCGTTAGTTGCGACTACGCCGCTGATTGTCATCTTAAAACTGCGTGTGAATTGAGAGGGAAAAATGGCCAGCACGGTGAACGATTTTAGAAGAGACACAGTAATGACATTCAGAAAGAAGCTTCCATCTACTGAGCTGACGGAGCTTCCGTCTTATATTGATGCACATACCAAACACCGGCAGAGCACTTAGTTTGCTTTAGCTGCCTTGCAGCTTTCGGGTGTCTTGGATTTGTGCTGAGCTTGTGTTCATGTAATGACCATTCGCTCGAACATCTCCGTTTGACATCATCTTCAAAATGGCCAATAGAGATAAATGGTCGGGACGACTAGATTCGAACTAGCGACCTCACCCACCCCAAGGGTGCGCTCTACCAGGCTGAGCCACGTCCCGACTCTTGTTGCACGCCGTCCGGGCGGACGGCGGGGGGGTTACTTGCAGACCTAAGTTTACACGATTGGCGGTCTTCCCGCCCGTCTTCTGCTACTGCTTCGGAGCGACGTATTCCTTGGGGAGCGTGCCGCCTTCACCAAAGAAGAATTCGTTCATCTGTTCCACCAAAAACTCCTGCGCCTCGCGCGTCCAGGGCTGTAAGCGGTACTCATTCAACAGCATCTTCTGTCGCTCCACCCACTCGTCCCAGGCCTTTTTGGAGACATTCTTATAAATCTTTTGGCCGAAGTCGGAATCGAACGGAGGCTCGTCCAAACCTTCCATCTCAGCCTTATATTTGGTGCAGAAAACCATATGTGCCATTCGTTTGCATCTCCTTCTCGCGGAACCTTTATTTTACGCGAAAACATCCATCGAATCGGGTGCACTCTTCTTACAGCACGTCATCTCGACCGAAGCCGCGTAGCGGCGCAGCGGAGATATCCCTGTATTTGTTTTATCCCGGAAAGCTTGGCGAAATACGGTGATCTCTCCGTTCACCTCCACTTTGCTCCGGTTCAGTCGAGACGACGTGAGTTGAAGCGGAATGTACTCGTCAGTCGGGTGCTCATTATCGCGACGATGAGACTGTCGCGATAATGGGAATGCACAAGCCTCACTTCTTCCGGCGCCCACCCTTCGCCTTTTTGCCGCGACTTTTTGCCTCAACCGTGCGCTTCTGTTTCGCAGGGTTTTTCCGCGATACAGCTACCGGCTCATTCACATCGAGCAATGCAAACTGAAGCCGCTGCTGCTGGCGGTCGATCCGGTCCAGCAACACATGTACACGCTGGCCCATCTTGAAGACGCGGCCGTTGCGCGCGCCCACAATCTGCCGCTCCGTGTCGCGGAAGAAGTAGCGGTCGTCATGCAGGCTGCCGATCGGAACCAGACCTTCGACAAACAGGTCATCGAGCTCAACAAAAAATCCATACTTTGTGCAGGAGAGGATAATCGCATCAAAGTCTTCTCCGACGCGATTCTCCATAAAGTGGATCTTCTTCCACTCAATCACTTCGCGCTCGGCATCGTCGGCGCGTCGCTCCGCCTGGCTCGATTCGGTAGCAATTGCAGCCAGCTCCACTTTGGGAATTGGCCCGCTGTCACCTTCATGCCGTGGACTTTCCGCATGTCGCGCAGGCGCGGCCAAGGTCATGTCATGCCACGGTTGTGCTTCCGTGCTCAGGATCGGCGCTCCCTTCGGCTCGGCTCCGGCCCTTAGCAGATCGCGCAGCAGCCGATGAACAATCAGGTCCGGGTAGCGTCGAATTGGAGAAGTGAAGTGCGTATAACACGGCGATGCCAGCGCGAAGTGGCCCAGGTTTTGCTCGCTGTACCGCGCTTGTTTCAGAGAGCGCAGCATCAGGTAGGCAAGAATCCGCTCCTCCGGTTTACCTTCAATTTTTGCTGCCAGCCGCTGGTACATCCGCGGAGTCACTGGGATTGCTTCGGCAACTTCGTGGGTCTTGGCTTGTCTCCCTGCGCCTCGCGTTGCCCTGCGGTCTGTCTTCATCTGTAGACGCTTCACTGGCAGGCTGCTGAAGCCGAGCGAATAACCGAACTGGCTTGCCGTCTCTTCAAACTCAACAATGCGTTTCGGATCAGGCATCTCGTGCACGCGATAGATGCCCGGAACACCCTGCGCCTCAATCCAGTGGGCAATGCACTCGTTGGCCGAGAGCATAAACTCCTCAATCAGCCGATGTGCCCATCCACGCTCTGAGCGCACAATGGCGATCATGTTACCTTCCGGATCAAAACGAATCACCGGCTCCGGCAGGTCGAAGTCAATAGAGCCGCGCCGCCGTCGCTTCGCATTCAGCTTCAATGCCAGCTCGTACATTCGCTCAAACTCCGGTACCAGTGCCGGAAGCTCCGCCCGCGTTGCATCATCTCCATCGAGTACTGCCTGCACCTGGGTGTAGGTCATGCGTCGGGCGCTGCGAATGATACCTTCGCACAGCTCATATCCCTGGACCTCGCCGTGCGCGTCAATCTCCATCACGCAGCTCAGCACAAGCCTGTCTTCGTTCGGACGCAGGCTGCATGCACCACTGGAAAGCTGCTGCGGCAGCATCGGAACTGCGCGATCAGGAAAATAGACAGAAGTCCCTCGCAGCCGCGCTTCAAGATCGAGCGCCGTTCCCGGACGCACATAGTGGCTCACATCGGCAATATGCACCTGAAGCTGCCAGTTTCCATTGGCAAGCGGCTCCACGTAAACCGCATCGTCAAAGTCGCGCGCCGTCTCGCCGTCGATGGTCACAATCGGAAGATCGCGAAAATCGCGCCTTCCCACAGCCTTCACTGGCTCGGCAGCAACGGCTGTTGCTTCCGCCAACACATTCTCCGGAAAGGCATACGGAAGGTGATGCTTGCGGATAATGATCTCAACGTCCACCCCAAATGCTTCCGGTGGTCCCAGTACTTCGAGAATGCGGCCCTGTGCCGAACGTCCAGCAGAAGGGAAGGCGGTGATTTCAACATCGACCGCCAACCCTTCCAATGGCCGCCGCGGATCCAGTTCTTCGCTCCAGTGGCGCTGCTGCGCTTGTGCCTCTTCGCCAAGGACGCGGTCTGCCGTTTTCGGCTGCATGGCAATTTTCGCTGCGTCCAGAATGAGAATCGGCTGTGTCATTCGCTCATCGAGCGGCACAACATAATCTCCATTCACCAGCGGAGCACGTTCCCACGCGCCACTCTGTCCGCGCCCGCGCACATAATGAAAGATGCCAACGACGGTGGGATTGCGTCGCGTCAGCACTCGCGCCACGCGTCCGGAACGTCTGCCATCGCGACCTCGAGGCGCCTCATCCACCAACACCTCATCGCCCTGCATCGCCCCGTTCAGCTCATCGGGGGGAATAAAAATATCTTCCTCGCGGTCATTCCCCTGGCCAGGCCGGACAAAAGCATATCCGTCACGGTGCAGATCGATTCTGCCTGCAACGAGATGGTCGCGCGTTGCGCGTTGCTGTGTAATTTGGCTGTCGTTGCGAGCGGCACGCGCCGTCTTCTCCGGTACAGCGGAAGGTAGACTCCACAGTTCATTGTTGATTTTGACTAGTTCTCCCCGCGCGGTGATGCGTGCAAGCTGCTCCAGAAGTAGACGCCGTTCGCGTCCTCCTCCAAGGCCAAGCTCGCGGATGAGTTGTTTGTATCCGGCGCGCTGCCCCGCGGAGCGCTCGATTCTTCGTATCAGTTCGCGGTCCGTTCGCGGATAAGGGGTCCTGGCCATCTCAGAGAAGCTTACTTCTTCGGCTTCGACATCTCTACCGCCTGCTCCAGCGTTGTGCTGTCAGGCACGCGAGTAAAGTCGGTTTGCACCTCGTCCTGTTGCTGGCCAATGTTTTTGAACAAAAGCGCCTTGCCCTGAATGTGCACGTGCGTCTCTGTTATCTGCCACAGCCCCGGTGCTATTTCTCTCCGCTCTACTCGGAATGTGCCGCCCTGGTGCAAGCGCCCCAGCAGCCCCCAGCCGATGGTTACATCGCGGGTTAATTTTCCGTTGATCTCCTGAATTCGCTGCTGCTTTTCATTAACGATAAGTTGCCCGTTCATCGCGCTTAGAACACGCGATTGCATGTCAGGCGGATTGAAGTTCGGGTCCGGTTCAAAGTGCAAGGTTAAGGTATCGCCACTGCGCCCCTTTACCGTCCAGCGAAAGGCTTCGGGCAGCATCTTTAACAATGCCGTCGCATTTTTGTCGTCATGCTCGGCATCTTTCTTCTGCTTGGCGAGAGCGGAAGAGTCATGAATGAAATTTTGCAAACGGCTGTCTTCGGCTTGCATTTCTGCTTGAGAAAGTGGTTGGCCATTCTTTTCAATCAGCCGTTTTACCGATCCCTGCCGCGTATTCACCACAATCGAAACCTTGTGCTGCTCTCGCTGTTCATCTCGATATCGCCAAAGAGAGTGGTCAGATGCATCGGCGGCCAGTTCCGATTTCACCGCTTTGGATACCAGGGCCTTGGCGTCCTGTTCATTCTGCTGGGCACGCAGGCAGGGAAGATTCCCTGTCAGAATCAGTCCGATGGCAGCAATTCGAAGCAATCCGCGAGATACGGGAGAAAGGTTCATGGTCATACGATGCCGGTTTTCGGCCATATGTTTGTGCATCAGTTCGAGCGTCCTTTCATCTCACTCCGAGAGATTGACCATCTTTGCACGTTTTCCCAGCCGCAAACTTAACCGCACAGGCAACGTTTCCACGGTCAGCAGAGCATCCTTGTGCACGTTCGCGTCAATCCGCACTGCACCTTCGCCCAGCTTTCGCGTGGCCTCGCCGGCCGAAGCAGCAAGGCCAGCCTGCACCAGCAGCTTTGCCATGCGTACCGTATTGGCCGTGGCTCCGGCTACTGCACCGTACTCCACCGCGACCTCTTCCAGATCGTCGGCTACACCGCGCTGCTGAAACTGCTTGGCCCAGTTCTCCGCTGCCGTATTGGCTTCGGCGGCAGAATGAAAGTCGCTGGTGATAGCGTGGGCGAGATTCTTCTTCGCCTGCATCGGATGTAGCTTGCCCGCAGCCACATCGGCTTGCATCTGCGCAATCTCGGACTTTCGCAGATCGGTCAACAGCGTCCAGTACTTCCACATCAGCTCGTCGGAGATCGACATCAGCTTGCCGTACATCTCTGACGCTGGCTCGTGAATGCCGATCGCGTTGTTCAGCGACTTCGACATCTTCTGCACGCCGTCGAGGCCTTCGAGAATCGGCACCATCAGCACAATCTGCTGCGGCTGGCCCTCTTTGCGCTGCAATTCGCGTCCCATCAGCAGGTTGAACTTCTGGTCAGTTCCTCCTAGTTCAACGTCTGCCTTAAGCATGACGGAGTCATATCCCTGCGCCAGTGGATACAACATTTCATGCAATGAAATGTCTTGTTCTGCTCTGAACCGCGTAAGGAAATCCTTACGGTCAAGCATCTGCGACAAAGTAACTTTTGCCGATAACCCGATCAAGTCTGCATAGCCCAGTTTGTCGAGCCACTCGGAGTTGTACCGCACCTCGGTCTTCTCGCGGTCCAGAATCTTGAACACCTGCTCCTTGTACGTCTCGGCGTTAGCGGCGATCTGCTCCGGCGTCAGCGGCTTGCGCGTGACATTGCGCCCCGTCGGGTCGCCGATCAGCGCCGTCGAATCGCCAATCAGAAAGATCACCGTGTGCCCAAGCTGCTGAAAGTGCCGCAGCTTGCGGATCAGTACCGTATGGCCCAGGTGCAGGTCAGGCGCAGTCGGATCAAATCCTGCCTTGATGCGCATCGGCTTACCCGAAGCGATGGACTGCTGAATGCGCTCCTTCAGCGCCTCCAGCGGAATAATCTCGGCAGCCCCTTTGGTGATAAGGTCAAGCTGGTCTTCAAGCGAGGGGAATGTAGGCATATTCTTAAGTATAAAGATGGGCTATTGCAAGCTCTAACCCGTCCGTCACGATGCGCGAATTATTCGCCAATCCTTGTTCCGGAATACCTAATTCTTTGAAGTTACCTTAGTTACTTTAAAAAGAGCTTTTCTTATCGGTATATCCCGGATAGCATGTAAACGCTTCCGGCAACTGAATAGCAAGGTTGAGCAGTTGGTGAGGATGTGCTCTGAGACATTCTCCGGAAGACCTTTGCTTTACTGGAGACCTTTGTGCGCCTTGGTGTTTTGCTCTTGGCTGGTTCAGCCCTCACGCTCTCTTTGCTCGCTGGTTGCAGTGGCGGCGGATCTGCTTCTAATTCAGCTCCTTCTTCGTCCACGAATTCAACTCCAAAGATTGCGACTGTCGCTCCTGAGAGCCTTCCTGCAGGCTCACCAGCGACAACCCTGACAATTACAGGGACCGGCTACACGTCATCTACATCGGTGACCCTCAATGGAGCTGCGCTGCAGACGACATATGTCAACGCGACAAGCCTGCAAGTCGTAGTACCTGCCTCTATCCTGGCTTCCGGCCAGGTGGCGAACCTTATGGTCTCCAATCCTGGTGGTGCAAGCTCCGCTCCGGTGGGTTTTTCCATCATCAGCCCAACTCCCAAGGTGACTGGACTTTCTCCTATGGCGGTGCCGCAGGGAATTTCGGCAACTGTTACCGTCAGCGGAAGCGGTTTTGAAGCAAACTCCGTCGTTATGTACAACGGATCAACGCGGCCCACGACTTTTGTCAATAGCACAACACTTCAGGTAGACCTCACAGCTGACGATCTTAAGAGCCTGGGTACAGGGCAGGTCAACGTCAACAACCCAGGTCCTGGCGGCAGCGCTACCACTCCAACCGAACTCGTCATTGCCGCTAGTATTCCCACTATTACAGTCGTCTCTCCTGCCCCTCTTACTGTAAACACTTCAACAACCGCGCCCGTTCTCCTTAGCATCTCGGGTAAAGGATTCGCGCTCAATGCGACCGTTCAGGCGAATGGTGCCAACATTCCAATCAATAGTCGGACCGCAACCTATATCTCAGCGTTACTGCCCCCTTCTTATATTGCGTCTGCTAGCACTATTAAGTTCGTCGTTAGCAATCCAGGTTCGCCGGTTGTGCAATCCAACATTGTCACCGTTTCTGTCATTGCTCCATCGACAAACTTCACCATCACTCCCAATTCAGCTCCGGCCGGCAGTCCCGACACCAAAATTACTGTATATGGCAACGGCTTCTTCCCCGACTCGGTCGTTCAATGGAACGGTTCTCCGTTGGCTACAACCTATGTTGGTAACAGTCAGTTGACGGCCATTATCCCAGCTTCGCTTCTCTCCGGTTTTGCCCAGGCAAGCATCGAGGTCTCGACGCCAGAGTCCACCGGCCCAACCCCTCCGCCGCAGCCTTTTACCACCTTTCTTGCTCTACCGGTCAATGACATTGTCTACAACGCAGTCGATGGCCTTATCTATGCCTCAATCCCTGGTTATGCCGGTGGAACCCTCGGCAATACCGTCGCCGGCATCGATCCTGCTACCGGTGCAATCGTGAAGACTATCTTTGTTGGCAGTGAGCCTACGCGGATGGCGCTCTCTACCGATGGCACACAACTCTTTGTTGGCCTTAATGGAGCGGGTGCTGTTCGCCAGGTTAATCTCACTACCGCAACCGCCGGTATTCAGTTCTCGCTTGGTGGTGGGCCCGGCGTATACAACGCACCCTATACGGCACAATCTCTTG
>DASRSR010000084.1:0-18163 GCA_035656355.1 Edaphobacter sp.
ACTGAAGGCCTGGTCGGCTCGGAAACGCACGATCATTAATCCCAGAGGGTTCACGGCCAGCTCATTGTTCTTGACGTTCTCGCGGAAGACATAGGTGACGCTGGCGACCCATCGCTCCCGCTTGAGTTCAGTATGGTCCGCCGGATTTGTGTACACCTTCTCGAACTCGATTCGCGCCGAATAAGGAGACTGCCGCAGGTCGTCAAGAATGACGTTCTTGATCTCCACGTCAACATACGGAAGCGTGGAGTCATTCCGGTATGTCAGGATGACATTGTTCTGGCGTTCCTGCGCGATTACGGCCCGCTGCACATCGCTATTGAGGAAATAGAGCGAGTTCGTTTGGTCCCGCTCGACCGTGAAACGGTTGCGCGAGAAATACAACTCCGCCCAGCGGGAGAGGTAATATTTGTTTTCGGCTTCCTGGGGACGGTATTGGAAGTTGCGGTAATCGATAGCCTCGGCGCGGCCAACATCATTGATCCGAACAATCAATGGATGCATATTGGCGAGCGCTTTCTGGCTCTTGAAAACTAGCGCAGCCAGCATGAGCGAAATTACCGTGAGCGCAAGGATGGTCACTTTCAAATACGTATTTATTACCAGAGGGTCGCCGTACTGCTCCAGATATCGTTCCGCAGCACGGGTGATTTCGGGAGATGCTTTCGTCGTAATGTTCATGAGTTTCTCCGAAGCATTTACGCGCTCTATATACTGCGCAGAAGCGCCACTGTAGCAATGCCCACGCCTCCATCATGTCCTCCGTGACTTCCTGAAAATAACGTCATGGTCATGGCGGGTATTTTGAACAAGATGTAAACGTTGACGAGAACGAGAATGATAAGTCCTGGCAGGTGTGTCACCATCGTGACTGGATCGAGCGAAAACAATGTCGATAAATAAGATGTATAAAGATGGCTCAGAACGCTAAGCGTCGCCGCCGCAATGACTTTGAAAAATGCGAAACCCACGAATGCCTTGAGCCAGCCCCAAAACAGGAAGTCGAGCTTGTCGAAAACAAGAAAAGGTATAAATACTGGCCCGACGAGGCCAATGACCGTCATTCCAATGGCAGCATAGGCGAGTATCGCAACGATGGAAGCACTCAGTAGCGAAATAATGAGCTGCACCACGAAGTAAACAAGCGCGTAATAAGGTGACAATAACGCTTTTGGGATGGCCCCTCCGAGCGGCTTTTCGGCTTGATGGAGCGTATTGAAGATGGTAGTTACACTGTCTTTGCCTATAACGGTAACAAGGCTCTGTGCGCCTCCGTTAATGAAGCCCTTAAGGGAGTAGCCGATGCCGGGAATGCTATTGTCGTAGAACTTCACCATCACGTATGCAAATGTGATGAGCATAAAGAAGCTCAGGAATTTACCCATGTTGAAGCCGGGGCCACCCTGTGCGGAAGCCAATGCTTCCTGTACCCCAAACCATACGAGCATGATGGTGGCCAGAGCGACGCACATATGCAGACCGAGCGCGGTGACGGATGGCGCTGCCGTGGCAGTCAGCGAATCGCAGCCCGTCGTAATTAATCTCAGCAGGTCCATAGCAAACTCCTGGAAACATTGTTTAGTAGCTCAGAGCGTCGGCTGCATGGTTCGTCATAGGTGCAATAACAGTGTTGTAATCACGCTCATAAGCAGCGGCGTCCTGAAACCCAGCCTTCATCGCATCCTGTTGCTGTTTCTGCGTAACAATCTGTTGTAGCGCGATTGCTTGCCGAAGCTGATTGCCTTCCTGCTGCTGCCGGAGTTGGAGAACCATTGCTTGATTGATACGCTGCATCGTGGCCATATCGGTATGTTGAGCTGGGTCCATAGAATGGCTCGCCTGTTCGAGTGCGGTAATGTCCTGTTCGCGCCGTATTTCATTCGATCGCATGGTGCCAAGGGTTTGGAGATTGCTTTCCGTAATCGAATCGCTCAGGTCTGTTGTGGCCCCTTCCGCCGCAATTTGCTGCTGCGCAGAGGGGCTGAGGGAACCATAGTCGGACAGTTCTCTTGTGCGCGGCACACTGGCATATTGATAGGCAGCCTGAGCGTTAGTTCCGGTATTGGCAGTATTGATGACAGCTTGGGAGTTGCCGTAGGTATTCGCGGTACGGTTAAGCGCCGTCCAATACGTGGATGGTGAAACATAGGGCCGATAGAGGTTCGCGGGCGACCTGGCCATTTGTTTAGCAAAATTGTAGGCTGCTATAACGTTCTGAGTCGTTTGAGCAGTAGTGGTATAGAGTTGCCTGGCCTGCATGATCTGCTGGACGGCATGGCCGGATTGCGTGGGATCGAAGACAACCCCTCCAAACTGGGCTTGGGCAGCCACCCCGCTGAGAAGCAACGTTGCAGTAGTAATGGCAAAACATTTCATGTCCGGTTCTCCTTAAATCGCAAAGTAAGGTTCATTTGCTTGTGGCATCGAGAACTTCCTGTTGAAGTTGTTTGGTTTTTGCATCATCGGCCTGGCACTTTGCCGTGCGCTTCGCCTCCTCGGCTGGATCGACATTCGGCTTCGCAGCAGCACTTTTAGCCGCAGTTCCAGGAACATAGTTAAGGGCATCCGCTGCGCCGCTCGTCATTGGATCAACGCAGTCGAGTTGATATTGCTTATAAGCTGCGGCATATTCGGCCTGTAAGCGTTGGAGTTTATCCTGCTTGCTTTCGCATCCAGTCAAAGCAAGGTTTCCGAGGATCAGCCCTATCGAAACCCATGTGGCAGTGTTTTTCATGCAAGCCTCCTATAACGTCTGTGGAATAGTGTGATTCTCATATGCCGGGAGCAACATATCCTGTGTGAAATAGACCTTCACACGATGTCCCTCCCGGATAGTGATATTTGGCGGTATCTGAATAAATCGGTCAAGTATTGTTGTTGCGGACTGGGAGATAGATGCAGACGCTCCATTTGTGAACTGCTGAGAACCAGATCCCGCAAAGGTGCCGCCACCCTGAGCAATTTCGCCCGCTCCGGCAACGATTCCTAATGCAATCGAGGTTCCGAATATTTGGAGATAGTGATTGTTCACTTTATCTTTCAAGCCCTCTTCGCCAATCTGGTCAAGGCCATGAAATTGGTTCAGGTCAACGGAGTAGCCGTCCGGCATAATCATCCGGTGGAAGACAACGGCCATGCGGCGCTGTTGGCCAAATCCAGAGGAACCGATCTTGCGGGCCTCCCCCAACACAATCGTCCCATCTGGGATGAGCACATGCTGGTGATCGTGAGAGTAAACGGGATTGGAGACCAGTACCTTGACCGGGCCGACAGCATCGCCGTCCAACCGATTCATCAGAACAGTGTCCATCGTCAGCCCCTCATAAATCACATAAGGCTGTCCCGCAGCCGAGTCGATATTGACTTCGGGGCCATGCTTAATCGAAGACTGACCGACTGGAACCGGAGTAGGGCTTCCGGCCGCTCGCGGCATAGTCAAGCTGCTGTCCGGCTGCGCTGCAGTCGTATAAGGATTCTGCTGGGAAACGTATTCGTTTGAAGATACAGCTTTATGGGTTGTCAGCTGCGGCGGCTGAGCTTCGGCTCCACGCGAATAGGCGAGGTTCGATGCGAACCGTGCATTGTAGGCAAGCTCGCGCTCTTTGGCAGCGAGTTGCTGGGCCTGCTGTTGCTCAGGGCTAAGTTGAGGTTCACTACTATTCTGCTGCCCATAAGTAGCTGGTGGGCAAGTTTGGCCGGGAGCACAAGGAAGAGCCTGACCTGTAGGGTCATACGCAGCAGCGGCAGATTGCTGGGCGGGCGTCGCACGCGCAATCATAGCCGCATTCGTAGCGGCAGCCGCCTGTTCTTGTTCCTTTAGCTTTTCTGCTTGAAGTTGATTCCTTAAGTCAGCAACATTATTATCCGTGTTGTCCTGCACGGCAGGTTGCGGAGGCTGTCCCTTCGTCGCGTCCTGCTGAGCCGAGGGCTTCTTTCCGCCCGAACTGAAGATTGCGGCAACAATTACAAGCAATGCCGCTCCAAGATAAAGGAACACCTTCAGGTTTTTTCGGAGTACGCCCTTCGGTTCCACGAGGCTGCGACGCAGTTCGGGTAGCTCAAAGATATCCGGGTCTGCCGATGATTTTGTGTTCTGGTCATCCATTTGCTTTAGCCTTTGCGAGAAAATTCCATGCGCTTCTTGCCCAACTCCACATAACCTGAATCCATGATTTTCGGGATGATGTAGGTGCCGTCGCGAAGTTCGTAATTGATAAGATTCGGTTTTCCATCCTTCATTTCGTACACACTGAACTTTTCTGGCGCATTGGTCTTGATATACGTGAACTTTCCGTCATGGTAGATCGACTGAATATCGAAAGGAGCTTCATTCACCTTGTAGTCGTAGTCGAATTTCAGTTGCAACGGATAAGCGCTCTTATACTCATCGACCGCTTGGGTAATGTGAGACTGCACGGCGGCGAGTTCCTGCTTCGACTGCGCCAGTTGAGCGGCAGGAACATACTGCGGAGGCCCTGACGACGCGACGATAGAGGAACGGTCGGCAGGTTCAACGAGCACTTTGAGATCCGGTATAGAAGAGGTTCCAGACACATCCTGCAAGGTGAAACTGTAGATATTGCCCTTGTCAGTAATGAGATTTAAGTTCGAACTGATGCCCGCCTTAGCCGGATGCACGAAGCAGAAGTTTCCCACTACATCGACAACCCAGAAGTCCTTATCGCCGGTAGCCGCTTCCATTATCTTCTCGGTGGGCGGCACCTCAATCAGGGTGGTGTACTTCAGCTTCGCGTGTATCGGCACGATGTCTTGTGAGTGATACTGCACGGTGCGGGCCGAAGTATCCTGCGTAACGGCCACAGCGGAGGTAAGAGCCAGGGTAGCCCCGGCAATGGCGGCGAATGGGCGGTTCATACGGCAGCTCCTTGATGATTAGTGTGAATGGCTTCGGACTCGGACCGGGGCCGGAAAGGAAACTCATACGCAAGGCGACGTAAGCCGTCGGCAATACCGAAGCGCTCGAAATACTCGCGCTTCTTGAGATTGTCGCGGGCGTTGTTGGTTGCCATCCAGTGCGAAATCGAATCGACGTTTAACTGGACTCTCTTGGAAGACTGAGCCTTGCGAATGAGCATCTGGCCGGGTGGAATAAGCCCGGCAATCAGGTCGAGTTCCATATCGTTCAGGTGAAAGGCTTCGCGGTATACATCGCGGTCCATCTCCGGGTTCGCAAGGAAGATTTTCGTCGGACAACTCTCAGACACGATCTGCAACATGCCAGATTCCTGCAATTCTTTAATCGATTGCGTGGCCAAAATCATGGCAGCATTGTGTTTGCGCCAGGTCTTCTGCGCCTGGACGACATAGTTGCGGATCGTCTCATTCTTGATAAACAGCCACGCCTCATCCATCAGGAATGTCTTAAAGGTAGCTAGTTTCTGCGGATCGGCTATCTCATTGCTGGCCCGGTGTAGCACATAGAACAGCAACGGTTCGAGAACCTCCGGTGTGTCGTTCCAGCCGTGAAAATTGAAAGTCTGGAAACGACTAAAAGAAAGCGTATCCTCGACGTTGTCAAAGACAAAACCATACTGACCAGAGCGGGTCCAGCGATGCAGGCGTTCTTTCAGTTCTCCAATGATGTTGGCGAAACTCGATAAGGTGCGCTGCTCCGGCTCCAGCATGTACGTTCGTTCGATAGCATCCCACAGCTTGCGCTCTTCCTTGAAATCCAGCCGATAGCGTTGGTCATTTCCCTCAATGAGCACACGGAAGAAGCTGAAAAGAAATTGCAGGTTCTCCTTGGTGAGCGCTAGCGAAAAGGGATTGATGGTGAAATCTCGCATTTCCTGGCCGACATTCAAGTAGCTGCCGCGAAAGATTGCCGTAAGCGATTGGAAGCCGCTGCCGATATCGAAGATGAACGTGAGCGGCGCGTACTTTTGCGCATTCTGCAATAGGAAACTGCAAAGATAGCTCTTTCCACTCCCCGTCATTCCAAGAATGAGTGTGTGGGCCACCTCGCCGTTGTGCAGATTCAGGAAGTACGGCGTACTATTGTCGGTTTCGAGCACAGCCAGGTACTCCGTGCCGAGGTATGAGTTCGTCTTTTCGCCCGGCAATACCGTGAACAGAAAACTGAGATCGGCGTAATTGGCATTTAGCAGATATAACCTGCGGAGATTCAGCGCATAATTGCCGGGCACAGTGGCAAAGTACGCATTGAGCTGGTTGTATGTCTCGGCAAACAGGTTGCCATCCGCGTTGGTAAAGATGCCTGTGAACTCGCCCACAAGTTGTTCCAATTCCGACTTCACGCGGCTATAGAGAACAATTGTGAGCGAGAAATCGCCTAATGATTGACCATCGCCCAGAGCGCGAAGGCAGTCACCCAGATTTTCAATGTCGGCTTGCTTGGATTCATCCACCAGTACATCACGAGGATTTGTCTGGGTCGCGTCGTTGCCAATTTGTGAGACGAAGCCAGTCTTAGACATATTGAAGTGGCGACGTCGTTTGTTTACTTCCTTGCGGGCCTTGTCTGCCGAAAGCGCCGTCCATTCAGTCACAACATAGAAGTTGGCAGGAATCTTCAGCAGAGTGTCCAATACCAGAGGCCGCGTTTCGGTAATGGCCTCTTTCATCGTAAGCACACGAACGAAGTGATCTCCCACGCGCAGATGATCACGTTCCGCTTCGATATCGGAGTTGACAACTTGGTAATCGAGAAACTGCGTAGAATGTGGCTTGCCCGCAATGCGCCAATCGTCGTAGTTCAGCAGCCGACGAAAGAAGCGCAGTTGGCCTTGCTGTCCTAGCACCTCAATGTGCATAAAGTCAGCGAGTTGCCGTGTGAATCCCTGAGCACGCTGCTCCAGTTTTGCCAGATCGTGTTCAATCTGTGAACGCAGCAAGGTTTTCATACTGCCGCTGATAAATTGCGCCTTAAGTTCACCGATTGCTCCAGCGGGATCACGCACGAGACGAGCGAATGCGGTGCCAAGGCCGGTTTTTGATCGTGCGCCTTCGAGCATAATGCAGTAGAAGATTTCAATTTGGTAAAGGCGGTCGCACTTCGACATAAAGAACTGACGCCGCTGCTCGATGGCAGCTTCCACAATGGGGTCGTCGTACTTGGCAAAAGGAATGTCAGGCCGATTGGATTTGAAGAGATATTGATAGATATGGAAGCCTGGCCCGAAGGACTTCAGTGCCGCTTCCAACCGATTGACGGCATACTCCTGCTCCGCAAAATCCAGGCTTTCGTAGTCAACGCCGGGGACGCGCAACACCATACCCAAATCGCCGCTCTTGGTGAGGAATGCCGTTTCGTTCCAGAAGCCATACAGGTTAATATGGTCATTCAATGATGCCGAGTTCTTCCACGGCTTGATTGCTTTATCGAGTCGCAGCATCAGCGAACCTCCACGCGCGGAATCTGCTGCTTGGCGGCGTCATAGCGGAGTTTGTACCTCTCCGATTTGGCGAGAATACGGAGAAAAGCTGGATCGCTGTTCGTCACCCAATGGCCGAAGACAAATCCTCCCATGAAAACAGCGATGCCCGCCAGAATCGAATCAAAGAGATTGAATGTGCCGACTGCACCGACGCAGACAAAGTAAAACAGAGTACGCTCTACACCCAGGTAAGTGAGAGGTTTATGCAGGCTTTTGAAGACCCGATTTGTACGTCTGGATTGTGGCTTCACGTCTGGCATAAACCCCTCGTTGTGCTCGCTGCAATGGAAGGTTGAGAGTGGATAGGTGAGATGTGCTTACACACCCCAAAGCCAACTCAGGACGTTCACAGCGAGGACGGCAATACCAGTTCCAGCAGCGACGCCAGCCAGCGCTTTTTTCGCGCCTGGCTCGCCGTGCGCAAAGCTGTAGCCCCCCATCACAATCGCGATCAGGCTGGCGACCTTGGCAATTGTTCCGGTAAAGAGGTTTTGTAGTGCGGTAAACCCAGTATCGAATGGCGACCCGCCAACTTGCGCAAAAGCGAGTGCCGGGAAGACAACAAGCATAGTAAATAGAGTGAGGGTTGGAAGAATCCGGAGGTGGGCAATCCTCCGTCGAATAGTGAGTTTGAACTGAGCGATCATCAGTACCTCCAACGGCCAGGTTCTTGCCGTCATGTGTCAGAAGGTAGCGTCGCTAATGCAATTCGTCCAAGACTTCTTATCTATGGTGCAATAGGTCGCGTCTATGGCCATTCCTCGGGCCACGATTATCACTAGCCGAAAAATGCAGTCTTTGATTTTGGCGACGGACCATTAGACGGAAACACATCAGTTGACAATAACAAGGCAGTTCATTCACTGAAATGGAAGAGTGCTTGTATTGCCAATTTTCGATTATGCAAGCAACTCCAGCTGAAGTCCCTTCACATGTTTTCGGCGTGCAGGCCGCTTTAGAGGCTTGCCGTTCCCCAACTTTCGCAAATACCGGACCAAAATTGGAAGCGCTAAGTGCTCCGCATTATTGTGATGTACGAATGCGGTATCGACTGTCCAACGTATCCCCGCAATTGGCCTACCTGTGAGGCCTGGATAAAGCACGGTCCTCTGATCCATCAGAGCTAGACCGCATCCTGCCTGAACCATGAATTGTATGTCGGCTGGTGTTGCTGCCAGGGAGGACACCTTCGGAAGAATTTTGACTTCAGATAACATGTTCATTAAACGAGCATGGGCCGCGGGATGCATTTCCGGATCTCGAAAAATTGTCAATCTCTCTGTGAGCTCTGCTGGCTGGATTTCAATTTCCTCAGCTAGGGGATCGTCAGTTCGCATACAGACAACGAGTGGACTGCACGCGATTTGTTCAAATACCCAATCGTCACCGGTAATCGGCATAGGAAGCAATGCCCCATCCAATGATTTTTCTTCCAATCGATGAAGAATATGCGAGTGATTGCCGCTCGACAATTGCATTTGGCAGTCGGGAAATAAGCGGGCATAGGCATCGCGGAAGGATTGAAGGAGTTCTGGCTGGACGAAGCAGGAGAAGCCGAGCCTCAGAATGGGTATTTCTCCTCGATAAATGGCACGAGCTGCTTTGACGGTCTCCGTTTGTTCTGCCAATGCCGACTCAGCATATGAAACGATCATCTCTCCTGCGGGTGTACAGTACACGCCCGTACGATCACGAAGGAAAATTGGGAATCCGAGGGTATCCTCAAGGTCTTTGATCTGAGCACTGAGCGAAGGTTGGGCCAGGAATAGACGTTCCGCTGCCCGCGTGAAGTTCCCGGTCTCTGCAACCGCCAGAATGTATTTCAGATGCCTGAACTCTATGAGGACTGACATAGCCCGTGATCCCTCTTTCGGTCGTGCGCAGAAGCCCTTCGCTATATGCTTCTGTGGAAAATCAATCTCAAAATTAAGAGTCGATTGAGAAAACAGCTAATGTCAATCGGGTACTTTTGAGTACCCTGAGCGCTCTTGTCACAACTTTCGCCATAGATGAAATCTTGGTTGCCATAGATAGGAAGTATTGGACGATCCAGGTTGGTCGCATCACACTTGGTCCAGAGGCGCGCGATGCCCGACATCAAACGGGTTGGGTACTCTTCCGAAATTGCTTTCAAGCGAATGCCGAGCACGGGAACGTATCGATTATCTAAAAGCGCCCGATTACCAGGAGGACAAATGTCACAGTCACACGGGCTTCGAGACCTTCGGCTACTGGACAGGTCCATTGCATCTCGCGAGTCTCATCAACAGATGCCCTCATTTGAAGAATTGCAGCGGCCATTTCCAGTTCAGCGCGTAACCCAAATCGATCCTCTCCTTACGGTCGAAGATGTCGCGGAACGGCTCAATGTAACCAAAGATTGGGTATGGGATCACTCATCAAGAAAAGCCCCATATCTTCCCGTGATTCGCGTGGGTGATGGGACACTTCGCTACCGCTCAAGCCAGATCGAAGAGTTTGTCAACGAACGTGAGCGCCTCTCCATTTTGCGAAGGAAACGCCGGTAAAATGGAGGCAGGCCCAATTGTTCCCGCCACAGAACTGAGGGATTGAATGGGTACATCGCACCAACGGGGGTACGTTACCCTTCGCGGTAAGCAGTGGTACGGGTATTTCCGCAAAGTGGTGAATGACCCGACCACTGACGAACAAAAGACCGTTCGCGTTCCGGTCATTCTCGGGCTGAAGTCAAAGATGTCCAAGTTCGAGGCCCGCGAAGCACTGCAACGCGAAATCACAAAACAGATAGGGAAGCCGGGTTCCCCTACCAGAGTCATGAACGACGGCTCTGTCACCTTTGCCTGGTTCGTCAAGAATCGTTTCCTTCCGTTGAAAGAGGCCGTCTGGAAAGAAGAGACGGCTAAAACAAAAACGATTCTGATTCAGTCTGATCTCGTCGATCCGCTCGGGGAGATTCCGCTGGCAAACTTCGACAAGTTCAGCTTGCAGCTTCATTTGAACAAGCTGGCTATAACCCGATCCAAGGACACAGTGTTGCAGATGCGCGCGTACCTTCGAGACATCTTCGCTGAGGCGGTCGATCAGGACTTCCTTACCAAAGACCCTGCGCGCAAAGTGAAGGTGCCCACGCAACTGCGTGAGACTGACACAACAACGCTTACCTGGGATCAGCTCGGCCTTGCTCTTGCAGAACTGACTCTGCGGGATCGCATCCTGCTTGAGTTGGATATGACGAATGCTCTCCGTCCGAGCGAGTTGCTGGCTTTCCGGTGGAAGTGCTTCGACTACGATGCCTGCACGTTGAAGATCATAGAGACCGTCTACAAGGGCAAGATTCGTCCCTGGGGAAAGACAAAAAAGAGTCTCACGGTCATCCATATTCCGCAGAAGCTCGCGGACGATCTGGAGACATGGCGTGTGGAGTGTGAGGAGCGAGCCCGGGAAGCGGCGTCGAAAGATAAGAAGAAGTCGCCGGAGCTGTCGCCGGACGACTTCATCTTCGCCAACGAAGTTGGAGGGTTCCTCGATACCGACAACTTTCGGAAACGAGTGCTTCACAAGCTGGCCCGCAACCTGGGACTGCCGAAGCTGACGTTTCAGGTCATCCGGCGCACGATTGCAACTCTGGCTCAGAAGAAGGGTACAGTCAAGGACGTGCAGGGCGTGATGCGCCACTCACGGACCGCGACGACAACCGATGTCTACATGCAGGAGATTCCCGAGAGCGTGCAGGCGACGGTCAACTCCATTAACCGGGAGCTGAGGAAATCGTCGGAAAAGAATCACCGAAAGACGGTGAAGCCATTGCCGGATGCGGTGACTTTGGGAGGGAAGGTGCTCAAGCACGGCGCTGTGTCTGTGAAGGTGTTTGGAAATTTGACACCAAATGACACCAAGCGGGAAAGGAGGGAGCTTGCAAGTTGTTGAATTATTGGTGGACCTGATCGGGATCGAACCGATGACCTCTTCCATGCCATGGAAGCGCGCTCCCAACTGCGCCACAGGCCCACTTTTTCAGGAAGGCTCTCTCTATTTTGGAGGAGCCGGACACTTTCGTCAATCTTCAGGGAACATATCCCCTATCTTCCGGTGTCTAAAGAAAATAGAGTGAGCGAGCACTCTGGCTGGCGCCAGCGAAGTTTGATCGTAGCCGTATCGCATTTGCCACTTGTTTATTAAAAGTCGTAGTGTAAAGGACACCCGATATGCAGGCGGGCATAGCAATGAGCCATCTAGCGAACGTAATTGGCATCAGTATCGAAGATGCTGCTCTCGTCGCCGACCTCAAGGCCGGCTCAGAGCAAGCGTTCGCCCTTCTTATTGCGCAGTACCATCAACCCTTGTATTCCCTGATCGCCCGCAGCATCAACGATCCTGCGGATGCTGCGGACATCACGCAGGAAGTTTTCATTAAGGTCTTTCGCAGCATTCGTGGTTTTCATGGTGAGGCCAGCCTTCGCACCTGGCTCTACCGGATTGCTCTGCACGAAGCTTCGAATCAGCGGCGATGGTGGTCACGTCATAAAAAGCAGGAAATTACCATTGATTCTCCGCTTGAAGAAGACGATGGGAATAACAATACCTGCCTGAGCGCGACACTGGCTGACGATAGCAATTCGCCTTTTGATAATGTAGCCCAGAGCGAAATTCGCGAGCACGTTGAAGCTGCTTTACGACAGGTTCCGGAAGCATTCCGTACCGTTCTGGTATTACGCGAAATTGAAGGTTTTGCTTACGAAGAGATTGCTGAGATTCTCAACGTCAACATCGGCACAGTAAAGTCGCGGCTTACACGCGGCCGAGCCGCTTTACGCACATTGCTCGTTGCCGAATCGAGCGCCGCGAAAAATAATAATGCGTCGCAGTTCGCCATGCGCACATCCGAAGAGATGGTGATGCAATGAACCATACCTGTGCCAACTATCAGTCTCTTTTTTCGGCCTATTTGGATAGCGCAATCTCCGGCCATCAGATGCAGCAAATCGCACATCACCTGGAGTATTGCAGCACCTGTCAGGAAGAGTTCAATGCACTACGCACTACGCAGCAATCGCTAGCGATGCTGGGTACTGCTAAAGCACCTGCCGACCTTGGCATGAAGCTGCGTATTGCTATCTCGCATGAACGCGCCGCAATGAAGTCGAGTTGGAAAGACGCCTTCGGTCTCAAATGGGAGAATACGCTTCGTCCATTGCTTGTTCAGGTATCGGCGGGCTTTGCCGGGTCTGTTGTATTGCTTGGCAGTATCGCCCTTCTGCTCGGTATGTTTGCTGCACCAGAACCGGTAATGGCCAACGACGAGCCATTAGGCGTATTTACCACTCCTCATTATCTTTACTCTGCTGTCGATCCGCGTCCTATTCTGTCGGTCCACGATAATCCGGTTGTCGTGGAAGCCTACATCAATGAGAATGGTCGCGTTTACGACTACAACATCCTTTCCGGTCCGGTGGATGCTAAGGTGCAGAATCAGGTGGTTGATCAGCTTGTGATGAGCGTCTTTCAGCCAGCTCGCGCATTTGGAGCGCCGGTACGTGGCCGCGTTCTTCTCACCTTCTCTGGAATTTCTGTCCGCGGATAGCTAAAAGAATATCCTCAATTGACCTTATTAAACATCGAGATGACGCTAATCTAGCGTCACCTCAGATGCATGTGGCAGGACAAGATAAGGCAGTGTAGCGGCAATCCTTTACCTACTCCTGCACCACCGCTTTGACGAGATTGCGTGGGTTATCGACATCGATACCGCGTCCAATAGCCATGAAATAAGCAAGCAATTGCAGTGGCACGACCTCGTAGAGAGGAGCGATGTACTCAGCACACTGCGGAATGGCGACGGTGTAGCCGCTAAGTTCAGCGATACGAGAATCGCCTTCGTTGACGATGGAGATAACCTCGGCTCCCTGTTTCTGCATATCACGGAGAAGGTTTACCGTCTTCTCATAGCGCACGACCGAATCGGGAGAGTGTGGATCACGCGTGGCAAGGACGACCAGCGGAGTCTGGCGGTCGATAAGCGCATTGGGACCGTGCTTGAGTTCCCCCGTAGGGTAGCCCTCGGCCTGAATGTAGGACGATTCCTTAAGCTTGAGCGCACCCTCCCGAGCGATGGGGTAGTGGACTCCTCGGCCAAGGAAGAGAAAAGATTCCGCCGACTGGATTTTCGGGGCGAGTTCGGAGACTTGGGACTCCCATTGCGGAAGAGCAGACCGCATCGCTGAGGGGACACCCTCAAGGTTTTCAAGATAAGACTCAACAACAGCCCGCGTCATGCGACCGCCGATGCGCGCGCTGAAGAGAGAAAGCAGCGAGATGACGGTGAGCTGCGTGGTAAAGCTCTTAGTGGCGGGCACGGCTCGCTCAACGCCAGCGAGAGTAGGCAGAGAGCAGTTGGCCAGCTTCGCCATCGTGGATTCCGGCTTATTGGTGATGGCAATGGTTGAGGTGCCACGGGCGATGGCCTCGCGCAATGCCTCGGAGGTATCGGCCGTCTCGCCCGACTGGGAGATGGCGAGGAAGCAGGGATTTCTGAGGGTCTGGGTGGAGCGGTAGATGTACTCGCTGGCGTACTCGACATCGACAGCGATGCCAGCGAGGTCCTCAAAAAGAATTTCGCCGAAAAGGCCGGCATGACGACTGGAGCCACTAGCAGAGATGAGCATACTCTGTTTGCCGGCGAGTGCCTGGCGGGCGGGAAGAAAGGTATCTTCGCGGAGGCCGTTGGCATCGGTATAGGCTTTCAGGGTTGCGTCGATGGCATCTGGTTGCTCGAATATCTCGCGAAGCATCGCGTGAGGAAAAGTTCTGTCTTTGGGCATTTCGTTGATTTACCTCTTATTGACTCTCTCTTCAGTTATAAATGAAGGCGAAAATAACTACTGGAAAGTTGGTGTGGAATGACATTGCGGAAGTTCCTACCCTTGTGCGCAGGTATTTTTATAGTTCCCTTGATGACAGCAGCGGCGCAGACCTCTGTGGAGGGTCCCAAGGCAGCCCCCATTTATATGGACACCTCGCAGCCGATGGCAAAGCGGGTCGATGATCTGGTGGGGCGGATGACGCTGGAGGAAAAGGTTTCGCAAATGCAGAACCATGCTGCGGCAATTCCAAGATTGCACGTGCCGGAGTATGACTGGTGGAGTGAGGCGCTGCACGGGATTGCTCGATCAGGCTACGCGACAGTATTCCCACAGGCAATTGGCCTGGCAGCCACCTGGGATGTGCCACTGATGCACGAAGTGGGTACGACAATATCCACCGAGGCACGTGCGAAGCACTCAGAGGCGCTGCGGCATGGAAATCACAGCATCTATTTCGGACTAGATGTATGGTCGCCAAATATCAATATCTTTCGCGATCCGCGCTGGGGCCGCGGGCAGGAGACATATGGTGAGGACCCATTTCTGACTTCAAGAATGGGAGTTGCATTTGTCGAAGGAGTACAGGGAAATGATCCGCACTACTACAAGGTGATTGCAACGCCGAAGCACTACGTCGTGCATTCAGGGCCGGAGAGCACGCGGCACAAGGCGAATGTGGACGTTTCGCCGCACGATCTGGAAGATACTTACCTGCCTGCATTTCGGGCAACGGTGACAGAGGGCAAAGCCGACAGCATCATGTGTGCGTATAACGCGATTGACGGGCAACCAGCGTGCGCAAATACCTATCTGCTGACGGACACACTGCGCAAGACATGGGGGTTCAAAGGCTATGTCACCTCCGACTGCGGTGCAATCCGCGATATTGCGGAAGGACACAAGTTCACTCCGGATGTGGAACGCGCAGCGGTTGCCGCAGTGCGCGCGGGAACAGACACGAGTTGCGGAAATGCTTATGCCAGTCTGGTGAAAGCTGTCCATGACGGGCTGATCTCGGAGGCAGAGATTGATCAGTCTGTGAAACGGTTGTTCACGGCCCGGTTCGAGCTGGGGATGTTTGATCCGCCACCGAAGGTAGCATATGCGCAGATTCCATTCTCGCAGAACGATTCAGTAGCGCATCGCGATCTGGCCCAGCGAGTGGCCGAAAAATCGATGGTACTGCTGAAGAATGATGGCATTCTGCCGCTGAAGAAGGACATAAAAACGATTGCCGTTGTTGGACCGAATGCGGCAGCACTGGCAGCCATCGAAGGCAATTACAACGGCATACCGTCGCATCCAGTAGTTCCGCTACGCGGCATGGAGGCAAAGTTTGGCGGCAATGCAAGAGTTCTGTACGCACAGGGTTCGCCTTATGTGAAGGAGCTGCCGGTTCCGGTGCCGCGAACGATTCTGCACCCGTCAAGAGGAAGCGCGGAGTTTGGGCTAAAGGCGGAGTATTTTAACAATACAGATTTCACGGGTAAGCCAGCACTGACGCGGGTTGACCAACAAATTGATTTTGATTGGGATGCCGCCGCACCAGTACCCGAATTGAAGGCGACGTCGTTTGGCGTGCGATGGACCGGAACAATTACACCTCCTGTGCCGGGGAAGTATGAGTTTAGTTTCCGCCGGGAAGCAAAAAATGCACGAGTGTTTCTGGATGGCAAGCAGGTGTTTGGACAACCTGCGCAGACGCAATCACCACACAGAGTGCAACCCTTTGAACTGGACCTGAGCGACGGAAAGGCTCACGATCTGAGGATTGAATACTGGCATGGCACGAAACTATTCGATGCCGGACTCTCGCTCAACTGGATGCCTCCGGTAGAAGCCGAGCGAGCGGAAGCGGTGAAGATAGCTAAGCAGGCCGATGTGGTGGTTGCGTTTGTAGGCCTTTCGCCGAACCTTGAGGGCGAAGAGATGCCGGTGCATGTTGAGGGCTTCGATGGGGGCGACCGCACTGATATTGAGCTGCCGCAAGTGCAGAAGCAGATGCTGGAGGCGGTGGCCGCGACTGGTAAGCCAGTAATCGTAGTCCTGATGAATGGAAGCGCCCTGGCAGTGGATTGGGCAAAGGAACATGCAGCGGCGATTCTGGAAGCATGGTATCCGGGAGAAGGCGGCGGCACGGCGATTGCGAACACGCTGGCAGGAGACAGCAACCCGGCGGGCAGGCTGCCAGTTACGTTCTATGCGGGAACAAGCGAACTGCCGCCCTTTGATGACTACTCGATGGCAAAGAGGACGTACCGCTACTTTACGGGGACGACGCTGTGGGGCTTTGGATACGGTCTTAGCTACACAACGTTCCAGTGGAGCAATGTGAAGCTGTCGGCGGAGAAACTAAAGGCAGGCGAGCCGCTGACGGTGGATGCAGAGGTGGAGAACACGGGAACCCGCAATGGAGATGCAGTCTCAGAGATTTATCTGAAGGCTCCGGCGTCGGCAACAGCACCGGTGCGGTCGCTGGTAGGATTTGTGCGTACCCCACTGAATCCCCACGCGCGGCACCGCATCCATGTAACGATCAATCCGCGCAGCCTTAGTACCGTGTCTGCAGACGGGAAGCGCAGGATTTCGGCTGGAGAGTACACCTTATTTATTGGTGGAGGGCAGCCCGGAGAGGCGAAGGGTGGCGTGACCACGCAATTCACAATTACGGGAGAGAAGGACTTGCCGCGGTAAAGGCGGTTTTGAAATTCTAGGCCCCATCGCGACAGGAAACCGTCGCACGAATGGGGCATCCGAGTTTTGGAATCCGAGCCTGGCTTAGATAGCGCCTTCGTTCATGACCAGAGCAACGGCGCTGCGCAGGCGCGCGGCGCTGCCGTCATATGCGGGGCGAAGAACTGGCAGTTTGGAGAGCGAGTGTTTTTTCAGTTCTGCTTCGACGATAGGACCAAAGGTGTGCCAGGCAGCAGTAACATCGCCAACAATGACAATCTCATTGGGGGCCAGAGCGGAGGTAATCATGCGAATACCACGGCCGAGTTGGAACGCCATCTTCTCCAATGCAGAGATCGCCTTTTTGTCGCCAGTCTGTGCCAGCTTCAGTAGCACATCGAAACTATCCACAGAAGTCGAAGGGTTCAGCTCACTGTAATAGCGGAGTGCGGCACGGTTCGAGGCCAAAGTCTCCCAGCAGCCGCGGTTACCGCAGGCACAGAGCGGTCCCTCGGGGTCGATCTGCACATGTCCAAACTCACCAGCCATGCCATTGTCGCCGCGCAAAAGTTGACCATTAGCGAAGATACCTGTGCCAATTCCCTCTGAGATATTAACCACCACAAGATCGTGCATTCCATCGCTATCACCAAACCAAACCTCAGAAAGCGCACAGGCATTGGCGACATTATCCATTTCAACGCGAAGGCCGGTAGAGCGCTGGATACGGGATTTAATACTGACCACCGGCCACTTGAGGTTCGGTGCAAAGATCAGCTTCTGCAGATGGAGATCTGTTCTGCCGGGAAGGCAGATGCCAATGCCATCGAAAGACTTTTCTTTGTGTGCGGCGATTAGCTTACGGATGGCCGAGACGATTGCGGTGAGTGCCTTACCAGCATCAGCAGGAAGGACAATAACGTTCTGAGCGACGATCTTGCCGCCGAGGTCGGCCACGGCAACGGTGGTCCGCGAAGGATGGATATCGAGTGCAATTACGGCTCGATGATCATTTAGCTTGATCATCGTCGGACGGCGCCCGCGCGGAAGACGGCCTGTTGCCCCTTCGAGCACCCATCGATCCGCGATAAGCTCTTCCACAATAAGCGAAACCGTACTTCGCTGAAGACCGGAGAGACGTGCCAAATCGGCTCGTGAAACAGACGGGCGAGTACGAATGAAATTGAACAGCAGATTGCGATTGATGCGCCGAGGTGTTTTATTCGAAGC
>DASRSR010000085.1:0-17537 GCA_035656355.1 Edaphobacter sp.
AAACAAGCGAGCCGCGGGCTCATCATTGTGGATCAAGCCCAGATCGCGCATCACCTTCGTCCAAAAGCGTGAATAGATGAGATGTAGAATCGCGTGCTCGACACCACCGATGTACTGATCGATCGGAAACCAGTAGTTGGCCTTGTCGCTGGCAAATGGCGCAGCAGAGTTGTTCGCGTCCGTATAGCGATAGAAGTACCAGCTCGAATCGACGAAGGTATCCATCGTGTCGGTCTCCCGTAGAGCAGGACCTCCACACTGAGGACAGGTTGTATTCACAAACCCCGGTACGCGGCCCAGTGGCGAACCACCCTGCTGCGTAATTTCAACCTGGGGCGGCAATACAACCGGCAAAGCACTCTCCGGTACAGGAACTACCCCACCTGGCTCTACGCCCTCATGCCCGTTCTGACAGTACACCATCGGAATTGGCGTACCCCAGTACCTCTGACGGCTGACGCCCCAATCTTTCAGGCGATATGTAACTGTTGCGGTACCGACTTTATTACTCTTTGCAAAATCCGCCATCTTGCGCTGCGCATCAAGACAGCTCATTCCTGTCCACTCACCCGAGTGAATAAGCACAGCATCGTCTTCTGCGGTATAAGGAAGGATCGTTCCGTCGGAGTTGTGCTTTGGAGCGATCACCTGCCGGACAGGCAGAGCATACTTCTGCGCAAACTCAAAGTCACGTTCATCGTGCGCAGGAACGCTCATGATCGCGCCAGTTCCATATTCCGCCAGGATGTAGTTTGCAACCCAGATTGGAACCCGCTCACCATTGAACGGATTAATGGCAAATCTGCCAGTATCGACTCCGTGCTTTTCGATACCACCAACGTCGCCAGCTTCGCGCGCACGCGTCTGCTGTGTCAAAAGCTCTTCAATCTTTGCGGCCAGCGCTACATCTTCCGCTGCAAAAGCCTTTGCGACTGGATGCTCCGGCGCAAGCTGCACTGAAGTCGCGCCGAAGATCGTATCGACTCGCGTAGTGAAAACCGTAATCTTTGAGCAATCTGACGCTTTCACCTCACCGTCAAGCGCAAAGTCCACCAGCGTTCCTTCGCTGCGGCCAATCCAGTTGCGCTGCATGGTGCGAACCTTCTCTGGCCAGCCTTCGAGCTTGTCCAGCCCTGTAAGCAACTCGTCGGCGTACTTTGTAATGCGCAGGAACCACTGTGTCAGGTCACGCTGCTCGACAACTGTGTCTTCGTGTCGCCAGCAGCGGCCATCCACAACCTGCTCGTTGGCCAATACCGTCTGACACTCCGGACACCAGTTCACCTTGCTCTTTTTCCGATAAGCCAGACCAGCGTCGTACATCTTCAGAAAGAACCATTGGTTCCAGCGATAGTACTCCGGCAGGCAGGTGGTAACCTCAGTAGCCCAATCGTAGCTCAGACCCATACGACGCATCTGGTTGCGCATGGCGGCAATGTTCGCCAGCGTCCAGTCACGCGGTGGCGTATTGTTTTTCAACGCGGCATTTTCCGCAGGCAAACCAAACGCGTCCCAACCCATTGGGTGCAGAACGTTATAGCCACGCATCCACATATGCCGGGCCAGCGCATCGCCAATGGCGTAGTTGCGCACATGTCCCATGTGCAGTTGTCCGCTGGGATAAGGCAGCATTTCGATGCAATAAAATTTCGGTTTGCCCGAATCATGTCCTTCGGCAGCGTAAAGCGCTGGATCGGCATCCCATCGCTGCTGCCATTTCGGTTCGATCTCTGCCGGGTTATACCGCGCCTGCCGCTCGGTCTCGTTTACCTGAATTTCTGACATATAACTTGATTGTAAAGAAAGCGCTTCCACCATGCGCTTTTGCAGGCCTACGCGCGACTGCAGGTAGAGTTACAGTCCGATCTGTCTCAGGTTTATGGGATTCATCTGCGCTGTCGCAGCAATATGCCACTTCCGGCGGCCATAAGGGCTACGCAGGCGACGAGCCAGCCCCGATTTACAGAGTAAAACGCCTCCAGGCTTCTATCGATAGAACGTGAGCTAAACCGGCCACGAGCGCTGTGGGGCCCCGGCACATAATCGTACAGATTATTCGGTGCCCCAGGATCGTGCGGCCTGTCCTTGATTTGCTGTGACTCGTACCCTGTCTCACCCAGATACCTATCCAGCAGGCCTGGGATTATCTTCTGGCCGATGATCGCCTTCACGGTAGAAGTGCCCACCCAATATTCGCGGCGCGGATGGCTGGCGTAGCCTGCTGCCACCACGACGCGTGCACCTACTTCGGGCTCAAAGATTGGAGGAACCGGTTGAGGATCGTTTGGCAGGCGACTCTTAACCCAACCAAACTGGGTTGTATTCATTGCCGGCATCTGAATGTGAGTGAGTTTGATGTTGCTTTTATCGTGGTACAGTTCGCAGCGCAGAGAATCGGTAAAACCTCTGATGGCGTGTTTACAACCACAATATGCCGATTGCAGCGGAATGGAACGGTACGCCAGCGCTGACCCAATTTGAATAATGGTGCCGCGGTCTCTGACCTGCATTCGTTTGAGCGCAGAAAGCGTGCCATACACAAAGCCAAGATAGAGCACTTCTGTAACACGCTTGTAATCTGATGCCTCCATCTCCTTTACCGGAGAGAAGACGCTAACCATTGCGTTATTTACCCACACGTCAATTGGACCAAACTCGCGCTCCGCGCGATCTGCAGCAGCTTCAACGGCTTGTGCATCCGAGACATCGGTTGGAATAGCTATCGCATCTCCGCCTAGCTGTCTGCACTCCTCTACCGCAGCATTCAGCGCCTCAGGATTACGCGCCAGAAGCGCAAGCTTTGCTCCTCGCCTTGCAAAGCCATGCGCGATTGCACGCCCCAGCCCTGCTGAAGCGCCCGTAATAACAACAACTCGGGATTGGCTGTTCACAAATCTCTCCTCTTGGATAGGAGAGAAGAACATCATTTGGGGATGCCTTCAACCAGCGGCCAGCGTGCGCAGCACACCAACATTGCGCGCCTCGTCGCCTGGAGCGTCCACCGGAGTTTCGGCGATAAACGACGCATGAGCGAAGCGCTCATCATGCAGCAGACGCCGAAAAGCCTCCGGGCCGATAGTCCCTTCGCCTATATGCTCATGCCGGTCCAGCTTCGACCCCATCGCTGCTTTAGCATCGTTACAGTGCCATACCTTCACCGCGTCAAATCCGACAGTCGATTCCACCAATTTCATAGTCTCGATATACCCATCGGTCGAAACGATGTCGTAGCCGGAAACATGTACATGGCAGGTATCAAGACATACTGCAACTGGGGCACAGGCTTTCAGGCATTCCACGAGCTCGGCTACCTGTTCCAGTTTGCCGCCAAGAGAAAACTCCGCACCAGCGGTATTTTCAATCAAGATTTTGAAATTCTTTCCAGTAAAGTCGATCCCGTCAATCGCTCGCTCAATCGACTGCGCCGCCAGCGTCAATCCCTGTTCCCGTGTCAGCCCCTTCCAGCTTCCCGGATGCAGCACCAGGTACTCCGCGCCCAACGCCAGCGCTCGTTCTACTTCGCCACGAAAGGCGGTGGTCGAATTCTGCCTTACGCTCTCGGTCTGGCTGCATAAGTTGATCAGATAGCTGGCATGGACTGCGACGGGCCCGACATCATGTTTGGCCCGCATCTCCAGCATCTTCGCTGCGTCCTGAGGCTTTACGGGCGCAGCCTTCCACATACGGGGACTTGCGGAAAAGATCTGGAACGTATTCGCCCCTGCTGCGACTGCCCTCTCCACCGCAGTCCAGCATCCACCTGCCGTACCAACGTGTACCCCAATCCGTTTCTTCGCCGAAGCTGCCATGCAGTAAGCCTACTGTACTTTTGCAGTTGCTTCATCTGCATAGAACTGCGCAATCTCTCTTTCGTATTTCTTTTCGATAACGCGCCGTTTCAGCTTCATGCTGGGCGTCAACTCGCCCTCTTCAAGCGACCACTCATCCGGCACGACGTATACCCGTTTCATACTTTCATAGCTGGGCAATTCGGAGTTCACTTTGTCCACAATCTCGCGATAGAGCTTCACTACTTTCGGGTCTTTCACCAGTGCCGCACGATCTCCTGCAGTGATTCCCTGCCCTTTGGCCCAACTCTCCAGAGCGGTAAAATTTGGAGAGATCAGCACACAGGCGAACTTATGTTTGTCGCCAACCATTGCCGCCTGTGCCACCAGCGTATTCGCCTTCAATTTGTTCTCAATCGGTTGCGGGGCAATCAGTTTGCCTCCACTGGTCTTCAGTAATTCTTTTTTGCGATCTGTTATGGAAAGGAATCCAGCTTCGTCCAGCTTTCCAATATCACCGGTTTTGAACCAGCCATCAGGCGTAAATGTGTCTCTGGTCTCTTGATCCTTCTTCCAATAGCCGTCGAATACTGAAGGCCCCTTCACTTCCAGTTCACCGTCCTGCGCCAGACGGCACTGCACATTCGGTAGCGGCTTGCCTACCGTACCTATCTTGTGTGCATTCGGATAATTCAACGCAATGACCGGCGAAGTCTCCGATAAACCGTACCCTTCAAAGATCCGAATTCCGGCGTCGGCAAACCAACCAGCAGTATCCATACCCAGAGGCGCACCTCCCGCGATAAACACTTCCACTCGTCCGCCGAAGGCCTCGCGAATTTTGCTGAACACCAGTTTGTTGGCAACTTTCCAACTCACGCATGCGGGAGTCTTGCCTTCCAGTGTCTGTTGTCGATGCGCCTTGCCCGTAGCCAATGCCCACTTCAGAATCTTCGATTTCACCGGCGAGTGTGCAGACTTCCCTTCCACGGCCTGTCGAATCTTTTCATACACGCGCGGCACGGCAACAAATATCGTTGGTCGCAGTGCCTGCATCGCTTCCGGCAACAGATCGAACTTCGGGCAATAAGCAACCGTGGCGTCATTGCACATCACTGCATAGTCCAGATGACGTGCCGTGACGTGCGACAACGGCAAAAATGAGATACAGCTATCGCGCTCGCTGAAGTTGAATGGGTCGGTGGATACGTTGAGATTGCTGGCCATATTTCCATGGGTCAGCATTACGCCTTTCGGCTCTCCTGTTGTACCCGAGGTATAGATAATCGTTGCCAGGTCCTCACCACGCACAACCTTTACCATCGCATCGAACTCGGCGTCATGTTGCTGCTTCGCCTGCGCGCCTTCCATTAATGCCGCAAAGCTCTCCGCATTGCTGAAATCGCCTTTGTCCATCACTACTACGTGCTCCAGATCAGGCAAATCTCCGGCTCGCGTCAGCTTTTCATACTGCTCCCTTGACGACACAACAGCCACCTTCGCGCCGGAATCGCGCAGCATGTATCCGATCTGATCGGCAGTAAGCGTCGGATAAAGAGGTACATCCACGCCGCCAATTGCGAGCGTGGCAAAATCCGTTACCGCCCACTCCCAGCGGTTCTCAGACAAAATAATGACGCGATCTCCTTTTCTCAGCCCCCATCCCTTGAAGGCCTCAGCCAGCGCCCGTACCCGGCCATAAAGTTCGGCGGATGAGATCGGTTTCCATGCGCCGTCTGCATCCTGCCACATCATCGCTTTTTTGTCGCCGCGTCTGGTAACTCTTGCCAGAACATCATTCAACGTCGTCAGATCGAACATAACCGTCCACCTCGGCAGTAGAAGACATCATCCACCATAAATCAGCAGACTGTCTCCGTTCTCTGTCAGAACGGAAATGCGCTCTCTATGGTTGCATAAAATCCTCCATTTCCAGATTTCGCAAGCCCAAGCGATATGAGTATCTTACGGATACACTGCTAAGCATGAATCGACGGAGCTTTGTAGGACTCAGTGGTGCAGCATTTTTAGGTGGCCGCTTGTCGGCGTCTGGACAACTAAAGCCGTCCCGCCAATATGCAGCGAATACCGTTAAGCGCGATCGCCCAAACATCCTTCTGCTCATGGGCGATCAATGGAGAATGGATTGCGTCGGCGCCTACGGCAACCCGCATATTCATACACCCAACCTGGACCGTCTTGCCAAAGAAGGTATCCGCTTTCAGTCTGCATATTCCAGTACACCGACATGCACTCCAGCCCGCAGTGCACTTCTCACCGGGTTAGGCCCATGGCGCAATGGATTACTCGGATATGGTCGCATTGCCACAAATTCGTATCCGGTAGAAAAAGCCAGAGCGATGGCAGAAGCGGGGTACTATACAACTTCCATCGGGAAGAACCACTATTATCCAATTCGCAATCCACACGGTTATCACCATTTGGTCAGCGATGAACACTGCAGCTATTGGTTCCACAAACAAGGAGCCCAAACTGAAGCATCGTGGGAAGAACGATGCGATTATGAGGCCTGGTTCTGGTCCCAGATGCCGGATAGAGATCCGCACGCAACCGGACTGGACTGGAATGATCACCGCGGTATTCCTTTCGCTTATCCAGAGGAACTGCATGCCACTTATTGGACTGGCCAGACGGCAGTTAACTTCCTCGCTGGATACAACCGCTCCGAACCTTTCTTCCTGAAGGTCTCCTTCATTCGTCCTCACAGCCCTTACGATGCGCCGGAGCGATTCTTCAAGATGTATGAAGACCGTCTGATACCTGAAGCAGAGGCGGGAGATTGGGCCAGGAGGTTTGAATCTCGCAGTGGGCCTGGCAATGATCTCTGGCATGGCAAATTACCAAAGGAAGAGATTCGGCGTTCGCGGCAGGGATATTATGGCTCCGTTAGCTTTGTCGATGAACAGATTGGACGCATCCTCGATGTGCTGGAAAAACGCAGACTACTGGATGAAACCCTGATTCTCTTCATCTCTGACCACGGCGATATGCTTGGCGACCAAAATCTGTGGCGCAAAGGCTACGGCTACGAACAGTCAGCTCATATCCCAATGCTGATGCGGCCTCCCTCAGGCATGAATCTCGGTTCGGCTGGTCAGGTCATCTTAAACCCAGTAGAGCTTAGAGATGTCCTGCCGACCTTTCTTGATGCGGCAGGCGCGACCATCCCCGAGAGTATCGAAGGAAGAAGCCTCCTTCATCTTGTTCGCTCCAAAGGTGCAGACTGGCGACAATATATCGATCTCGAACACAACATCTGCTACAGCCCAGAGATCCATTGGAACGGCCTGACAGATGGGCGATGGAAGTATCTCTATCACGCTCTACACGGCGAAGAGCAACTCTTCCACATTGAAAGGGATCCGCACGAGCTCAAAGACCTTGCAGGAACAAAGGAACACGAAGATCAGTTGAAGTTGTGGCGGGAACGTCTTATCTCTCAATTGGAAGAACGAGGCGATAGGTGGGTAAAGAACGGAAAACTTGTACCCAGGCCCGAAGGAATGTTGCACTCACCCAATTTTCCAGGTTACGCCGCGCCAGAAGCCGTGCTTCGGAAGTCAGCGCCAGGAGCCTGAGAAATTTAATATCGCATCGATGGCCGGTTATCTGCTTTGTGTGATTCCGTTCAACAACACATCCATCACCTGAATCGCAGTTTCTTTGGAGTCATAGACTCGCCCGGTAAAGACTGCCGAACTGAGCAACTCATCGATTGCGCCGAACATGCAATGAGCAACAACACCGTCCGAAACATCGCGGCGGAAGATCCCCTCATCCTGTCCACGCCGGACAACCTCGCGTACAAGCTGAATGTACTTGACCAGGTGATGATGCGAGAACTCAGCAATAAACTTTGCGCTCTGCCGCATCTCTGTCTGCATCAGCACAGCCATACTGCGGTTCGCTTTATGACTTTCCAGATGTAGCTCCGCGATGTACGCCAATTGCTCTCGCGGTTCAGTAATTGTGACAAAAGCCTCGGCTACCTGTTTGTAGAAGCGATCGAAGGTGGCGTCGATCGCAGTCCGCAGAACATCGTCCTTACTTTTGAAGTAAAGATAAACGGTGCCGTCAGCTACTCCAGCCCGCTTTGCAATCGCACTCACAGGCGAGCGAAAGTATCCGCGCTCTGCGATAACTTCCACTGCTGCATCCAGAATGCGCTGATACTTCTCGCTTCCCGGTCCAGTCGATGGAATCTCTGCCGTCTTTTTCAGGGCTGCTTCCGTCTTCATCTCTTATTCCACGTGCTTTGGATGAATTGAAAAACGTTATGCCATTAATTAAGTTCTCTGCAGCCGGAAAGTTCGAGGAGACTGGCCTCTTGTATATGAGGCCAGTCTCCTTGTGCATTAGAAAGGAGGTTACGCCTGTGGTACTGGAGTCAGCCGGACAAACGCCGCAGCCTGCTTCGGCCAGTCAGCCAGCATTGCCTTCGCCAAACCGCTGGAAGACTCTTCAGCATGAGCTACGATCAGAGCCTTCAGTCCTTCCTGCGATTCAGCATCAACTGAGTTGAAGCTCTCTGCAGCAATGAACTCCGGATGGTATCTCTCGTCGGAGATAAAGGAGCCGTCCGCATCGTAAACCCAGGCGAGACCGCCGGTCATGCCCGCGCCGAAGTTGATGCCAACGCGTCCAAGTACCACGACAACTCCGCCCGTCATGTACTCGCAACCATGGTCGCCAACGCCTTCCACGACAGCCGTTGCACCCGAGTTGCGAACCGCGAACCGCTCGCCGGCACGACCCGCCGCAAACAATTTGCCCGAGGTTGCACCATACAGCGCTACATTCCCCAGAATGACATGTTGTCCACTGTCTTTTGCCGCCAGGCCGCAGGCGCGGATGACGATCTCGCCGCCAGACAGTCCCTTGCCGACGAAGTCGTTTGCCTGGCCATCGAGAACAAGCTTCATACCGTCGACGGTAAAAGCGCCGAAAGATTGGCCGGCGGTTCCATTCAGATTGAAAGTTATATCCGACGGGAAATCATGCTGTGCCCGCCGCAGAACCAACTCCCCGGCAAGTCGTGATCCGATGGCACGGTCGCAATTGGCGATCTTTGAGTTGACGATGTAGGTCTTGCTCTGCTCGGCCGCTTCAAGGGCAGGAACGGTCCATGCTTCGTCCAGCGGCTCACCAACCATTGGTTGATCGTTGCGGATTCCCATCCAGCGACTTGCACCCTCGTTCACCTTCGCCAGCATTGGTTGAAGGTCGAGGTTACCATCAAACCGTACTTGCTCCAGCAGATCGGTACGCCCGATTGCTTCATCCAGCGAAGCAAAGCCATAGTGCGCAAGCAGGTTTCGCAAATCGTTCGAAAGCTCCTCAAAGAAGCGGACGACATGCTCCGGCTTACCACGGAACCTTGCCCGCAGTTCCGGCTTCTGCGTCGCAATGCCCGTTGGGCAGGTATTCAGATGGCACTGTCGGGCCATATCGCAACCAAGAACAACCAGAACGGCCGTTCCAAAGGCATATTCATCAGCGCCCAGCAGAGCGGCAACCAGAATGTCGTGAGCGGTTGACAACCCGCCATCCGTGCGCAGCCGGACACGTCCGCGCATTCCATTCTGCATCAGCACCTGTTGCGCTTCAGCAAGGCCAAGCTCCCAGGGATTGCCCGCATACTTGATGCTCGACAACGCCGCAGCTCCTGTGCCCCCGACATTGCCGGCAATCACGATAAAGTCCGCATAGGCCTTGGCCACACCCGCAGCAACCGTGCCTACGCCACAGCCGGAGACGAGCTTCACGCCCACCGACGCTTTGGGATTCACGCGCTTCAGGTCGTAGATCAATTGCGCGAGGTCTTCAATCGAGTAGATGTCATGGTGCGGTGGCGGCGAGATCAGCGGAACGCCGGGCTGCGCATGACGCAATCTGGCGATCATCCCGCTCACCTTATGGCCGGGCAACTGGCCACCCTCACCGGGCTTTGCGCCCTGGGCAACTTTGATCTCGATCTCTTCGGCATGAGCCAGGTATTCAGCCGTCACACCAAAACGCCCGGAGGCAATCTGTTTGATCTTGTTGTTCAGCGAGACATGGACCGCAGGTGCAGCGACGACCGGCTCTGCCACGGCAGTACCTCCGCCGGAGCGTCCCATCGCGGCGAGCTCATCTTCGACATGAATCTTTCCGCCGTCTACCGAATCGAGTTTGTAGACTGCGCGATCCTCTCCACCTTCACCGGTATTCGAGCGCCCACCGAGCATATTCATGCCGGCAGTGATGGTCTGGTGAGCCTCCGGACTTAGTGAGCCGAGTGACATAGCGCTGGCGATAAATCGCTTGCATAGGCTTGATGCGGACTCGACCTCATTCACTGGACGCTCCGGCGCTGCCGGACGAATCTTCAGCAGATCGCGCAATACTGCAGGATCACGCTCCAGAACCTCTTGCGTAAAGGTGGCAAAGGCTACCGATGGATCGCTGGGTAGAGGAATGTTTCGGGCCGTGCCCACAACCGACTGTAAAGCTTTAACGTTGGGTGGCTGCCAAAGGTGTGGCTCAGACGAGTTGGCCTTGCGGAATCGAACCCAACCATAATCGGGCAGCTCCGATGTTGCTGCAATATTTGTCTCGCCCGATTGCCACAACTGACGAAGCTGACGCTCTATCTCGGCAAAGCCGATACCTGAGAGCGGGGCTGGTGTATCTGGGAAGCAGCGATTGACCACACTCGAATGCAAACCGAGGATATCGAACAGGCGCGCTCCCCGGTAGCTATCCACCACGGAGATGCCCATCTTCGACATCACCTTTGCCAGGCCCGCGTCTAGCGCCTTCAGCATCTTCTTCTCATAGGTCTTTGCGTCTGTGCCTGCGGGGGCTACGCTCAACGCGGTTTCCAGTGCAAGCCATGGGCACACACCTCCCGCACCGTATCCAATGAGAACAGCTGCGTGATGGATATCGCGGCAGTCGCCTGCTTCGACAGCAATTCCGGTTAGCGTACGCAGGCCCGCAGCAACAAGTGCCTGGTGAATGGCTCCGGTCGCCATTGCCATCGGCACCGGCAACCTCTCTGCGCTGGCCGAGCGGTCCGAAAGCAGCAGAAGTCGCGCCCCATTTCGCACAAGCTGAATCGCCTGCATGCAAAGATCGTCAAGCGCCTGCGTCAGCGTACTCTCCGGCGCAAAGACGCATGGAACCTCCGCAACGGTCAGTGACTCTGCATGAGGATGTTGCTGTTTGCGCAAAGCCTCGATCTGTCCCAGAGACAAAAAGGGCGACGCCAGCGAAACTCCAACCAGCGGCAAATTCTTGTCCAACAGATGCGACCAGGGACCCATCCGGGTATGCAGAGAGACGACACATGCCTCACGCAAAGGATCAATCGCTGGATTGGTAACCTGCGCGAACCGCTGCCGGAAATATGCATAGACCGGCCGGGGTGCACGGGCTAGAAAGGCTAGCGGAGTGTCATCTCCCATCGACCAGACAGCGTCCTTACCCTCTACGGCCATTGGCTGCAAAATCATCTTTACGTCTTCGCGTGTATACCCGAACCCTCGATGCGCAGCAGACAGCGCGGAGGGATCAATTGGCGCGATTTCGGCCGGAACCAGCGGTGTGTCCTCTACCAGCTTTGCATACGTTGCGCCTTCATCGAACAACTGCAGCAATGCTTCATTCTCATAAATCTTATGATTTTCCAGATCGACCAGAAACATCTCGCCCGGTCCTAGACGTCCGCTATGGGTTACCTCGTCGGGGTCAAGATCAACAAGACCGATCTCCGATCCTGCGACGACCAAACCATCCCTGGTTACAGCAAACCGGCAAGGGCGCAATCCGTTACGGTCAAGTGCAGCACCGACGACTTTACCATCACTGAAGGCCAGCGCGGCAGGACCATCCCACGGCTCTGAGCAATCGGTACTGTAGCGCAAAAAGAGCGATGGCCGATGTCCTTCGGCAGCTGGCGGCAGCAACATGCGAACCGCTTCGGCAATTGTTCTTCCATTCTGCGAGAGCAGCTCAATCGCTTCATCAAGACTGGTTGAATCCGTGCCCCCCTGAGTCAGAACCGGCTTGCACTCGACCGGAAGCGTTGAATCACGCGCGGCCATGCGGGCACGATTACCCCATACCGTGTTGATTTCACCGTTATGGCCGAGCTTGCGGCCAGGTTGCGCGCGATGCCAGGTTGGCAGCGTATTTGTTGCATACCGCTGATGAAAGATCGCAAACGGCGTTACAAAGTCTTCTGACGCCAGATCGGGAAAGAACTTCGACAGAAAGCTGCCCGCAACCATTGCCTTATAGGTAATCGTCTGTGATGACAGCGAACAGATATATCCGGTGACATCGCCACGCTCATGCGCCCGCTCAAACTGCTTTCTCGCCAGATAGAGCCTGCGCTCCATCGTGCCCGGCTCTGCGCTGTCGGAATCCACTACCAGCACCTGCCGAATCTTTGGCATCGTGCTGAGCGCCTCTTCTCCGAGCCATTCCGTACACACAGGAACATCGCGCCAACAAAGCACCTTGAAATCGTGCGAACTTAGACAACGCTCCAGTAACGCTTCTGCGCGCGTCTCTTCATGCGGCAGCAGCAACATCCCTACGCCTAACGTCTGCTTTTCATCAAGCTGAATCTTTGTCTCACGCAGCAGCAGTGCCCGAGGAACAGCGGTAAGTACACCTACGCCATCGCTGCTCTTGCCATCAGCCGCAGTGGCTCCGCGATGTGCCAATCTGCCAAGCGCAACCAGAGCTTGCTCCAGAATCTTATGGGAAGGGACGGCATCAACCTTCGCCACGAAGCCTACGCCGCAGGAATCGTGCTCAAACCTCTCATCAATAAGGGATGTGGGGGCACCGGAAATTGCGCGTGACTGACCGTGAGAAGAAAGGGCGGCAGAGGTAGAGGCGGAGGGATTTAACGAATTTGAATAAAACCGTTCCATGCTTCACTATACTTCTAGTGACACTCAAGTGTCGCCAGAGATACCTTCCGTGGGGTACGCTTCATCCGAAGAGACAAGCGCTCTATGCATAAATATACATCATCGTGTATATTTATGCATAGAGCGCTGCTCGTTTTTTCAGGCAGCCCGGAAGGCTGCCAATAGGTAAGAACTTATGAAGCAACAGCGCCATGCGGTAATTCGGGAAGTGCTTGGAGAAGCATCTGTTGCCAGCCAGGATGAGCTTCGCAAGAAACTGGCAGAACGCGGCTTCCATGTAACCCAGGCGACGTTGTCACGCGATATTCATGAGCTGAGACTGTCGAAAGGTCCAGACGGATATTCTCTTCCCCGAGGCGGCGACGAGGCGGAAGAGGATGCGCTTCCCGGAATACGGGATATCCTTCACAGCTTTGGACTGGAAGTTCGGCCCGCGGCAAATCTTCTGGTTCTGGTCACAACCACAGGGAGCGCTCAACCCGTTGCCGCAGGCATTGATTACGAAGACTGGCCGGAGGTTGTTGGAACACTTGCCGGAGACGACACGGTTCTTATCATCTGTCCGGATGTACAACAGGCAAACTCGCTGAAGAGCAGGATTGAGGGATACATTGGCTAATCTCGAAGCACTGCAGACATCGACTGAAGACTTGAATTCGCCGACCGTCATGCACGCACCGCGTGTCGCCGTCGCCGGCGTCAGTGGCTATGCTGGCGGCGAACTGGCACGGCTTCTGCTGCATCATCCAGCGCTGCGCGGCAACGCACCTCTTTTTCTTGGGCGCGCTGACGGGACAGAAGTTGGCCCTTCGACTTCTCTCGAAACTTTGCATCCTTATCTAACCTCTGTAGGACAAACAGCTTCTCATCCGGTCTTTCCCTTCAGTTGGCAGCGGATAGAAGATGCGGACACTGAAGTCCTTTTCCTTGCAACGCCGCATGAGCAATCACGCGAGTGGGTCCCGGAAGCAATGGAACGTGGCATCAAAGTCATCGATCTGAGCGGCGCATGGCGTCTGAAAGATACGAAGAATCGCGATGTCTACCGCCTGAAAGATGCCAACCCAGAGCAAGCGGCAGAGCTTCAGGCTGAAGCCGTCTACGGCTGTCCAGAACTCCATCGTGAGGCCATCAAAACCGCGCGTCTGGTCGCCAATCCTGGCTGTTACTCCACATCCATGATTCTGGCACTTGCTTCACTGGTGCAGGCAGGTCTGGTCGATCTCGACCACGGAATCGTCTGTGATGCGAAGTCCGGCGTAAGCGGAGCAGGCAAGGCACCCACGGCGAAGACACACTTCATGTATGCCGCAGATAATCTCTCGGCCTATAACGTCTTCGGTCACCGGCATACGGGAGAGTTGCTGGAACAGCTCCATCTCAATGCAGACCAGATTCAGTTCACACCGCATCTGCTGCCGATTCCACGCGGAATTCTCGCGACCATTTATCTCCGTCTCAAGCAGCCTTCGGATGCTTCGTCCATCGGCGCTGTCTTCATGGATTTTTATCGGAACAGCCCCATGGTTCGTCTCTATCCAACGCCGCAGTTGCCGCAGATTCAGCATGTGGTCCGCACCAACTTCTGCGACATTGGCTTTGAGCTCGCAAAAGACGGAAAGCGGCTGGTCATCATCTCCTGCCTGGACAATCTGCTGAAGGGCGCATCCGGCCAGGCAGTACAGAACCTCAATTTGATGTGCGGATGGGAAGAGCAGGAGGGCTTGCTGTGAGATTTGTCGTCAAACTGGGCGGTGCATCCCTTGAAAATCCGCAGATTCTGCACGGCTGTGGCAAAGCCATCGCCGAGCTGGTCGCCGACGGAAACCAGGTTGCCGTCGTTCACGGTGGTGGTGTGCAGTTGACGCGCACGCTGGCCCTCATGGGCAAAAAGAGCGAGTTCGTCTCCGGGCTGCGCATCACCGATGCCGAAACGCGAGATGCCGCATTGATGGTTCTGGCTGGTCGCGTCAACAAATCACTGGTTGCAGCCATCGGCTCGCATGGCCAGGCTGCTGTCGGTCTTTCCGGCGGCGATGGGCATGTCTTTCGTGCTCGCAAAAAAAAGACCAACCCAGACCTCGGCTTCGTCGGCGAGATCGCTGCGACTGATTCCCGCTGGCTGGAGGCTATCTGGACCATGGGAGCCGTTCCTGTCATCTCTTCCATTGCTCTGGGCTTCGACGGCGAATACTACAACATCAATGCCGATGAGATGGCCGCAGCCTGCGCAATCTGTACGCACACCGACACGCTCGTTTTTCTTACCGACGTGCCCGGAGTCAAAGGGGCGGACGGCAATGTGATGCGCTGGCTGACGCTGTCGCAGATTCCTGCGCTCGAGAAGCAGCAGGTCGTCTCCGGCGGTATGCTGCCAAAGCTGAATGCCTGCCGCAATGCGCTAACGCACGGCGTCAAGCGCGTTCGTATTCTGCCTGCGGAGGCTGCGGCGCTGTTGCCCGACCTCTGCTCTACCCGGGTCAACGATGGAACGGAGGTAATGGTCGCATGAAGCTGGCATCGGCACAGGCCGCGGAGAGCAAGCTGCTTCTTCACACGTATGAGCGGAATCCCTATCTCTTCGTCAGCGGACACGGCGTCTATCTGCGCGATGAGGAAGGCAACGACTTTCTCGATCTGCTGAGCGGCATCGGCGTCTCTGCGCTGGGTTATGGACATCCGGCAATCGAGCAGGCAATCGAGCGTCAAAGCAAGCGACTACTGCATACCTCAAACCTCTTCTTCCACGAGTGGACTGCGGATCTCGCACTGCGACTGACCGAGATCAGCGGCCTTGACCGCGTTTTCTTCTGCAACAGTGGAGCCGAGGCGTGGGAGGCAGGTCTGAAGCTTGCCCGCTCGCATGCGCGGCTGCTGCGCGAAAATGGCCGCAAAATCGGCACAAAGTTTTTAGCTCTTGAGCACAGCTTCCACGGCCGCACTATGGGGTCTATTGCGACCACGCATAAAGAGAAGTACCGCGAACCATTCGGCCCGGTTATGCCCGGGGTTGAATTCGTACGGTTCAACGACGTCGCCGATCTGCGCGCAAAGTTTTCAGATGAAGTCTGCGGCATCTGTATCGAGCCAATTCAGGGAGAGGGCGGAATCCACCCCGTCTCACAAGAATTCTTCGCAACAGCGCGTGAGCTTTGCAACTCCACGGGCGCGCTGTTGCTTGCAGACGAGATACAGAGCGGCCTGGGGCGCACCGGAAAGTGGTTTGCCTATCAGCACTATGACATCCTTCCCGACATCGTTTCTCTGGCCAAGCCTATCGCCGGCGGAATTCCTATGGGCGCGATGCTTTGCACAGAAGAAGCAGCTCGCGGCTTCGCTCCAGGGCAACACGGCACTACCTTCGGCGGCGGCCCACTTGCCTGCGCCGTTGCAATTGCCGTTCTCGATACTATGCAGCGTGAAAATATGCTGGCACACATTCAAGAGGTCGGTGAGTTCTTCAAATCGAAACTTCAAAAGCTGGCAGCACAGCACGATTGCATCGTTGACGTTCGCGGTATCGGCCTGATGCTTGGCCTTGAACTCAATTCAGCCGAACTTGCGAAGCAGGTTGCTGCACAGATGATGGAGCGCCGCATCATTGTCAATCGCACCAGCGAAACGGTGATCCGCTTTTTGCCTCCGTTCGTGCTAGAGCGAAAACATGTCGAGATCGCTGTCACCGCGCTCGATGAGATATTGAAGAACCTTGCAACATATGCCGCAACAGCGACGGCAGGAGAAAAAGCCCATGGGTAGCAAAACCGTTGTCATGAACCCGAAACCCGCGGAGAATGAAGAGATGGCCCCGCGCAAGCCAATCGCAACTCTGGGGATTCAGTCTGATACCGCCTTCAGCGAAGCGGCCAAACGCCTCTGCGGACGCGACCTCTGTTCTATTGCCGATCTTACCGTGCAGGAGATGGCCGCCATCATGGAGCTTGCTCATGCCGTAAAAACAAGCCCAGAAGACTTTCGTCATGCTCTCGACGCTCGGCAGATGGTGATGTTCTTCGAGAAGGCTTCGCTGCGCACACGGCTTACCTTTGAAGCCGCCATCAATACTCTTGGTGGTAATGCTATCTTCGTCGACCAGACGCAATCACCGCTTGGTGAGCGCGAATCGCTCCCCGACATGGCACGCAATCTCGAGCGCTGGATGGATATTATCGTTCTGCGCACCTATGCGCATGACACCATCACTGAGATGGCTGCCTGCTCCAAAGTTCCAGTCATCAATGCGCTCTCCGACCTCGAGCATCCTTGTCAGGCGATTGCTGACTTCTTCACCCTGGAAGAGCGCTTTGGCTCGGCTCAGGGTCTCCGCTTCGTTTATGTAGGCGACGGCAATAATGTCTGCCACTCGCTGATGCTCACCGCGGCACAGCTTGGTGCGCATTGCGTTGTTGCATCTCCCAAGGGCTTTGCACCCAAGCTTGAAATCATTCACAAGGCGATTGAGATCAGCGAAGCGACCGGCGGCAGCATCACATTGATGCACGATCCCATCAAAGCCGTCACTGGAGCCGATGCCATCTACACCGACGTCTGCACCAGTATGGGTTTCGAGCATGAAGCTACCAAGCGCGCGCCGATCTTCAAGCCCTACCAGGTCAACGAAGAGTTAATGTCGCACGCACAGCCCGACGCCGTCTTCATGCACTGCCTTCCCGCACACCGCAATGCCGAAGTCACCGATGCCGTGCTCGACGGCCCGCAGTCAGTCGTCTTCGATCAGGCGGAAAACCGGATGCATGCACAAAAGGCCCTTCTGCTAATGCTGCTTGGAGGAGCAAAACGT
>DASRSR010000086.1:0-24044 GCA_035656355.1 Edaphobacter sp.
GTCTCCAGTGCGGCCTCGGTTCTGCGGTTCAATTTCTTAATGGCAGAGCCCGCGGTGTACGTGCCTACTGAGTGGTGCTGAAGATCTCCCGCATATATCTGGATGTTCTTTGGCAGATGCGGCGCAACTTCCGCGAAGTAACGGTCTGGTGTGGAGTAAAAAATGTGAGGCGCGCCTGGCTCTTTCTGTATCTGGCGGATGGAGCGCATGTTTTCCTTGGTGGGACCACCACCATGATCGCCAATCCCAAAGAATTCCATATCGGTGCGCTCGGGTTGACCTGCCAGCTCTGCCACGGTCTTTAGCATGTGGCTGCGAACGTCGCCGGGATCCTCATAAGAGAGTGGAATTCGATAGGTCAGTGTGCGCGTACCGTCGATTCCCTGCCAAAGAAAAAGGTTCTGCTTGATCTCAGGTTTCTCGGTTGCGTTGGGCCGCATAAAGACGTAGTAATGCATTCCCTGGAGCTTTAATATTTGCGGAACGTTACCGTTATGGCCGAACGAGTCGGGATTATAGCCAACGTCGGCGCGACGGCCGAAGAGGCGCTCCAATACACGCTGGCCATAGAGTCCCTGGCGTATTAGTGATTCGCCGCTTGGAATATTGACATCGGGCTCAACCCACCAACCACCGACGAGGTCCCAGCGCCCCGCCTTTACCTGTTGCCGAATCTCCGCAAGCATCGCAGGATCGCTGGCCTCCACCCATTCGTAAAATTGTGATGAGCTGGTGGTCATCGTCAGTTCTGGATCTTCTTTCATCCTGTCCAGGGCTGAGCGAAACGTGGAGTGGACGACTGCATTCGCTTCCGATAAAGGCCACAACCACGGTGCATCGATATGTGCATTGCCGATCATATGCAACCGCAATGTGGCGGCATCGTGGCTCCATTTCGACGAGGTACTCGTTGGAAAAGCCGCGTTAGCTGCAAGGGTCCGCGGTGAAGCTGCCGGATTTGATTGCGCGACCGCTTGCGTTGCGAATGCAGATAGCACCAGCGCAGCTGCCCAACCGATTGATTGCCACATTTGTTTCATTCCTGCCCCTCGCTTGAACTCGTTGCGTGCTGTGCATGAGCTGAAGGCATCACGCACTCTATTCTCTTATGGAAGCCGGTTTGGTGGAATCGATTCCAACATGGCAAAGGAAAAATCTAGCGACTGCGTTCAAGCCTGTCAAGGCAAATCCCCACACACATCGGAAAAGCGGCTGTATTGAATACAGGGTTAAAACAAATTGCTTGACATGGGTCATTGCAGAAGAGCATCTTATTGCGGTCACATTTGGAATCGATTCCAATCCGGTTGTATTGATCTGAAATATTGCCCCAAGCGAGGTCAGCAGTATGAATTTCAGCCGTGTTTTTTCCAGTTTTACCGTCTTCTTCACGCTGCTTCTCCTTCTGGCTGCCGCATCGGCCGCTCATGGACAGGAAGTGCGCGCAACCGTCAACGGCCGGGTCCAGGATGTCTCAGGTGCCGCCATTCCCAACGCCAAAGTCACGGCTCGCAACATCGATCGCGGGACGGTAACTACCGTGCAGTCCGGCGGAGACGGAAATTACACGATTCCCTTCATGCTGCCGGGCAAATACACGATCAGCGCGGATGCCCCGGGCTTCAAGACAGCACAACAGACGAATGTGATATTGCACGTTGGAGACAAACTAACCGTAGACCTCAATCTTTCGGTAGGCGAGGTTTCGGAAGTAGTCAATGTCAACGATCAGCCTCCGCTACTTGACGAAGGGTCGGCCAGCCGCGGCGGACTGATCGATAACGTACGCGTCACTGAACTGCCACTGAATGGAAGAAACCCTTTTATGCTGGCACAATTGGTTCCCGGCGTGACGTTTCAAGGCAATCCGGCCTTCACCCGGCCGTTCGACAACGGCGATAACGCAAACTTTTCGATCAATGGCGGATTGCGGCAGACCAATGCTTTCCTGATCGATGGCGCGCCGGATGATGCCATCTCCGATACCGCCGGCGACCGGTCCCACGCCAACCAGAACGTAGCGTATATCCCGACCGTGGATGCCACGCAAGAGTTTAAGGTCGTCAACAACTTCTACGATGCGCAGTATGGCCGGACGGGTGGCGGCATCTTCAACGTCTCCACCAAGAGCGGCACCAATCAATACCACGGTTCTGTTTACGACTTTCTCCGCCGCTATCAATGGGATGCAAACAGCATCTCGAACAAAGCGAACGGCACCCCGAGATATGCCGTCGATCCGGTTACGAAGAAAAATCTAGGCGGCCACACTCTCGACCAATACGGCTTCGCGCTCACCGGCCCGCTAAGCATTCCGAAGCTCTATGACGCGAAGAACCGTACATTCTTCATGTTCGCATTTGAAAATTATCATGAGGCCTCACCCTCTCCAACGCTCACCAGCGTACCTACGGAAGCCGAACGCAAGGGCGATTTTTCTGCTCCCGGGGAACCGATCATTTACAACCCGTATTCAACCCGTCTGGACTCGAATGGCAAATGCTGCATTCGCGATCCGTTTCCCGGTAACATCATTCCCGCTTCTTTCATCAACTCGAGTGCAGGAGCCAAGCTCGCCCAGGCTTATCCTGCGCCGAACGTAGGTGGAGCGAGCACACTCGCGTCCAACTACAACACCGGCGTCAACCTGAGCCAGGACCATTTCCGCAACTGGATTGGCCGCATCGACCAGAACTTCGGAGAACATGAGCGCCTCTATGTGCGCTACGGTCACAATCGCCGCAACCAGGTGGATAACGGCGCGTATAACTTTCAGGGACCGCTGCTCGATGCTCAGGACCCGCTCTCCCGAACCAATGACAACGCTGTGATCGACTCGCTCACGTCATTCAACTCGCACGTCATTATGGACATCCGGGCATCGCTGGCTCGCTACAACCAGACGACGAACCGGCAGAGGGTAATGGGCTTCGACGATACATCGCTCGGCTTTTCTTCGGCTTTCAGTAACTCGAGATTCAATCCTTTGCCGCCTCGCATCACGCTGCAAAATACAAGCATCCCGGATGCAGGCAGCCGCAATCCAAGTTTCAACATCAGCAACATTATTGGATTCCAGCCGAGTGTGCAGTTTCTCTATGGCAAGCACTCGGTGCATGTAGGCGCTGACATCCGTGACTTCCGCTACAACACCGGAGGCGGTTCCTTTGTCTACGGAGGAGGTTACTTTACCTTCAGTCCCAATTTCACGCAGATGAACCCGACCGCCAGCTATAACGGTAGTCAGGGGTCCGCGGTGGCATCGCTGTTGCTCGGCGCGCCATCGAGCGGCATTATTCAATACACGCCGCGGCTCGGCTACAAATGGCGGTATTACGCAACCTATATTCAGGATGACTGGAAGGTTTCGCAACGCCTGACTTTGAACCTCGGAGTGCGTTATGACATCGAAGGTTCGCCCACCGAGCGCCAGAACCGTCAGAATCGCGGCTTCGCTTTTAACACGCCGTCGAATCTGGCCAGTGCGGTGAAATCGGCCAACCCGGCAACCTGCCCCGCCTGCGCCAATCTTACCGGGGGTCTGTTGTTTGCGGGTGTGGGCGGAACTCCCGCTGCAGCGTTCAACACTGAGTACACCCATGTGCAGCCGCGTGTCGGCGCAGTCTACCGCATCACGGATACGATGCTGGTCCGTGGCGGATATGGCATGTTCTATTTGCCCGAGGCAGCGTTCGGCGCAGCCCAGGGTTTCGCGCAGGATACTGCATATATCCCCACAAATATTGCAGGCGGCACAACACCAGACCTCTATATTCCTCGCGGCGATAATCCCGCAGCGCCCCCACTAAACGATCCGTTTCAGACCATTCTTCAACCAACCGGCAGTTCCCTGGGGCTTGCGACCTTTGAGGGGCAAAGCATCATCTTCAACAACGTCAATCGCAAGATCCCACGCGCTCACCAGTATTCCGTTGGGATCGAGCAGCAGTTCGCCGGCGGCATAAAAATGGAAGCCTCCTACGTCGGCAGTCGAACTGTGAATATCAACACCAACGATAATCAAGCGGGCAGTTCCCGTAATCTGAATGCCCTGAGCAATGCTCAGATCGCCCAATTACGAACGGCGGCAGCGGCTGCTGGCACCACCGCAGCAGCCTATGCCGGACAAAGTGTTCAAAATCCATTTGCCGGGCTGCTCCCAGGCACAAATTTGAATGGTGCGACGATCTCTCGCCAGCAGCTTTTACTTCCGTATCCGCAATTCCTCACGGTGAGCTATGGCCAGGAGTCGGTAGGAAAGCTCTGGTATGACTCGCTCCAATTATCGGTCGAGAAGCGCTATTCGCATGGCCTTACAATTCTCGGAGCTTATACGTGGTCGAAAACTGAGGAGGCGCTCTCGTATCTCAATCCGCAGGACGCCCACCCCTTTAAGAATATCGGCGCAGCCGATCGACCGCAGAGGCTTGTGATCTCCGCTGTTTACGAGCTTCCGTTCGGGCGCGGTCAACGTTTCGGCAGCAATGTCAATCGTCCGCTCGAACTGCTGATTGGCGGCTGGCAACTCAACTATATCGAGACAATCCAGTCCGGCCTGCCGACCTCGCTCAATGGAGCGGCATACCCCATTCTCAATCCGGCCAATGGAGTTCAGAAGAGCTACGCTGCATGGTTTAATCCGTGCGTTCGGCAGGTGAATGGCACCAGTCTGCAACCAAACGCAACGCACAACGGATTTGTAAGTTGTAGCAATCCCGCGTGGCAGCTGATCAATAGTGCGAACCTCGATCTGCGCGCTACGCCTTTTCAGAGCACGTATATCCGCAATCCCAGCGCACCATTGGCCGATCTTTCCCTCAGCAAACGCTTGAATTTTACCGACCGCTATAACGCGCAAATCCGGTTTGAGACATTCAACGTTACGAATACCGCAGTCCGCGGCGGTCCAAACACAAACCCGACCAGCAATCAGTTCGGATACATCAACGTTAGTCAATCCAATATTCCGCGTCAGGTTCAGCTCGGGTTCAAGTTCAATTTCTAACGAGCAGCTTGAATCAGACAGCAAAAGACCGGAGAGTGCAATCTCTTCGGTCTTATGTTTCAATCCGTCGTCCGCGCAGGTATGTGGCGATAAGTCTGCCACCAACATCAAAGCGGTTCAGCGTTGCTGGGCTTCCCGGCGATAGGCTCGTCAACTCCGGAGAGCCCAGCATGGCAGCAGGATTATGTGAAGCAAGGCGGCTCGCCTCAGCAAGACTGCATCCGGTAAACCGTTGCAGATTGGCTACCGCGCGGTCCAGCGTAAGCACCGAACCGGCCAGCGTCTCTTTACCGATTGCGAGATCTTTGACAACCAGTGCGCGATCTCCAAAGACCTTCACGGTGGAATCGCCGACGATATAGTTTCCGTTGGGCATACCTGTCGCGGAGAGGGCGTCAGTAATAAGGATGCCTCGCGCAGCTCCTTTTGCCTTCAACCAGAGCCGGACCAGCGGAGGAGTAACGTGGACGCCATCGCAGATTAGATCGGCAAAGAGCCGTTCCTCATCGAGAACCGTGCCCAGAACACCAGGCTCACGATGGTCAAGCGGTCGCATGGCGTTGAAGGTGTGGGTCGCGCTGACGGCGCCTGCTTCGATTGCGGCTATCGTTTCCGTCGCGGTTGCGTTGGTGTGGCCGATCGAGCAGCGAACTCCCCGCCCGGTAGCATATTGAATCAGCTCAAGAGCCGAGCTTTGCGCAAACGAAATATTGCTTATCCCGCCTTCGCCTGAAGTTTTCGATGCGAGGGCGTTCGGTTCGGGAGCAATTGTCATCAGGAGAATATGTCCGCGGGCCGCTGCCTGAAATCTTTCGAAAAGCTCGACACTCGGCGGTTGGAGATACTCGGCAGGATGCATCCCGCGCTTCAGATGCGAAAGAAACGGACCCTCGATGTGAATGCCAACAGGCCGGGCCTCATTTTCGTGCTCGTGCGCTTCGATAATGTCGGCCATGGCATCGAGAGCGCGGAGTGTGAAGTCGACCGGTGCGGTTACGGTCGTAGGCAAATAATGCGCGATCCCATGCTGAGCAAGGAAGGCCTGCATCTCACGGAACTCCCTCGAACTGGCGTTCATGACATCAATGCCCTTCGCGCCATGAGTGTGGATATCAAGAAAACCGGCGGTCAGAATGCTGGTTTCTTGCGCCAAATTACGTGGATCGCTGGTTATTTGCGCAATTGTCCCATCGTCAGCAATAGCTATTACGGGAAATTCAATGAGACCGGAACCGGTGAGAAGCAAGCGCGCGGTAAGGGTACGGGACATGGAGAGATTCTCCTCCCGGAGGGGAGAAAAGTGAAATCAAGGCCGCAATATAACCTTCCGAATGCACTCAGGTTGGTTTCCCGAACAATAACGTGACATCCAGCCCGTTCGGTACAATATCATCCACACTCAACAGCGCCTTATCTGCAGCTTGCGCTCACGCTACGTTTCTAACTTGAAGCAGTTCGGTGCTCGTGGCCTCCCCTTCTCTCGGTGAGACCGCGAGAGTCTTGAAGCAGGAGAAGACCACAGCATGAACCGACGTGATTTATTGAAGACAATGGCTTCTGGGGCGCTGCTTGCTGGAACAGCAACCCCCGATACCATGCTTGCTGAAGCGGCACAGCCATATGAAAGTAGCTGGACTGCCGTTGCTCCCGGTGTTTGGAAAGCAACGATTGGCAGGCCAGAAACACAGACGCCTGTGCGCGCACGGCAGATTGGGCCAGCGTTGGAGATGCTCCACAAGCTGCCTGTTGTAAACACGCCGCCTCTGGCTGTTCCCACCGGTTTGGTAGGAGTACGCGGTGTTGAACTTCAACTGTCGCTTGAACCCGACGAGTTGATGTATGGATTCGGGCTGCAGATGATGTCGTTCCAGCAGCGCAGCAAAAAGCGAATCGTCCGGGTAAATGCAGACCCCAGGGTGGATTCTGGGGATTCTCATGCTCCTGTTCCCTTCTATGTCACGACGCATGGCTATGGTGTTCTGGTCGATACCTTTCGACACGCAACGTTTTACTGTGGTGAGGTTCACCCCCGGCCTGAACATGCAATATCCGCGAATGCCATCGAAGTAAACACGCCACAGATGACGCGTGTGCGCGAACGCAAACGGACAAGCCGTGTGCTGGTCGAGGTACCGCGTTGCTCCGGCGTAGACGTATATCTCTTCGCTGGGCCGCAGTTGCTTACCGCTGTGCGCCGCTACAATCTCTACTCGGGCGGCGGTGTGCTTCCTCCCGAGTGGGGACTCGGCTTTTGGTACAGGCCGGAGATGCACCTGAATTCTGAACAGGTGCTTGCCCTGGGGAGAGATCTCCGAGCGAGCGGAATTCCATGCGATGTCCTTGGCCTGGAACCGGGCTGGCAGACGCACGCCTACTCCTGCACCTTCGCCTGGGACAGCAGCCGCTTTCCACATCCCAAACAGTTTATCGACCAGGCAGGCGCTCTTGGATTTCGCATCAATCTGTGGGAGCACGCTTTTACGCATCCTGCATCGCCGATCTTTACTCCGCTAAAACCTTACTCCGGTAATTTCGCGGTATGGGATGGCCTTGTCCCTGACTTCGCAGGCGAGCAGGCGCGCCGTGTCTTCGGGGATTATCATGGCAAGGCACTGATCGATCTTGGGATCAGCGGATTCAAGCTGGACGAATGCGACAACTCCGACTTCACCGAAGGATGGTCCTTTCCCGATCAAAGCCGTTTTCCCTCGGGTGTGGATGGGGAGCAGATGCATGCCGAATTTGGCCTGAGATATCAGGACGCCATCCTGAAGCAGTTCACGCAACGTGAGAAGCCGACTTACAATCTCGTGCGTTCCAGCGGCGCACTGGCTGCACCTTATCCGTTCGTTCTTTACAGCGACCTCTACGATCATCGGCAGTTCATCCGCGCACTGGTCAACTCCGGGTTCTCCGGCCTGTTGTGGTGCCCTGAGGTGCGGGATGCGGCGAGCGAAGAAGATTTGATCCGCAGGCTGCAAAGCGTCGTGTTCTCCCCGCTGGCAATGGTGAATGCGTGGTACATCCGGAATCCGCCCTGGAAACAGATCGAGCGCGAAAAGAACAATGCCGGTCACCTCAGCCCAGGCTGGGAGCAGTTGCAGGCGCGGTGCAAGGAAATCATCTCCTGGCGCATGCAACTGCTGCCGTATCTTCATGCAGCTTTTGCCGTGTATCAGCGGGACGGGTTGCCGCCGTTTCGCGCTCTGCTAATGGACTATCCGGAGGATCCTGCGCTGGCCAAAGTGGATGATGAGTACCTCGTTGGGGATCGTTTGTTGGTGGCTCCATTGTTTGCGGGCGAGGCCCAGCGAACCGTGGTGCTGCCTAAAGGCGAATGGCAGGATTTCTGGACCGGCACCCCCATTGCAGGTGGCAGGAAATTCACGCTGCCTGCCACTACCCGCAATATTCCGGTTTATGTGAAATCCGGCAGCGTACTGCCCTGGGCGGAAGTTTCGCAACATGCAGAGAGTGCAAAATCCCGCCAATTACAGGTGAGGGTATATGGCGATGGCCGTCTGCCATGGTCTGCACCGGAGAGTGTGGGAGGACTTCGGCTTGAGTGGGACAAAACGGCGGCGCGTGGCAGTGTCGAACAGAGCGGTAGAAATAATCTGAATTTTCAGATTACCGAATGGCAGCAGATCGGTTGACGGATTTAGTTGCTTTCTCATGTAATCCAAGCCGATTTTTCAATGGCGTACTTTCGCTCTACCCCCGGCGAAGACGCGTCGCGTGCCGTTCACCACGGCTACATTATGCTTCTCCCGGTCCATGCCGGCATGAAGGTTCATCGGCACATCAGGATGTCATTTCGGCGAGAATCCGGTCATAAGCGGTACGAGCATGTTCGTATGCCGCCGCGGCTGCGTTCAATTCGGACGGGCGGATCCGCTGCCGCTTTTGCTTCCAACAAACGTCGACGGCCTCGCGACACCAGGCCGCGCTCTTTCTCGATGTCCGTAATGGTTTGCCGGCGACCGTGACGAACACCGGATTAGTATGCGAGGAAGGGTAAATCCGCAGGGCCAGCCAACTACTTTGGGTTATTTCTGTTTGAAAACGCATTTCCTGAATACGGCCGTCCGCCTCGATCTCGATCCGGTCGACAGGAAATCCGTTCACAATCAGTTCCACAGGGACTTTGCGGCTTTCGCCAATTCGCGCTCGCTCAAGATGCCAATAGGGCTTGTTATACGGTGACGCGTGCTGAATGGCGCGGGTGATCGTATTCGGTTCGGGTTCGAGACGGGCACACACGTGCGCGGTAACGACTACGGTTCCCGAGGCCTCTAGTTTCACCGGTTCCCTGCCACGCCGCTTCCCAGCCACGGTGAAACCGAAGAGATGGCTGCGGCCATCCCCAAAGTAGCTGCTGTCGTGCAACAAAGAGTGCAGCCAGTCTGTATAGCCACTATCTTCCTGTGGAAGAGAGGCAAGCGGCACATAGGAGCGTCCGCCGCCCACACAAGCATCCGTGAGACAGGGAAAGTCAGTCTCTCCCGCAAATGCCGTCATGTAGCCGCAGTTCAATGTGTGATACCAGATATTCATCTCCGCGAACGGCCAGAGATCGCAGCCCGAGATAAAATCGACAGCGCCTTCGTGCGTAACATCGGCAATGAATTCGTTCGCACCCATGCTATTGAAGGGGGGCATCAGGTAATTGGGTAAATCTGTGCTATCGACCACGAGGCCATGCGCGGAATGTGCATAACCAGCGACCGCGCCCTGCGACTTGGCCCAGCGCAGAATAGGCATATTCCAGCTTGGCCAGTCGTCGATTGCCTTTGTGCCGGGATAGCTTCCATCTTGGAGCCGAAGTAGTACGAGGTGCCCACAGTGACTCGACGGAAAACCCGATGTTTCTATGTCGTAGCGAACCAATGAACTTACGTCAGGAGCATCCGCATCATGTTGTATTGAGCGGACCACATTATGAATCTCCTCTGCGGCGATTGCAGCGGCATCGTGCGGCATGCCTTCTCCGGTAACCCCGGTATCCATACCGCTCGGCACGGATGCGCCCTCGGTTTCGGGACTGACCGCTGCCGCGGCTGATGCATCAGGAGCAGCCAGGGCAGGCGCGATTGTATGGGATAACGTAGGAGTTTCGGTGCGATTTGCATGATGCATCGGCAGCGCGTGACCGGTGAAGAATTGCTTCTGGTAAGCAAAGCCGGGGCCCCAATTTAGAACAGAACCCAGGTCAAGGGCTTCGCCATCGACCTGTCGCTCCATAACAATGGGGGTAACTCCTTCCGTTGGACTCTCATAATGAGAGCATCCAGCTGCGTGGATATGCGTATCGCCGGAGTAATAGCCATAATGCGCAGGCGTAATCCATCGTTCGAGATCCAGCCGCAGCGGATTTGTGCCGCTGTTTGCAATCTCCACCGTGGCTCGCTTGCGGAGATACTCCGGACCACGCCCATATTCAATCGTATAAGTTCCTGCAGGTAGCAGGAGAAATTCGCCGTTATAGCGATAGACCTGCGGCTCGAAGTTCAGGTCGGGCATCTGGCGTTTCGTTTGCGACGGATAAACACGCCCCAGCGCATCAGTAGTTAAAAGAGCCGCAATGGATGCCCTGCCATTCTCGTCCCGAACCTCGACGGTCGTCTTGTGTGCGGGAAGACAATGGAACAGGATAGGCAATGAGCTGCGGTAGCCCAAGTCCTGCTCGCCATACCCTGCGTCAGCCTGTAAGGTGGCTTCACGCTCTCCGCTGTCCCGGCTATAGAGTTGCAGGATACGGTATTCAAGTTCAAGCCCGGAGAGGGCCGGAGTCATGGGCGGAGCATCGAATGTATGAATAGCGAGCCAACGTGCTCGTGCCTCTACCTCATCTACGGCGCCATTCGTAAAATCGTGGACACCCATGATCGCGAGGGATGACCGTCGTCCAACCGGCGCTCCTTGAGGAGATTTGATCTTTAATACCGGCGTGCTCCCCGCACCATTGGACACCTTGACGAGAAACGTGCGCCACCCTCCCTGGTAGAGTTCCGCCCTCGCAGCGCCTCTCTTCACAGAAATCCGCATCTCGGGGTTGAGTTCCACTTCCATCAATACGTGTGGAGCAAGGAGCTCAACAATGGAATCGACAGCATGTTGCCCTCCATGCCTGCTGCCCATTCCAAGCGCACTGCGGAGCTTCGCCGTATCCGCCGCGGGCAGAGGTGTTCCGAGCATTTCCAAGGCGGTGAGCAGACGCTCTATCTGGGCTGCAAATGGTTGGAATGGAACAGCGGTCCGCATCTGCATCTGCGCCGATAGCCTCGGCACAGCAAGCGTAACGGCACCCCAGGCCGACGAACTGAGCGCAATCCGTTGAAACTCTCTCCGCGTATACTTCATCCGCGCTCCTCTTCACCCCTCCAGGCGTGCCTGCAATTGCTCCAGCGTCGCGCCTTTCGTTTCTGGATAGATAAACAGAACCACTACGAATTGGAGTGCCGTCATCCCGGCAAAAAAATAAAACGGAGCGCTACGGGAGAACTGCGCGACTGCAAGGGGAAACAACGAAGCAATAATGGCGTCGCTCACCCAATGCGCGCTGCCTCCAAGACTTTGACCTTTCGACCGCACTCGTGTCGGAAATATCTCCGAGATATACACCCAGATAACCGCTCCCTGGGAAAGCGCGAATAAACAAATGAATGTCACCAGCAGCCAAACGACTCTGCCCTGATCCTTTCCGGAGCTGAAAATCATAGCCGTGGACAAAAGACAAACAAAGGTGCCGGCAGCGCCGATCAGCAGCAATAGCTTACGTCCTATCTTGTCGATCAGCAACATGCCTATTGCCGTACCCACCAGGTTTGCAAGCCCGATATAAATGGATTGTGAAAAGGTCGAGAGTCGACTAAGACCGGCAGCGGCGAAGATATCGTTGGCGTAATACAGCACGGCGTTAATCCCTGAGAACTGATTGAACACACCGATCGTAATAGCGAGAAAAATGGGCAACCGAAGGGGTTTCTGAAAAAGGGGCTCGGATTTTTCCAGACGTTCGCTATGCAGAGAAGCCCGAATCTCTGTCAGTTCGCGGTCAGGATCCTCGGAACCCATCATCCGCAGGACAGACAAGGCATCCTCAAGGCTGTTTTGCGTAATCAGAAAGCGCGAGCTCTGCGGAATCGTATACAGCAGAATACAGAAAAGAAAGGCGGGAATAATTGCGATTCCAAGCTGCCAGCGCCACTCCAGCAATCCCAGCCCGAGATGCGCGATCCACCAGTTCGAGATGTAGGCAAACAGAATGCCAAAGACCACGTTTACCTGGAATGATCCAACCAGGCGGCCTCGCCATTTTGCCGGAGCAAGCTCCGCAATGTAGACAGGGCCTAGGACGGAAGATCCGCCGATCCCAAGTCCGCCGATAAAGCGGAAGACCATCAATGAGGGCCAGTTCCATGCAAAAGCACAGCCGAGGGCGGAGATCATGTAGAGCGCTCCCATAATGCGAAGCGCATTGCGGCCGCCGATCCTCTGACCCAACGGACCGGCAAAGATGCATCCCGTGACGGTGCCCCACAGAGCAATGGAAACAGTAAGCCCTAGCCATTGGGGCGTCAGGTGAAAAACCTGGCTGAGCTGCGACGTTGTTCCGGAGATGACGACAGTATCAAAGCCAAAAAGAAAGCCGCCCAATGCTCCTACGGCTGTGCTGCGAAGAAGACTCGATGTCATGCGCATGCGCTTCTTTCAACAAGAAAAATAGGCAAACTCTTGGAACAATATTGGAGATTTAACCAGTACACAGCTTTGCACGCAGTCACCGCCGCGAGCATTGCCAGCCAATCTACACTAAATATGGAATCGGTTCCAATATTTCTGCCGTGCCTTCCTTATCGAAAATCACGCAAGCAGTCGAACCTTTTGGTGTTTTGGAGTACACCTTCGCTTCTGGAAGCGATTTAGCCACCTTAATCGGTTGTGGAATGGTCGGGGCGGAGGGATTCGAACCCCCGACCCTCTGCTCCCAAAGCAGATGCGCTACCAGACTGCGCTACGCCCCGACTTAGTTAGTCTATCGCAACTGCTTTTTCACGCCTACGTTACAGCTTCAAAAAATGTGCCATCACCCACGCCAGGAAAAATAGAGGCAACACTGCCAGAATTGCCAGGACAAGACACAGCGCTCCCAGAAATAGCCAGCTCTGGATCGTATACTTCCGTGGCTGCGTCAGGCTGCCTTCAAGCAAGGCATAGTTACGACGATTCGCGCGCCAGGCGATGTCAAACATGTCACCAACGATCGGTACCGTTCCCACCAGCACTTCGATGCCGACGTTGACCACCATTCGTGTCACCGTGATGTATGAAACTCCACGCATCCACGCAGCCATAATGATGACGCATGAGGCAATACCGCCAATGACGTCGCCGACACCCGGAACCAGTCCAATAATTCCGTCCAGTCCAAAGCGGATTGAGGTGCCAGGAATTTTGAGGAAATCGTCGAGAATATGTGACAGCAGATCGAGATTTTCATCATCAAAGAGCCTGGCTCCGCTCTTTGTGCGCGGCGGCAGCACTTCGGGCTTTGCCGTAGATTCCATCGCTCCTCCCCAAAATGTCAGACGCGCATACAACGACGGCAGCACCGATGCTATAATTCCGAGTATACGGCGGCTATAGTTCAGTGGCAGAACGCCGCTCTGTGGCAGCGGATGTCGTGGGTTCGAACCCCACTAGCCGCCCCAAACCCCTCCTCAGCAACCGATTCCAAATCTACGGTTTCTTGTGGACTCCGAAATTACCTCAACTCGAATCTACGCCGGAACCTCAGGCTGGGCCTACCCTACATGGAAGCCGGAGTTCTATCCGGCAAAAACCCCTGTCAAAAAATTCCTCGAGTCTTACGCGACGCAGCTAAATTCTGTGGTAGTGAACTATACCTTTCGCGCGCTGCCAACCGAGAAGATGCTTGAGGGCTGGCTCGCCGCCACGCCGGACGACTTCCGCTTTAGCTTTAAGGCCCCCCAACGTATCACTCACTTCAGACGGCTCCGCGATTGTGAGTCAGACGTAGCGCAGCTTCTTGCCGCACTTGGCCCTGTTCGCAATGCTCGTAAGCTCGGCGTGTTGCTCTTTCAACTCCCCCCTAACTTCAAAGCTGATGCCGCCCTCCTGAATGCATTTCTTTCTTCGCCCGCGATGCAGACACCCGATAATGTCCGCATCGCATTCGAATTCCGCCATGAGTCATGGTTCAGTAAAGAGGTTTACGCTGCACTCAGTCAGCATGAAGCTGCGCTCTGCATCGCGGAAAGCGACGATTTGCAAACTCCAGAGGTTCATACGTCAACAAAGTTTACCTGCTTTCGTCTGCGGCATACCAATGGCTATTCATCTGAGGAGCTTGCGTCCTTCGCCAGGCGCTTCACTGCGTTAGCTCAGACCCGTGATGTCTATGCTTACTTCAAGCATGAAGATGAGCCGACCGGTCCGCTGAATGCGAAAGATTTTCTTATGCGTGTGCAGGCGATTGAGGGCAGGCATTGATGTCAGCCACAGCAACCAGAACTTTTGTAATCGAAGCCACCGATTTTCAACCGCGACGCTTTTTAAGTAACGGCCATCTGCAGACGATCGTCGGCAACTACCTGGCTCGTACCGATCATCTTCCAGCTGCGGAAGAACAGCTCATTGAAGTCAGCCCTGGGACTGATAACCAGATCTCCAGCCAGATTCTTTGCCACTGCCACTGGCAGCCGGAAGCTGTTCGTGCTGTACGGCCAACAGTAATCATCGTCCACGGACTCGAAGGATCATCCAGCTCACAGTACGTTATCGGCAACTCAAATAAGCTTTGGCAAGCCGGTTGCAACATCGTCCGCATGAATATGCGAAACTGCTGTGGTACTGAGGCCCTCACGCCCACGCTCTATCACTCGGGGTTCTCCAGCGATGTCCTTGCTGTAATGCGCTTCTTCATCGCCCGTTACGGCCTGCAGTCCTTCTCGCTAATCGGCTATTCAATGGGCGGCAATCTTGTACTCAAGCTCGCAGGCGAAGCCGGTTCTACACCACCTCCCCAGCTCCGTGCAGTCGTTGGCGTCTCTCCCGTTATCGATCTTTCGCCTTCGTCCGCAGCGCTTCATCTCCCGCAAAATCGTATCTACGAGATCAAGTTTGTTCAGGCCATGCTGCGCCGTTTCCGCCGCAAGGTTGAACTGTTTCCGCATATCTACGATCCCTTGCGTGCCAAGGGAGTCCGATCATTGCATGATTTTGACGAGCGCATCATCTCGTTCTATTCCGGCTTCTCAAGCGCGGAGGACTATTACTATCGCGTTGCCGCCGCACGCACCATCGACAAAATCACCGTTCCGACATTGATCATTAATTCGCTCGACGATCCTTTCATCCGGATCGCTCCCGACACACGTGACAAAATTCTCCACAATCCGCACATCGCCTTTCTTGAAACCACTCATGGAGGCCATTGCGCCTTTCTCGCCCAGCCTGACGCAGCAACCGGCTACGATGGATATTGGGCTGAGCATACTTTGCTCCGCTTTATTCTGGCCAATGCCTGAGTACTCCTATCAGTTACTGCCGCTAAGATAGTCCTTAATGCTTGCCGAATGGTCCGTGGAAACTTCCGCAGATGATCCTGTCCTCGTCGTCCCATGGTTTGACTCGACAGACTCCACTCGTCGATTTATCGATCTGCGCGAAAATCCCTACGATCTCGACTACCTTCCCGAAGTGGAACTTTATCCGCCACTCATGCATGCTCTTCGCGCCTTGAACGCTCCGCGGTCGCCTGTCTTTACTGCCAAATGCGATGCGTGGCCGCTTGACCCTGCACGTGATGCTGAGGCGCTTGCAAACCTGCGTCTCCATCTCGATCCGTTTTCTGAAGAAGCCGAAAACACCTCTAATGGCTTCTCCAGTTACATCGATCTCCTGTGGCGTGAACGCACTATCTTTATCTCATTCCATCAGCACGAGCAACTACTTCACCGCCTTACACGTCACGCCGAGGTATTGGACTACCCTTATGCAATGCTCGACTGCATTGTTCGCCCCGCCCTTATCGACCTTAATGGCCCGCAGGAGGGCTTTGCCGTCAGCCTTTACGTCAAAGCTTTGGGCTACGATGCGGCAGCCGCCGAGCAAAACTGGGCAACAGCATTGGAAGGCGTCGTTAGCCTCATCCGGGGTAAAGATCTATCCTTCACCTGACCTGCAGGAGGAATAGTCAATGTCCATAAAAACGGAAAAGGAGAAGATGCTGGCTGGCGAGCTTTATCTTGCTGAAGACCCCTTACTCACTGCCGAACGTGACCGGGCTGCGACGCTTCTTCAGCAATACAACAGCACTCCTTATCAACCTGCTTCACACACGCAGCTGCTTAAACAGCTCCTCGCGTCCTGTGAACAGAATTCCGTCATTCGGCCGCCGTTCTTCTGCGACTATGGCTATAACATCTCAATTGGACATGGGGTCTTTCTCAATTTCAATTGCGTCCTGCTCGACGTCAACCACATCGAGATTGGAGACCGCACCCAGATTGGCCCTGCTGTGCAGATTTATGCCGCCGACCATCCACGCGATCCCGAAGCCCGCCGCGCCAATCTTGAAAATGGTCGTCCTGTTCGTATAGGCGCCAATGTCTGGATTGGTGGCGGAGCCATCATTCTTCCCGGTGTCATCATCGGCGACGACGCCATTATCGGAGCAGGCAGTATTGTCACCCGAGATGTGCCATCTGGTGCAACCGTCGCCGGGAACCCTGCCCGTCCGCTTCGTTCGCAATCATCGCTGGAACACCCCTCGTTAGCAGAGGAGCAACAAAAATAGCTGGCCCAGTCGTATGGAAATACTTCATAATCACTAAATCATAGAGCGCCCGCCACCGGGAGTTCATGACAGGCCCCCATACAAGATTGCTGCGAACCAAGAGGGTGCTATGAACTACGCCTTTCTTCCCGATCTGTCTGCCCTGGCGATTTTGATAGTCGTTCTTCTGCTCATGCGCAGACGCCATCCGCATGAGCAGGCAGATATATGGATTCTGGGCCTACTGATTACTCTTGTGGAGTCATCCGCCCATATCTTTTATTCCAAGACTGGAATGCCCGCCAGAACGCTGCATGTCATCGTTCTGAACTGCTACCTTATCGCCGGTGTCGTCTTCACCTGGGATTCACGGAATCACCCGATCTCTTCTAAGCTCCGTCTTCTTTATCTATTTCTGAATGGGCTTCCTCTGCTTGCCGTCACTACTTTGTATGGCCTGCACATCTACAAGCCATTTCCATATGAAGTCGCAGTCTCTGCTGGCATTGTGGTCGCCGCTGCAAGTTCTGTGTACTTTCATCGCACTTGGTTCGTCACCACAGTTCACATCGGCGGATGGCTCGCAATCGGCTTTCTCGCCCATCAGGGCATGTACAGACAAACTGTTTATTGGAGTCTCTGCGGCGTCTATGCCGTAGCAGCATTCAAATACAAAAACCGTCTTCCCAGTCAAAGTACCGGACGACTGGCAATCCTAACGGGCTTTTTCACCTGGTCACTCTGCCTCTTCGTACATCCATTCATCGTGCATTATCGTGGATATGCCGATATCGCTTCTCATGTCTGGAATATGCAGAAGGCGCTCATCACGATCGGTATGATCCTTGTCATGCTGGAAGAACAGGTGTCCAGTAATCAGTGGCTTGCGCTGCACGATCATCTCACCGGCCTGCCGAATCGCCGGTCCTTCGAAAATCATCTGCAGAACGCCCTTAGTCGTTGTCGGCGGCCGAATCATAGCGTCGCCTTACTGGTTCTCGATCTCGACGGCTTCAAGCAGATAAATGATTCCCTCGGGCATCAGGCTGGCGATCAGATATTGTGCGGTGTTACAAAGAATCTCCTCGCCCACCTTCCTGCCAGCGCCACGATTGCACGAGTCGGAGGAGATGAGTTTACAGTCATTTTCCCGGAGATAACCGATACCGCTGCCCTTGATCGAATCTCCGGGGAAATTCGGAGCATAGTAGAAAAGCCCATTCTTTTGAATGACATGCCTTTTACCATGTCGGCAAGTCTCGGCATCGCCATTTATCCCCAGGACACCGAAGATATAACCAGCCTCTTCCTCATTGCAGATCAACGAATGTATGCCTTCAAGAGAAGCCCGGGCCTCAGTGACAATGTATCTCGCTTAACCATCACCTACGACCCTCAAGTAGTCCCCGTAACGCAGGATCCCGCTTGATTAGACATTCCTTCCTTCACATCCACGAAGACGCAAAACCATTAGGTTATCCAGCCTTTCAGCCATTACACTCATCCCACGCATTCCAGTGCCGTAACTTTGCAGGAGAGCACCTTTGGCTCGTTTTACCGGACTTCTTGGACTCATCGTTTTCATCGGTATTGCTTATGCTTTTTCTACTAATCGCCGGGCGATTCGTTGGCGCACTGTAGCCTGGGGCCTCGGTCTGCAATTTCTCTTCGCCTTTATTGTGCTCGATTCCACTATTGGCCAGCGACTTCTTGCGGGTGCAGGCAATGCTGTCAATCGCCTTTTGGAGCATTCAGTCGCCGGTTCCAGCATGGTCTTTGGTCCACTCGGGGGCAACGATAGCACTGTCGCGGTATTCGCCTTCCGCGTGCTGCCTACCATCATCTTCATCTCCGCTTTCTTCGCGGTCCTTTACTACATCGGCTTTATGCAGCTTGTTATCCGCTGCTTCGCCTGGGTCATGCAGAAGACCATGAGCATCTCCGGTGCCGAGTCTACCAATGTCGCAGCCAGCATCTTCATGGGACAAACGGAGGCGCCACTTACAATTCGTCCTTTTCTCAATGGCGCTACTTACTCTGAACTGATGACCATCATGACCTCTGGTATGGCGCACGTCTCCGGCGGAATTATGGCTGCCTATATCGCATACGGCATTCATGCCTCCGACTTGCTTGCAGCGGTCATTATGACAGCTCCCGGCACAATTCTGGTTGCCAAGATGCTCGTCCCCGAAACCGAAGTTCCCGCCACCGCCGGCATCGTCAAAATGCCCCCCGCAGAAGAGCACAGCAATGAAAACTTCATCGGAGCTATCGCTCGGGGCACCATCGATGGCGGCGCACTTGCCTTCAATGTCGCCATCATGCTCATCAGCTTCCTTGCGCTGGTCAGCCTTGCCAATGGCATCTTTGGCGGCATCCATAATTTCCTCGGGCCGCACCACATTCCCTTCCCATCCAGCCTCAACGCCGTCCTTGGCTTTTTCTTCGCCCCGGTCGCCTGGCTTATCGGCATCCCATGGCACGAAGCTCGTCTCGTCGGTAATCTTCTCGGCACACGTACCGTGCTCAATGAGTTGATCGCTTACACAGACCTCGGCGCACAAAAAGCCCTCATCTCACCGCGCAGCTTTACCATCACAACCTTTGCCCTCTGCGGCTTCGCCAATCTCAGCTCCATCGGCATCCAGATCGGTGGCATCGGCGCCCTCATCCCCGAGCGCCGCAACGACCTCGCTCGCCTCGGATTTCGCGCCATGGTTGCCGGAACCATCGCAAACCTCATGTCCGCAGCCATTGTCTCCATGCTCATCAAATAACCAATTTTGGTATCCTTCTTCTAGCTTTTCTTCGCGAGGTGCACATGAAAATCACCCTCACATCTGAAGATCAGAAGCTGATCGACGAACTTTCCGCGTCAGGTCGTTTCCAGTCTCCCTCGGATGTCATTCACGCTAGCCTGCTTGTTATGCAGGAAGAAGAGCATTGGAGAGCCGAAACTCGCACCAAAATCGACGAAGGACTCGACGCACTCGAACGCGGCGACGTTGTTAGTCAGGAAGAGGTTGAACAGATGCTTCAATCCTTCATGCGGAAAAGTGCGTGAAATCTTACCAACTTTCTTCGCTGGCAAATCGCGATGTTATCGATATACTCTCTTGGCTGACAGTAAAGAATCCACCAGCCGCTCAACGCTTTGCCCATCAGCTCTTCAGAGAATTTCGCCACCTTGCCAAATGGCTCAATAGTGGGCGTCCGCGCCCGGAGTTCGCCCGCGACTCCCTTCGCTTCTGGCCTATAGGGAACTACTTCATCATCTATCTCGCCGAAGCTGAACCGCTGACAATTGTTTCGTATCCTTCATACCTCACGAGATATTGCTGCTATTCTCAGCTCTCACCCGAATCCCTCTGACACACCATGACTGACCAATACACACGAGCCACTGCCGCCGTCGAATTCATCCGCACGAAGACCCGGATGATGCCGCGCCTCGGTATCATCCTCGGCTCAGGTCTCGGCAATTTTGCTTCACAAATACAAGATGGAACTACCATTATTTACAACGATATTCCAAATTTTCCTCAACCTACTGTTGAAGGTCATTCCGGGAAACTCGTCCTTGGTCATATCGCCGAAATTCCGGTAGCCATCATGCAGGGTCGTGTTCACGCCTATGAGGGATACCCTCTTGGCGAAGTCACCTTTCCTGCTCGTGTTCTCGCCCTGCTAGGTTGTAAATCGCTCATCGTTACCAATGCTGCTGGCGGCATCAACACCAGCTACGAGCAAGGCGCGTTGGTGGCCATCTCCGACCACATCAATCTCACAGGCTCCAACGCTGCCCTCGGCCCCAACGAGCCCAGGTTCGGTCCGCGCTTCTTCGATATGACGACGGCTTACTCTCCCCGTCTGCGCGCCCTCGCGCATGCGGAAGCCCGCCGCCAGAACATCCCCTTCACTGAAGGTGTCTATCTTGCCGTGCTTGGTCCCAGCTACGAGACCCCCGCCGAAATCCGTGCCTTCCGCACCCTTGGTGCCGATCTCGTCGGCATGTCCACCGTGCATGAAGTCATCGTGGCCCGCCACATGGGACTGGAGGTCCTCGGGTTGTCCGTCGTGACAAATATGGCCGCAGGCGTACTCAATGAAGCTATCAACCATGAAGAAGTTATGGAGACCGGCCGCCGCGTCGAGCGGCAATTCACCAGCCTGCTTACTGCGCTCATCCCACAGATCGCGTCTTTGCAATAACTTCAGTACCTTCTGCCAGTGCAGATACAGCCTCTCGCGCCTCAACCGCCGCTTGTTTCCGATCCTCGGATTGGCTTGAAAATGCGATCGGTTCGGCTGCAAACCGGACCTCAGCACGTAGTCCCCTCAACCCTAATAAGCGGAAGATATGCGGCAGCATCTTGGCATCACCCCAGTAACAAACATCATCCGCCACAGTTACTCCGGGGGCATTTCCCTGCCCCAGGCTGTATTGCAGATAGGCCGCCGTAATCGCCTCTCCTTCTTCCATCGCCTCAGCCAGTAAGCCGGAATGAAAATTCAGCATCTCGCTTCCATTTGTCGTTGTGCCTTCAGGAAAAAATACTACCGGCAACCCTGCATCCGCCGCCGCTCGCATTCCACTACCGGCCTTTGCCGATGACCCGCCGCGCCCGCGCTCGACATAAACAGTTCCAGCCATCCTGGTCATCCACCCCAGCACAGGCCACTGCAACACCTCTGCCTTCGACACAAAAACACAGGGATGCAGAGAAGCGAACACCGGAATATCCAGATAACTCAGATGATTCGAAATCACAGCTCCGTGATCCGGAAACTTCCCGAAAACGTCGATCTCGATTCCGAGCCGTCGAATCGCCCGCGCCGCAAACCGATGTAGCCAGTCAGCTCGCGCCTCGCGTGTTGCCGGGCGTTTCACCAACAGTTCCGTACCTGCCACCGCAAAAAGTTCCATCACAATAAGGCTTCGACCTAACGACCGAAAGAGATTCACTTCCCTAAACCTCGCCTCTCAATAGACGCAACAAACTCTTGCCTGCGCAGTCTATCCTGTTAGAAGTGAATCAGAGCGACATCAACTCCACCAGCCATGAATCCAGTCAGGTGCCGCCCCATCACAACTGGCTCTACCGTCGTGTCGCTCTTCCCATCTTTGCGCTTCTGCGCATGGGGGCATCTCCACAGAAGCTGGCCTGGAGCATCGCTGTCGGCCTGTTGATTGGCATTAACCCAATTCTGGGAAGCACCACCGTCTTTTGCCTCGCCGCTGCCTTTCTTCTGCGGCTGAACATCCCGGCCTCCCAACTGGCCAATCACCTTGTTTATCCCTTTGAGCTTCTCCTCGTTATCCCTTTCATCCACGTCGGAACGATCCTCTTTCATATCGCTCCCATTCCCTTCTCTGCAAGAGGTCTGCTCCACGCTGCCCGCGCCCATCCCCTCGCACTTACCCGGCAGCTCTGGGTATGGGAGTGGCACGCTTTCCTGCTTTGGCTGGCGCTTGCGGCTATCGCTGTCCCGGTCATCGCACTGGCGATTACGCCATGGCTGAAGAGTCTCCTCATCCGTATCGAGCGACACCAGTACCCAATTATCCAGCACACTCACCACCATCTTCATGCTGAACGTGCCGACCCTTAGCTGAACTTCTGAGCAGCAAAAAGCCCCGGCAGATTTACCGAGGCTCTTTTATAAAACTGAAAAATTAAATCTAAACGCTGAAGGAGGAACCGCAACCGCAGGTGCTCTTTACGGCAGCGTTGTTCTCAAACTTGAAGCCGGCAGCCTCAAGTGTCTCCACATAGTCCACCTGGCAGTTTTTCAGGTAGGCAGCCGAGGTCGCGTCGACAAAAACCTTTAGATCGTCGAACTTATATACCTTGTCCATCATGCCACTCTGGTTCTCAAATGACATCGAATACTGGAAACCAGAACATCCACCGCCAACAACACCAATTCTCAAACCGGCGGGAACAGGATCCTGGGTCGCCATAATCTCCTTGACCTTGGTAATTGCGGCAGGAGTCAGACTCACCGGGTAATTTGAAGCAGGTGTTCCGGTAACGACTTCAGCGGTAGGGGTAACGGATGCAGTGGCCATCAGGCAAAATCTCCTTCTTTTCTAGTCTACTCCACAGTAGATTTCACTGCCATTCCGGCAGGTTCTTGCACTCTCTATAAGATGCGCATCCTCTCGCAAAGGTTCAGCAGAGGTGACCAAAGGGTATCCTCTCCGGTTTGGTGCCTTTTTTTCACAGGTTTCATCCAATACTTAGTGCTAGGGTATTGCATAACTTTCGAGGGATTTCCGAATGTGTTGCACAGACGACTACACTGATAGAAGCAGGACGGTGCTTCGCAGTTTGAAGTAGCCTGATTGTCTCCGCGTACCGGGAAGCGCGAAGACGGGAACGGTAGCAAACGGTGCTGCAAAGCCCTCGGGAATGCGGTAACCGGCGTTGAAGGGGAGAACATGTTCGAACGCTATACGGAGAAGGCGCGGCGGGTGATCTTCTTTGCCCGATACGAGGCCAGCCAGTTCGGCTCGCCTTATATCGAGACGGAACACCTGTTATTGGGGTTGCTGCGGGAGGACAAGGCGCTGACGAACCGCTTTCTGCGGTCGCACGCATCTGTGGAATCAATACGCAAACAGATTGAAGGGCATACTACGATCCGGGAGAAAGTTTCCACCTCGGTCGATCTGCCTCTCTCAAATGAATGCAAGCGAGTGCTGGCTTATGCTGCGGAAGAAGCCGAGCGGCTCTCGCACAAACACATCGGTACTGAACATCTGTTGCTGGGCCTGTTGCGCGAAGAGAAGTGCTTTGCTGCTGAGATCCTGACCGAACGCGGCCTGCGCCTGCCTGCCATCCGCGAAGAATTGCAGCGCACTACCCAGGAAAAGGTCCCTGCCTCGCAAGGCGGTGGCAAGAGCCAGCGCGGCGAGCAAAGCATGCTTGCGGAGTTCTCGCGCGATCTCACTCAGGCCGCTCTCGACCAGCAGCTCGATCCTCTCGTCGGACGCGATGCCGAGCTTGATCGCGTCATTCAGATTCTCTGCCGCCGGACGAAAAATAATCCTGTCCTAATCGGCGAACCCGGCGTGGGCAAAACCGCCATCGTCGAAGGACTCGCTCAAAAAATCGCGGACGGCGAGGTACCCAGCTTCCTCTCCGACAAGCGCGTGCTCGCCCTCGATCTTTCTCTGATCGTTGCGGGAACAAAGTATCGTGGCCAGTTTGAAGAGCGCCTGAAGAC
>DASRSR010000087.1:0-19242 GCA_035656355.1 Edaphobacter sp.
AGTTGTTCCACAAGTGCAGGAACCAATTCACGGCATCGTCTCGACGGCACAAGGCGACGGTGCATGGCTGGTAGACGATCACGGAAATCCTACAGGGAATGCAATCCTGTGGAATGACGGCCGCGCCAATGACTTGATCACACTCTGGCACGGAAATGGCATTGCATCTCAGGCCTTTCGCGTGAACGGCTCTGTTGCTTATGCCGGCCTTCCAAACGCAATCTTTACGTGGCTTGACCAGAACGAGCCGCAACGAATTCGGCAGGCACGCTGGTCACTTACCTGCAACGGATGGATTCATGCGCAACTTACGGGAAGATTTGTCGCCGACCTATCGGACGCATCCAACCCGTTCTGTGATATTCGCCGTGGAGAATATGCTGCGGAATTGACTTCTCTTTATGGTGTCGCGGAGTATGCCTCATTGCTACCGTGCATCGTCCGAATGGATCAGGCTGTCGCTCCTCTGACCGAAAGCGCAGCTCGGCAGCTCAATTTAAAGCCAGGCATCGACGTTGTCATAGCTCCCTACGACATCGCTGCTATGGCGTATGGTTCCCGTGCGACAGATGCCGGCAAAGCATGCGTGATCCTGGGGACGACATTGAGCCCCGAAGTCATTACCACGTCGCTGGATTTGACCGGAACACCATCCGGCACAAGCATTGCTTTGGATAATGGCCTGTTTCTACGCGCGATGCCTACGCTGACCGGTTGCGAAGCGCTCGATTGGACAGCATCCATGTTGAACCTGAACGGGTTGGAGCAGTTGGACAAACTTGCCACGCAGGCGGAGGCGGGTAGCGGAGGCGTGCTCTTTTTACCGTACCTTTCTCCCGCCGGCGAGCGTTCTCCTTTTCTCGACCCAGCGGCAAAGGGCAGCTTCAACGGAGTCACTCTTCGTACAGGCCGAAAGGAGATGGCCCGAGCGGTCTACGAGGGGTTGTCCTTCGTCATTCGCGAATGCCTCGAAGCCGCGACAAAGGAGCGTGTGCATGCCATTCACCTATGCGGAGGCGGAGCGCGCAGCGACTTCTGGTGTCAGATGATTGCGGACGTTACAGGCATCATGGTCGTTCGATCCGCGGAACGCGAAGTAGGCGCACGCGGCGCGTTCGTGTTTGCTTTGGCTGCAACAGGAAGGGTCATCAGTCTGACGGAAGGTGCGCAGACGCTGCATACCGAAGAGGCAACGTTCCAACCCGATGCGGTCCTTCACGACATCTATTCGCAACAATTCACAACCTTCTGCCGCTTGCGAGACCTCGCTATAAATGAGTGGCAGCTCTGGATGAAGAACTGATGAAAGGTCCGGTTTATCTCGGAATCGATTTAGGCACGCAGAGCGTTCGCATTATGGCCGTTACAGCGGATGGAAGCATCGAAGCCTCCGCATCCTGTGCGCTTGTAAGTATGCGTGATGGCGCGCGGCACGAGCAAAACCCAGAAGACTGGTGGAACGCTGTTGTTACCTGTGCACAACAGGTAATGGTCCAGCTTGGAGTGGGCCGCGAGATAAAAGGACTCGCTGTAGATGCAACCTCAGGCACCATTCTGCTGATGGATCAAAATCTCAGGCCGCTGACGCCCGGATTGATGTACGACGATGGCCGCGCCCGCGAAGAGGCAATCGCCGTCAATGAAGCTGGTAATCATCTATGGGTTGGATTGAGCTATCGCATGCAGCCCTCGTGGGCTTTGCCAAAGCTGCTCTGGCTTGCGCACAACAATCAAGCGATATCCCATAGTCGGCTCGCGCACCAGAACGATTTCATCAATGCGCGCCTGGCAGGTCGCGCACTCGCGGGCGATTCCAGTAACTGCCTCAAGGCTGGCTTCGATACGATTCGCATGCAATGGCCATGGCAGATTCTCGATTCTCTTTCACTGCCTCGCGCGCTTTTCCCCTCCGTCGTGCTTTCCGGCACAAGAATAGGCGAGGTATGCCACGCCTCTTCCAAATTGACCGGCATTCCTGCTGGTACGCCCATCTTTGCCGGCATGACGGATGGGTGCGCCGCCCAACTCGCATCTGGAGCGACAAGTATCGGCTCATGGAATTCCGTCATCGGCACAACTATCGTGATCAAGGGAGTTACTCGCGATCTGCTGTACGATCCCGCGGGTGTCATTTACTCTCATCGCTCCGTCAATGAACTGTGGCTTCCCGGCGGCGCATCCAGCACCGGTGCCGGAGCGATTGCCGCTATGTTCCCGCCGGAGAGCCTGGATGCACTGAATGCCAGCGCGCAACAGATGCCGCCTTCACGTGTCATCGTGTATCCACTCATGGGGAAAGGTGAGCGCTATCCATTCAGTGCGCCCGGGGCAGAAGGCTTCACCATCGGGCAACCTTCTTCTATAGAGGAGCAATACCTCGCCACTCTGCAAGGCATCGCCTTTATTGAAAGGCTTGCCTTCGATGCGCTTCGCTATATCGGCGCGCCCATGAATGGAACATTCACCATTTCCGGCGGAGCAACGAAGAGCGAAGCCTTAAATCAGATACGTGCATCTATCCTGGAAAGACCGCTCTCCATTCCCTGTGTTACAGAAGGCGCATTCGGCATGGCAATGCTTGCCGCCGCACACGGTTCCTCCATCATCGAAGTGACGGAGCGCATGGTTCGCATCGAGCGAACGATTGAACCCGAGCGTAGATTTGAGGATTACGCCTGGCAATATACTGCGTTAATCGCCGAACTGAATGCGCGCGGTTGGCTACCTGATTACTTGGCAGCATTTGCCCGCGCAGGAGCGCACGCATGACACGTATTGTCCTGGTTCGGCATGGTGAAACGGTTTGGCACAGCGAGAATCGCTATGCAGGATCGACCGATGTCAGTCTCACCCCAAAAGGAATGCGCCAGGCTGAGGAACTGGCCATCTGGGCGCGACACGCCGGCATCTCGGCAGTATGGTCGTCTACACTTTCGCGTGCGCGCATCACGGCGCAGCCCGCGGCCGACGCTCTTAACCTTCCCTTGCAGGTGGATAAGCGGCTTGTTGAACTCGACTTCGGCCGCGGAGAAGGATTGACTGATGCGGAAATGGAAGCTCAGTTCCCTGCGGAGCGAGCTGCTTTTAAACATGATCCCGTTATTCATCATCTTCCCGGCGGTGAAGACCCGGTGCAGGCTGCACAACGCGCGACCACAGCGCTTGTAGATATTGCAGCGGCATCACCCGAAGGCCGCATTCTGGTTGTGGCGCACAATACCCTAATCCGGCTGGTCTTATGCAAAATGCTGGAGATTCCGTTATCACGGTACAGGACCGTCTTCCCCCAGCTCATGAATGGAACGCTAACCGAGCTTTCTCTTTCGGCGCCTCCATTAGTGAATGCTGCACTGCTCTCATTCAATGCCCCGCTGAGCGCTACAGAATGACATGGAACCTGGCATTCTGTGTTAGATCATCCAGAGCCGTGGATTGCTTGTTGTGACCGCATTCACACCAGCGGCCAGGATGTCTTCAATCTCTTTGACATTCTCAATTAACCCCCCGCCGACGATAGTGAGTTCCGCCTGAACCTTACGAAGACGCCGGCCTATGCGTGGGGCAACCATCGCCGGCAAAACCTCCACCGCGTCTGGCACAAACCACGCCAGCGACTTTTCAATCGTCTTGACCGCCGCATTATCAATGGCGAAGGTACGCTGCACTGTTTTCAGACCCATCGCCTTCGCCGCCTTGAGCGTCTCCACATGGGTGGAAACGATTCCCGCGGCTCCATGCGCCGCCAGGAATTCCACGGCGGAGCGATCTCGAGCCAGCCCCTCAAGGAAATCCAGGTTCGCGATGCATGTTTTGCCGTGATCCTGCGCGCGCTTCAACAAACCAGGCAATGTGAGCGGGTTCCCGATCAACAAATAGAGCATTCTGGTTGGAGCAGCTAACGCAGCATCAAATGCCTCATTGCTTACAATGCTCGCGATGATTGGACCGCCCGCTAGTTCAGGGCTCACGCCTTGCGCAGACTCTTTCTCTGCACAATAGTAGCCAAGTCGTGAACTCGATTTTTCCGATGTCTGAAGTCTGGATAACGCTGCCATGTCTTTTCCTGAGTAATTCCCGGTGCCGCGAGACTGTCCCAGTATACAAAGCGGCCAGTTCTCTCTTCAGGAGACAAATCAGACCCTATAAAAAGATAAAGTTATGGAGGGAGATAACCATGCGCCGATTGGTTTTATTTGTCGTTCTGATTCTGAGTATGTGGCCGACTCTGGCTGAAGCACAGAGCTCATGGTTTTTTGCCGTGCTCTCTGACCCGCAGTTTGGCATGTTTGCGAAAGATCAAAACTTCGCACAGGAGACGGCCAACTTTGAATTTGTGGTCGCAAATCTCAACCGGCTGCATCCACGCTTTGTGGTAATTTGCGGCGATTTAGTGAACCGCGCAGGAGATGCCGCTGAAATAGCCGAATACAAACGCATCCTACGCAAGCTCGATCCCTCTATCCCTGTTTACAGTGTGGCCGGCAATCATGATGTTGGAAATGTTCCAAGCCAAACGACTCTGGATGCGTTTCGTACTGCCGTTGGCAAGGACTACTACACCTTCGAGCAGAATGGCGTACTCGGCATCGTACTGAATTCCAATCTCATTCGCTCGCCTCAAGGCGATCCGGCAGCAGCGCAGCAGCAGGAACAGTGGCTGGAAAAGACACTGGCTCATGCCAAATCAAATCCAAAGACGCAAATTCTTATCTTTCAACATGTCCCTTACTTCATCCATAGCCCGGATGAACCCGAAGAGTATTTCAACATTCCTCAACCCACGCGAAGCAAATATCTCAACATGTTCAAGCAGGCGGGAGTTCAGTACATCTTTGCCGGACACACCCATAAGAGCTCTATCGGTGTAGATGGGCAATTGACCGAGATCATCACCGGCGCCGTAGGAATGCCTCTCGGAGGATCCACGTCAGGATTCCGCATTGTTACCGTAACAGGAAAGAAGTTGGATTCGACGTGGCTCTGCCTCGGAGGAATTCCTAACCAAATTGAACCTCAGAAAACGATAGCGACCCCGTGCCCACAAAAATGATGTGGCCTTCATAAATTTCCTGAGATAGCTACTTCCAGGCGAGATACTTTCGGCAGAGTGATTTCCATCTCCTGGATGATCATTCATGGCACAATGGGTGTTTTATGAAGCTATTACGCTTATACCTAACCGCCCTCCTTTGTGCATCTTTCATCCCTGCCATGGCAGAAGCATCGCCTTCAGCAAAACCTGCATTCGACCTTGTTGTATATGGCGGAACAGCCTCCGGTGTAATGACTGCATACTCTGCTTCTCGGCAAGGTCTGCACGTGGTGCTATTGGAACCCACCCATCATCTTGGAGGGATGGTTACAGGCGGCCTCTCGGCAACGGATCATGGATATTCTCCGATCATTGGCGGGTACACGCGAGAGTTTTACCGAGAGGCTGCAAGTACATATGGAACAACGAATCTGGAGCACTCATCTGATTGGTTCAGTGAGCCGAAAGTCGGCGAAGCGATCTTCCAACATTGGCTCGCCGTAGCGCACGTCGATGTCCGTTTCGGAGAAAGAGTAAAAGAGCGCGGTGGTGTGGAGATACACAATGGAACGCTAACCGCACTGGTAACTGAAGATGGACGGCGCTGGACAGGCAAGGAGTTCGCCGATTGTAGCTACGAAGGCGATGTGATGGCACAAGCGCACATCACCTATGTGGTGGGGCGCGAAGGCGCATCTGAGTTTGGGGAAAGCCTTGCCGGAGTTCGGACAGAGACGCCAAAACACCAATTTTTATGGAAGATCAGTGCATATGATGATCACCACAAATTGTTGCCCGAGATCGATCCTGGTCCTCTGGGTCCGCAGGGCAGCGCAGACAAAAAGGTACAGTCCTATAACTTCCGGCTGATTCTCACCGATGATCCAACCAATCGTATGCCCTGGTCACGACCAGCCGGATACGATGCATCTCGGTTTGCTCTACTGAAGCGCTATCTCCAAAGCTATAAAGAACACACGGGTAAGGAGCCGACGCTCAAAACGGTAACAAATCCAGTCTGCTTTGCCCACCATAAGTGTGACTTCAACAACAACGGCCCATTCTCTACGGATTATTTGGGAAAGAGCTGGGCATATCCCGATGCCGGATACAAGGAGCGTGCGCGTATCTGGCACGATCACATGCTGTATACCCAATCCTTCTTCTATTTCCTGGCGACAGATCCGTCGGTTCCGAAATCTCTCCAGGACGATGTCAATCGCTGGGGCAGAGCAAAAGATGAGTTCACCGATACAGATGGCTGGCCTCGTCAGCTATATATCCGCGAAGGAAGGCGTATGCGAGGCATGTATGTCATGCGCCAGTCTGATTTGCAAACCGACCGAACCAAACCGGACTCAATTGCAATGGGAAGCTATAACAGCGATTCACATAACGTCCAGCGTGTTGCCATGCCAGACGGGTCCGTCTTCAACGAAGGCGATGTGCAGGTCCACGTCGAGCCTTACGAGATAAGCTACCGCGCAATTTTGCCAAAGCCGGAAGAAGCCAAAAATCTTCTTGTTCCAGTTTGTCTCTCAGCGACACACGTCGCTTACTCGTCCGTTCGCATGGAACCGCAGTACATGATGATTGGCGAAGCAGCAGGAGTAGCCGCGGCCCTGGCTATTAAGGAAAATGTACCAATCCAGAAAATTTCGCTGCCGAATCTTCAAGCTATTCTCCGAAGCCATGGCACGATCTTGCACCTCGATCAACAGGTGAGAAGCACTAGTTCCTCTGGCCACTGATTCGAATGTGTACCACGGATCAGCACGCCGCTGGTAAAGGTGTAATGCAGGTGGTGGCCAGAGACGGCTTTATTCAGTGATGCACACTTCCTTCCGGTTACAGACGAAGGGGAGATCACTGAACCGGCGCCAGAACCTTAAGGTTGCGCGAGGGTCAAGATGACATGATTTGAGGTTCCCGTAGCTCAAAACAGATGAACCACGGATTTGTGCGGAGAGAGGCCGGATTAAGACCATTTGGCCTTAAAATCCGTGCTCATCCGTTTAATCCGTGGCTTCTTTAAGCTTCAAGCCTGGGCTGAGGCGGTTTCAGCGGGCTTGGCTGCTGCAGGAGCGGGTGCCGCTGCCGGTTTCTTTGGCGCTTCGGCCTTCTTTGAAGGCGCAAGAATGGCGTGCAGCGTGGTGCCTTCCATGCGGGGCATGAACTCAACCTGGCCGGCATCGCCGATATCAAGGATGAGGCGATTGATGATCTTGTAGCCAAGGTCGCGGTGCGCCATCTGGCGGCCTTTGAAGCGGAGTGAGGCCTTTACCTTGTCGCCCTCGCCGAGGAAGCGAACAGCCTGGTTCTTTTTGGTCTGGTAGTCGTGCTCATCGACCGTAACCGAGAACTTGACCTCTTTGATGGTGATGACCTTCTGCTTCTTGCGCGCAGCGCGTTCGCTCTTGTCTTTCTCGTAGAGGTATTTGCCGTAGTCCTGGATCTTGCAGACCGGGGGCACGGCGTTGGGAGAAATCTCTACCAGGTCAAGCGAGCGCTCACGGGCCATCTTAAGTGCCTCAAATGGAGGCATAACGCCAAGTTGTTCGCCGTTTTCGTCGATGACGCGGATTTCGCGGGCGCGGATACGTTCATTGGTGCGGATAAAAGACTTTGCGGAACGTTTATCAATCGGTGGAATAAGTCGCCTCCACAGCGGACCGAAATCCGCTATGCGTTTGTTATATAGGGTTAGGCGCGCCTTTCAGCCGAAAGGTTGCGCTTGAACGTGCAGTATAGCATTTTGATGCCGCCAAGCCCGGAGCACAGGAGCAAATTGCAGGGTCTTGATAAGACGACGGCTTTAGCGTTAGATACGGAAGGTACGAACTGTATCGTTTTACGCTCCCGAAGTTGAAAGGAATTAAATGAAACGCCGGATATTGCTGGTGGATGATGAAGTCGCGGTGTTGCTGACATTAAAGGCAGTGCTGGAGATCAGTGGGTTTGAGGTGGATACGGCTGCTTCGGCGCGCGAGGGTAAGTCAAAGATACATACCCAGGAGTATGCCATGGTGATCACCGACATGCGCATGGAGAGCGAAGCGGCTGGACGTGAGGTAATTGATGCCGCAAGAAGTGCCTCTTACCGGCCCGCAATCGCATTGCTGACCGCGTTCCCGGTTGCCGATGAGGACTGGGCCGAGATGGGCGCCGACAAACTGCTGCTGAAGCCGATGCATACGCGCGCTCTGCTGGAACAGTTGGAGAAGCTGCTGGTGCGGCACGAGAATAAGCTGACGCTTTCGGGCAAGAGACCGGCTGCAAAGAAGTCTACGCCTTCTGGGAAAAAGGCCGCCCCAAAAACGGGGGTCGTGAAGAAGCAGGCGAAAAAGACCGCTGCAAAGAAGACTCCAGCTAAAAAAGCAGCAACAAAAAAGCCGCGCAAGTAGCTACATCGCATCGTAGATGCGGCGTCCCTTTGTATAGGGTCATCCAATCTTCAGGAGGTGTCCGGATGGAGCTCAATGAGATGGGTGGAGAGGCCGCAGGGAATGCCGCAGAGCAGGCGGAGGAGCAAAAGCTGATTCGCCGCCTGCAGATCATGATGAATATGGTGATGCAGGTCATCTCGCAGGATGCGTCGCTGACCATCGATGATGCATCGCAGATGATTGCGGACAGCCGCAAGGCGGCGCTGGCGATGTTCCCCGGTAAAGAGCTGGCCTACGATTTGATCTGGAAACCTCGATTTCAGCGGCTGATGCGGGAGCGGTTCCGCATTATGTAATTGGCTGAGTTAAAGAAGCGGGATGAGATTAAAGTGAGGAACATCAAAACTTAGGGTCTATTACAGCGAAGAGTCTTTCACGTGATGATTTGTGACGACTTGTTGTATTTGACTCCATGTGACAGGCGATTGTCGCTGATTCTAGCTCGATAAATTATCGATTGACATCTATTATTGCGAAAGATAACCTTTCGAGGCGTTAGCGATTGGAACCGTGTTGTAAACGATTTCAGGCTGTGAACACATAAAGTCGAAGGTATTCAAAGGGATTTGCCAGGGATTGTTCTCGAATTACGTTCGATTGTCCATGCAGATTTAAGGGAGGCATCAGCATGAAGAACCTTGGAAAAGGCCGTATATGGAGCAAGCAGTTTACGTTCAAATTCGGCGTTCTTATTTGCTGCCTCGTGCTATTGACTCTTCCAGCCTTGGCGCAGATGGACCAGGGGACGATTACCGGATCGGTAGAAGACCAGTCAGGCGCGGTGGTTCCGTCGGCGCAGGTAACACTGACCAACATAGATACAGGCCTGGTTCTGCATTCGGCAGCCGATTCCAACGGTATCTTCACCTTCAGTCCCATTAAGATCGGCAACTACGAGGTGAGTGCCAGCGCGCCCGGGTTTGCGACGACAACGCAGCAGCATCTGCATCTGGACATGCAGCAACGGCTGAATGTTCCGCTCACGCTTAAACCTGGCGCTGTTTCGGCTGAGGTCACTGTCAATACGGCGCCGCCGTTGCTGCAGACGCAGTCTGGCTCAACAGGGCAGGTCATGAGCTCGGAGACGATTAACAACATCCCTCTCAATGGCCGCAATACGGTATATGTGGCCCAACTGGCAGCGGGAGTTGTGAAGGGAGTTGGCGGCAGAGGAGTTGGAACAGGCGACTTTACCGCAAATGGTCAGAGACCAACTCAGAACAATTTCATTCTCGACGGAATCGATAACAATACTTCTGTTCCAGACTTTCTGAATGGTTCCAGCTTTGTCATGAATCCACCGCCGGATGCGCTGGCTGAGTTCAGCGTTCAGACCGGAAGCTACAGCGCGGAGTTTGGACATTCAGCTGGTGCGGTGATGAGCGCCAGCGTCAAGTCAGGAACGAATCAACTTCATGGCAGCTTTTGGGAGTACTTCCGCAACACTGCTTTGGATGCAAGGGACTTCGATGCTTTAACGATCCCGACATACCATCAGAACCAGTTTGGAGCGACATTGGGCGCTCCCATTATTCACCACAAACTCTTCTTTTTCGGTTACGCCGAAGCGAACCGCATTGTGTTTGGAAACACGAATACACTGTCCGTCCCTTCCGCCAAGATGCGCCAGGGAGATTTTTCGGAGCTGCTGGATCCATCGCTTACTTCGTCTGGCAATGCGATTACCCTCTACCAGCCGGGAAGCGCAGGAACGAAGCCTCTGGCCTGCAATGGGCAGGCGAATGTTATCTGCCCGAGTGACGTCAATGCGACGGCGATGAAGTTGCTCAATCTTTATCCGCAACCCAACACCAATGGCGCTAAGCTCTACGATAACTTTGTCGAGAACCTGAACGGTGTTTCTAATAGCTGGCAATGGGGCACTCGCTTTGACTGGAATGTGAGTGAACGCGATCAGATGTTTGTGAGGTTCAGTTATTTGAATGCTCCAAGCTCTTATCCACCGCCGCTGGGTACAGTTCTGGATGGCGGAAGCTATGGGGCTGATGGAAAGATCATCAATCAGGCGGATAACTTCGCCTTCAGCGAGACCCACATCTTCTCTCCTAACCTGATTAATGAACTTCGCTTTGGCTATAACTACGGCAACTTCGGGTTTGAGCAGGCATCCTTTGGTATGACCGATCTGGCCGCTTCTCTGGGCATGGGTGGGATTCCCGGCGGGAGGCTTGGTGGAGGATTGCCGCTCGTAGGGGTCTCCGGAATTACCGGATTCGGTCAGCCGGGTTTCTATCCGAACCACAAGAGCGAAGATACCTACCAGATCATCGACAACGTAACCAGAATTATGGGTAACCATTCGTTCAAGGTGGGCGTGCTGTTCCAGAGCGTGCGGTTCCCCTTCTTCTCTCCGCCGAATGGCCGCGGCACCTATACCTATAACGGCTTCTTTACTTCAATTCCGGGCAAGTCGAATACAGGATTTGGCGTGGCAGATTTTCTGCTGGACCAGATGGCTTCCGCGACCGTGCCGGCCTTTCAGAGCCTGGATTTTTCTCATTGGAGCCGCAGCGCTTACATACAGGATGACTGGAGAGTCACAAAGAAGCTGACTTTGAACCTTGGTCTTCGGTATGACAACTACCAGCCTCTAAAAGAAGTCGGTGGAAAGTTTGCGAACTTCTATATGCAGAACTATTTGCCGGGCCAGGGGCAGGCGACTCTGACTTATACGGACTCGCAGAAGGGTGCGTATCTGTCGCCATCGTTCGTCAATCTGCTCGCCGCGAATAATGTCAATATTCAGTACACAAAAAATCCATTTCTGGTGAACGGTCAAAACTATAACTTTGCTCCGCGAATTGGCTTTGCCTACAGCATGGACGACAAGACAGTAATTCACGGCGGCTTCGGCATCTTTTACGGAGGCGTCGAGAATACCGGCGGACCGGAGACGATGCAGAATTATCCTTTCCAGTTCAACTCGAACTTCAACCGGGGCAACGTATGCAAACCGGGCAACTGCGCAACCGATGGGATTTATTTGGCCACGGGCTTTCAGGATTATCTTGGTGCCGGACTTGCAGACCGCTTCTCCATGCCCTCGTTCAATGGCTCACAGCCGAACGTCAAGAGCCCATACACGGAGTCGTATAACCTCACTTTCCAAAGGGCGCTCTCCAACAATCTGGTGGCGAGCCTGGGGTATGTGGGAGATGTAAGTCGTCACCTGGTAATCAACATCAATCGAAACTCACCGGCAGCGCTGATCGATCCAAGGCTTAACACGCAGACGGTACGTCCGTTTACTGCCTTTGGATCGGCTGGCATCAATGAATATGTTGGTATATCGAGTTACAACTCGTTGCAGGCCAAGCTCCAGAAGCGGTATGAGAATGGCTTGAATTTCCTGGCAACTTATACCTGGGCACACGCCATGGACGATGCCAGCCAACCGCTTGGCGGCACTGGTTATCGGGGCGTCAACCTGATTGGGATAAGAAACGACTATGCCAACTCGCAGGCCGATGTGCGGCATCGTCTTACGTTTAATGGCTACTATCTTTTGCCCTTTGGATCAGGAAGAAGGTTCCTGAACAGAAAGGGCATTCTGGACATTCTGGCCGGTGGCTGGGCGACCGATCTGCAATTTACAGCGCAGACCGGGTTTCCATTCTCTGTTGGAACAAACCTTGGCAACGCAGGGCCGAACGGGGGATCGGCCCATGCAATCCTGGTCCGCAATCCTTTTGCTCCGGGTGGCACACCTGATCCAAGCGTCTCGGCGATTGCTCCTGTGACTTGCGCGCAGAGCACAAGAACCAAGACACATTGGTATAACCCATGCGCTTTCGCCAATCCACCGATAGCGTTTCCTAATTCAACGTCGGGAAGTCCTACCGATCCACGGCAGATCACCGGCCTTGCAGCTTTACCCTATCTGGGAGGAAAGGCAAACCAGGTATATGGGCCGGGATATGAGCGCATCAACCTGTCGCTGTTCAAAAACTTCACGACGTTTCGTGAGCAATATCTGCAATTCCGCGCTGACGTGTTCAATCTGTTGAATACACCGGCCTACGGCAACCCGAGCAATACTGGGATTGGAACGACAGGCGGTCTGATTACATCTCCGCAGAACTTCCAGAACTTTACTCCAGATGCACGGTTCTTCCAGTTGTCGGCAAAGTATGCCTTTTAGACGAATGGGGCAGCGAGCGTTTTCATTCGCTGCCTACTGCTGAAAGTGCGTAATGCGTGAGCGAAAGCCGCTACCCAAAAGACCTCGCTCGGCGCCTCGCCGTGTGTCGCCGACTGGATGAATCGAGCTTGCACCTCAACATAAACCCATACCTAGCCTATACGGTGGACTATGAGACCGCCTCGACTGAGGATGAGTAACGTGGCTTTGCCAATTTGTATCGGCCGAAATACCGGTAAAAAATAATTTGAGAGCCTCAGGAGAGAGGAAAATAGATCTGGACAACATGGGATCTGAGCAAGATGAAACGGTCACACTAGTAATGGTGGCCAGAGACGGGATCGAACCGCCGACGCCGGCCTTTTCAGGGCCGCGCTCTACCACTGAGCTATCTGGCCTTGGCACTGAACGCCTTGATTCGGGAACCGCCAAGAATACCCGGGGCGTGGAGTTCGCAGCCTGTTGCCCCAGCCTCCTCGGAGGGGAGCGGTCATCGATTGGGTCGATAACGCAGATGCCTATCCAGTATAGCAACCGATCGCGGTACCGCCAAACTGCTTCGCCTGGACCGAAGTTCGCGCTATCCTTGCTCATCCATACCTATTGATGATACGAGGAACTCCCTTTATGTCCGGTCATCCCTCGCGCCTGATCTTTACGCTTCTTCTCTGCTCTTCTACAACTTTCTTTGGTCAGTCCAAAGTAAAGACAATCCCTTCAACGCGCTCGGAGCAAAGGGCCGTTCGCGCGTTCGAAGCGGCAAAGAAGAATCCGCTGGAGCTTCATGCTTTTCTTGCCAGAATGCCCAAGGGCGCCGATCTGCATATGCATCTCTCCGGTGCAGTTTATGCCGAGACCTTTTTAAAGGATGCCGCTGTGGACCTGCTGTGTGTCAATCCTGCGACACTCAGCTTTACAAAAAATGTTGGAACGACCCGCAGTATTCCTCCGCAGCCGGTGTGCGCCAAAGGCGATGTACGCGCAGATAGTGTCTTTAGCAACCAGAACCTATACGACAAACTGGTCGATGCTTTTTCCATGCGCAGCTTTGTTCCCAGTGCGGGCGTCAGCGGACATGATCAGTTCTTTGCTACCTTTGACCGCTTCGGAGGTATCAATAAATCGCATACCGGAGAATGGCTCGACGAGGTTGCCCGCCGTGCGGCAGCACAGAACGAACAGTATCTCGAAGTGATGAACACCCCGGACTTTGGCGATGTAGTAAAGCTGAGCACTACGCTCCCCTGGCCCAAAGGAACCGGAGAAGATGAAGCTACCGCCGGAACCAGCAGAGAGGAGTTGAGCCATCTACGCGATATTTTGCTGGCCGATGGACTACGCGAAGAGGTAGCCGTTGATCGCAAAGAACTGGATGATGCGCTTGCAACACGCAACCGTATAGAGCATTGCGGCGAGCAAAATGCTGCGCCGTCATGCAAGGTGAAGATTCGCTTCTTATATCAGGTGCTGCGCGCTTTTCCACCGCAACAAGTATTTGCGCAGACGCTACTAGGGTTTGAAGTGGCTTCACAGGACCCGAATGTAGTCGGCATCAATTTTGTGCAGCCCGAGGATGCTTACCTTTCCATGTCGGAATATCACCGGCAGATGCGGATGCTCGATTATCTGCACAGCGTTTATCCGAAGGTCCACATTACGCTACATGCAGGCGAGCTTGCGCCGGGACTGGTTCCGCCCGATGGCTTGAAGTTCCATATTCGCGAAGCGGTTGAGCTGGGCCACGCGGAGCGGATTGGCCATGGCGTGGATGTGATGTACGAGGACAATCCTCAGCAGCTTCTGAAGGAGATGGCAACGCGCCATATTCTGGTTGAGATTAACCTGACCTCGAACGACATTATTCTCGGCGTCGATGCGGCGCATCATCCGCTGCCCATTTATCGGGCGGCGCATGTTCCGGTAGCGCTCTCGACCGACGATGAAGGCGTCTCGCGCATTGATCTGACAAATGAGTACACCCGCGCGGCGCGCGACTTCAACCTTAGCTATCTCGAGCTGAAGAATATGGCGCGCGCATCCCTTGAGCATAGCTTTCTACCAGGCGCGAGCTTGTGGCATGAGCCGGACGTCTTTACCCGAACGAATGCAGCCTGCTCCGGAGAGACGCTGGGGACAGCCGAACCTTCAACCAGATGTGAGGCATTTTTGAAGTTGAGTGAAAAAGCTGCAGAACAGTGGGAGCTGGAGCGGCGATATCGGGAGTTTGAGTTGATGCTGCCTTTAGGCCCATGGTAGGTTTACGCGGCGATTCACCGCTAATTTCACATAAGCGTTTCGGTAACCCATTGGATTCATGCGTTTTGCGCCCGTTACCAAGAATGTCAGAGTTTCACATCCTATAAAAGCAAAGCGCATCTGTGCTTGCAAAAATTCGCAGGCACAGATGCGCTTTGGAACAATGGTTCGGAATTACTCGGCTGCTGTTGTAGCGGCCTCGGCCTCAGGCTGGTCACCTTTGACGGTAACCTTGATGTGACTGGTCACCTCGCGGTGCAACTTCACCGGCACATGGTACTCGCCAACGGTCTTCAGCGGCTCTTCCAGCGAAATCTTGCGGCGATCGACAGTAAAGCCCTTTTCTTCGAGCTGGTGTGCGATGTCGCTTGAAGTCACTGAGCCGAACAGATGCTCGTGTTCGCCGACTTTGCGCTCGAAGACCAACTCGATCTCGTTGAGTTGGGTCGAGAGTCCCTCGGCCTCGGTCTTTTCCTTCGCCGACTTGCGCACAGCAGAAGCCTTCATCTGCTCGATGACTGCTTTGTTGTTGGCATTTGCCTCGATAGCAAACTTGCCCGGCAAGAGATAATTACGCGCGTACCCGTCAGCGACCTTAACCACATCGCCACGATGGCCGAGCTTGTTGATGTCTTCTTTCAGAATCACTTCCATTGCAGTTTCTCCGATTCCTCGTCTGACGCCTTGCGTCAGTCTCAATTTCGATTGATAACAATTTTCCTGTTGGTGTACCGTGTGGCTTCGAGCTTATGGCCGTTTTCTCTCAAGGAAAATGGCACTCCCCGAAATCTTCCACGCCACAGTTACAGGAAAGTTGCGTTAGTAGCGCGTAGCAAAGGCAAGCAGAGCGATGTTGCGCGACTGCTTAATCGCCTGGCTCAGACGGCGCTGATGCCGCGTGCAAACGCCGGTCAACCGGCGCGGAACGATCTTGCCGCGCTCAGCGACAAAGCCCTGCAGCAGGCGAACGTCGCGATATGAGATGGCGTCGATCTTTTCGGTGCAGAACTTGCAGACCTTTTTGCGCCGGAAGAACTTGCGGCCGCCGGGGCCGCCTGAGCCTGCGGGGCGAGGTGTGCGTGGAGCGCCGGCGCCGGAGTGCGCAGGACGAGATGCGGGCGCCTGCTCGGTCGATTGCGGTGTGCTGGTTTCGTCAGCCATGATGATTTCCTCTCAATACGTTGTGCCTTCTCTCGCTCCAGACCCGCGATGTGGTCTCTGAACATCTGGTCGAACAGGACCGGACGGAAACGAAATCAGACGATTCGAAATACGTTACGCGGTGCAGCCATCAGGCAGACATCGCAGAGTTTTGAGCAATAAACTAAACGGCCGCGGCGTTCTCTTGCGGAGCTTCAGCCGCAGCAGCACCTTCTTCTTGTGCGGGCTGGGCGCTGCGCTTTACCTTCGAATCGCGCAGGGCCTTTACCTTGGCAAGCCGCTTCTCTTCTTCGTCGATACGCACGGTGATGAACTTGATTACCTGCTCAGAGACGCGCAGACGGCGCTCAATCTCGCCCACCAACGCTCCCTCGGCGAGAATCGTCATCAGTACATAGAAACCGTCGTTGAATTTGCGTACGGTATAGGCGAGACGGCGGCGACCCATCTTCTCGACGCTCTTTATCTCTCCGCCACCGTTGGTGACATTGCCTGAAAAGCCTTCGATGAGCTTGTCGATCTCGGCTTCCTCAACGTCCGGTCGGACGATGAACATTACTTCATAAGTACGATTCATTTTCACTGCTTCTTTCTGCGAAGTTCTGCTTCGCACCGTGCCTGCGTATCATCTGCCGGCCTCGGTCTGGAAGATTACCACTCGTTACGCCCAACTAAACTCAGGTCTCTATTCCCTGATCCCTGTTCCCTGATCCCTGCTTCTGGTTGAACTCATTCATTGCGGCGCTGACACCTTTGGTCAGCACCGTCTCGACAGCATTCTTAGTACGGTCGAGCGCTTCATCCAGCACCGCAAGCTCCTGCTTGCGGAATGGCGACAAGAGATATTCCTTGCCGCCTGCCTTTATCTCTCTGCCATCGTCCAGCGCAGGTTTCCCGACGCCAATACGAATACGCAGCCACTCCTCCGTTCCCAGCGCACCGGAGATCGACTTCACTCCGTTGTGCCCGTTCGCCGAGCCACGCTCGCGGATGCGAATCGTACCCAACGGAATCGCCAGCTCGTCATACAGCACGATCAAGTCTGGCGATGGAACTGCAATCTCCAACTCGCGAACCAGCGCGGCAACCGAAAGCCCGCTCAGGTTCATAAACGTCTCCGGCTTTGCCAGCAAAACTTCCTCGCCTGCCAGCCTCGTTCTTGCCGTCAGCGCTCGCCCTCGCCGGTTGCTGAGAACCGCACCGCATTCCTCTGCAATGCGATCAATCGCCAGAAAACCGGCATTGTGCGGTGTGAACTGATATTCAATCCCGGGGTTTCCGAGTCCGACAATCAGTTTCACTTGAAACGCTTCCTTCCATACTTAATAACTGTGACCCCGAAAGAGACCTTCAGGATCGCAGCTACATTACTTCTTCGCTGCCTTGGCATCGGCCGCCGGAGCCGCTTCTTCCGGCTTGCCCTTCTTAGCGACTTCAGGCTCCGTGCCCTCGACGGCAACCGCCTCAGCCGCTGCTTCTTCCTTCACGGCAGTTACGTGGGCCACAGTTGCATTCTCGTCTTCCAGAAACTTGATGCTGCCCGAGTGCGGCAGATCGGAGACACGGAGAACACCATGCAATTCCAAACCGGAGACATCGACGTCGAGATGGCTCGGGATGTCTGCCGGGAGGCACTCGATCTCAACCTCACGCAGAACGTGATCCAGAATGCCGCCCTGGTTCTTTACGCCCGTCGCTGTGCCGATAAGTTGAATCGGTACTGACACCCGCATCGTCTTGTCCATTGCAATCCGCTTCAGGTCGATATGCAGCAGTCGGCCTTTCAGCGGTTCATGCTGCCAGTCAACGATCATGGCCTTTACAACCGCCGAACCCTCGACGTTCAGATCGAAGATTGTGTTGTGGCCCGACTCGGAGTGCAGAATCTTTGTAATCACCTTGGGGTCTACCGTGACGGCGACCGCATCCTGACCCGCGCCATAAACCACCGCGGGAATCTTGCCTTCGACGCGGACCCTGCGGGCCGCATTCTTGTTAAACTTGCCTGTTCGGGGCGTTGCTGCTACTGCTTCAGTTGCTACTGCCATCTTTCACTTTTCCTTTCGGGCACGGAGAGAATGGTTGTTAGTTGCTGGTTGTTAGTTGTTAGTGAACAAACCACCAGCGCCTTCGACGTCCTCTCCACTCCCTTTGCGGCTCTGCCGCGAATTTGTCTTTCTCGACCAACAACTACCAACCAGCAACTAGTTAAACAGCGTGCTAACGCTGGTTTCCATATGGATACTTTCAATGGCACGGCCAAGCAGCCCTGCTATCGAAAGCACCTTGATTTTCTCTACCGCCTGCGCGTCTTCCCGCAGCGGTATTGTGTTCGTCACGACCACCTGCTCCAGCCGTGAGTTTGCAATGCGCTCGACTGCCGGCCCGGAGAGCACCGGATGCGTTGCACATGCATAAACTTTTTCCGCGCCCTGCTCCAGCAGCGCATCCGCCGTCTTCACAAGTGTTCCGGCGGTATCAATAATGTCGTCGAGGATCAGGCATGTCCGGCCCTTTACATCGCCGATCACATGCATCACCTCAGTTACGTTGATGTCCGTCCGCCGCTTGTCGACGATGGCCAACGGAACATCCAGCTTCTTGGCGAAGAATCTCGCCCGTTCCACACCACCTGCGTCCGGTGAAACCACCGTCAGGTTCGGAAGATCCAGGTCCCGGAAGTAGCTCACCAGCACCGGGCTGGCGAACAGATGGTCCACCGGAATATTGAAGAAGCCCTGAATCTGTGCGGCATGCAGATCGACGAGCAGCGCCCGGTTGGCGCCAGCCGTCGTCAGCAGATCGGCCACCAGCTTCGATGTAATCGCTACACGAGGCCGGTCCTTGCGATCCTGCCGGGCATAGCCGTAATACGGAATTACAACCGTGATGCGTCCGGCTGAGGCGCGCTTCAGCGCGTCCATCATGATCAACAACTCGACAAGATGCTGATCGACCGGCCAACACGTAGGCTGCACAAGAAAAACGTCCGCACCGCGAACGTTCTCCAGCAGTTGAAAATGTACTTCGCCATCGGAGAATCTCTGCAACCGGGTCTCGCCCAGCGGCACACCGACGAACTTGCAGATCTCCTCGCATAGCGCGGGATTGGAAGATCCGCAGAAGATCTTGATGCGCTTGCTGTCGCCCAGCCTGCCGGAGCGTTTCTTTTCCGGAGCTGTTCT
>DASRSR010000088.1:0-28780 GCA_035656355.1 Edaphobacter sp.
TTCTTCTGAGCCGCCGCATCGGCCTCTTCGCTCGCTCCAACTCCATCACCTCCTCCGCTTCCGAATTCTGTGGCCAACGCATCCGCATCCACGGCGACTACCACCTGGGCCAGGTGCTGCGTTCACGTGGAGACTACGTCATCCTCGACTTCGAAGGCGAGCCTGCGCGTTCGCTTGCAGAGCGTCGCGCCAAACAGTCTCCTCTCAAAGACGTCGCCGGTATGCTGCGCTCCTTCAGCTATGCGGCCTACGCCGGACTCAATGCCTTCACGCAACGGCGTCCACCCAACAACGAAGCGGACGCGCGCAACCTCGAAGCCTGGACGCTGTTGTGGCAAAACGCAGTCTCCGCGGAATTTCTGCACAGCTATCGTCAGACCATTGCTGCACAACCGCGCCTTATTCCTCGACCTGCAGAGGCACACCGGCTGCTCAACGCCTATCTTCTTGAAAAAGCGCTCTACGAGCTGCTGTACGAGCTCAATAACCGCCCCGCATGGGTGCGCATTCCGCTCGCTGGGATTCTTGCGCTTCCCCGCGAAGGAAACATGCCGTAACCTAGAAATCCAGAACGTCCAACAGCACGATGGCATCTACTCCAACCCGCATCGACGCAGCTACGCAAACTCCGGCAGCCACCACTGGTACCGGTGCCCTTCTGGTTAGCCTCGCGCCATTGCCCAATGGCGCGCTCGATGCCATGCTGGCAAATCTCGCAGCGGCCTTTCCCAGTCGGCCCGTGCTGGTTGCAAATCCCGGTGGGCCAACTTCAACTTCAGATTCAGGCTCCGCGCCCAACATCCAGCTACTCTCGTACACGCCTGCTGTAAGTTCAGCGACCGCCTGGATGCTGACCGCATCCGACTACCTAAACGCCTTTAAGCTCGCGCAGGACAACCACGCTTCAGCCTGCCTGCTGCTCGGCGCAGAGTGCCAGTCGCTCGCACCCGAAGCACTCCGCAACCTTGCCGCGATCATTACAGAAGGCAGCAGTGATCTCGCCGTTGCTCGTTACAACCTCCGCCCGCGTGAAGGCCTGGTAAACTCCGCCATCTTTTATCCGGTCACTCGCGCGGTGTTTGGTGCCAGTCCGCGATTTCCTCTCGCCATTGATCTTGGCCTCTCCCTGCGCATGGCAGAACGGCTCGCCGCTTCCGCGCAGAAATTTACTGCCGCCAACCAGAACGATGCTCTTCTCTGGCCGGTTGCCGAAGCCGCAACCGCTGGATACTCCATTGCCGAAACCGACATCGGCACCCGCACCTTGCCGCAACCGGCAACGTCTGATCTCAACACATTGCTCGCTCAGCTCTGTGGCTCGCTCTTCAATGAGGTTGATGCCAAAGCAACCTTCTGGCAGCGGTCGAGAATCGTGCACAACTCGCATCCGTTCAGGCCGACCAGCCCCGATGTCCCAGCCGATCCTCCCGACATCATCCCCATGCTGGACGCCTTTCGTCTCGCGTATACCAATTTGCACGAGATCTGGTCGCTCGTCCTGCCGCCCAACTCGCTCCTCGGGCTCAAGCGTCTCTCGCTCGCCGCTGCCGACAACTTCCATCTACCCGACAGTCTCTGGGCGCGCATCGTCTATGACTTCATCCTGGCCGACCGCCTACGCACCATTAACCGCGGTCACCTTCTGGGAGCACTCACGCCGCTCTATCTCGCCTGGGTTGCGTCCCATCTTGTTCTAACCAGCCACGGCACGCCTTCAGAAAAGCACATTCAGGATCTCGCCGCTGTCTTTGAAGCGGACAAGCCTTATCTTGTATCGCGATGGCGCTGGCCCGATCGCTTCAACCCATAACCTCAACGGCCCACGTTCATCGTGGCAGGAGCAACCAATCGCTGACCGGTAGCTAAAGGAGACGACCCCATGTGGCAACAAGTTCAAAACGCACTCAGCCAGTCCGCTCATCGAGTGCTCTTCAAACTCGCCAGCTTTCTCCCCGGCCTCGTCGCCCTTCTTGTCGCTGTCATTCTGCTGGCCATTCTCGGTGCCATTGTCGCTGCCATCCTGCATCGTATTCTCGTCTCTGCAAAGTTCGATCAGCGCTTCTCCAATAGCTCCGCCATCAACGCAGTCTCCGACTGGTCCCCTTCCGGCAGTCCTACGTTGCTGGTTACGCGCATCGTCTTCTGGGCTTTCATCGTCCTCGGATTCATCATCGGTATCTCTGCCTTCGATGCCTCCTACAACGGCCCGCAGATGTCGAACTTCCTCCTGCCCTATCTCACCCACTCGGTAGGCGCTATCGTCCTGCTCATCATTGGCAACCTCATCGCACGCTTTCTGGAGCGTTCCATCCTCATCGGGGCCGTCAACGCGCGGCTTCAATACGCCCGCTTCCTCTCACTCGGCATCAAGTGGCTTGTTCTGGTCCTTACTGCCGCGATGGTGCTCGACCATCTGGAAATCGGCGGAGCTATCGTCGAGCTCGCCTTCGGCATCCTCTTTGGTGGAATCGTGCTTACTCTGGCTCTCGCAGTCGGCTTAGGCTCCCGCGATATCGTGAGCAGATCGCTTGAAAAGAACGTGGAACAGCCGAGCGCCAACGACACCGAAGCAAAAGCCACCACTCCCGTCGATACCCTGCGCCATTTCTAGTCCTTCTATCTTTCCACGCGCGCAAACAAAGCCCCGACGGCGTGTCTTATCCCGGGTGCCCCATCCTTGGTAGTCTCACCGCGAAGGATGGGATGCACAAACTCTAATAAGCCGGCCCAGACAACAAACTCCGCTTCGCAGACTGATAGAACCCATAGACTGCCACACCAGCGAAGCCAAACATCGGGACGAAATAGCCCAGCGCGATGCGGCCGGTGTCCTTCGCAATCAGGCCCATAATCGGTGGGAAGAGTGCACCACCAACAATCGCCATCACCAGCAGCGATCCGCCAATCTTGGTGTTCCGCCCCAGCCCCTTCAACCCCAGAGCGAAGATCGTCGGATACATAATCGACAGGAAGAACCCGCTCGCCACGACACCCCACGCTCCAATCAATCCTGGCTTCTCAACCGCTACCAGCATCAGCAGCGCATTGATGACGCCGTAAGCAGCCAGCATCCGGCTCGGCCGGATATAGCGCATCAGCGGCGTCGAAACGAACCGGCCCAGCGCCAGCGCAATCAGCGTTCCCAATAGATAAAGTGCCGCCGTCCGCTCGCTGACCGTTGTGTACTGCTTCATATAGGGAATCAGGCTGCTCCACGACGCGATCTGCGCGCCCACATTGCAGAAGTTCGCCGCCACCGCAATCCAGATTGCCGGAATCCGCAGCAACTCACCAAAGCTGCCATGGTCTTCGCCTTCTCCCTCATGCTCCGACGTCATCACTGGAAACTTCGTCCGCGACAGAATGAACGCGCATAGCAGAACAACCACGCCAAACGTCAGGTACGTCGGCACCACGCGCATAATCTCCGTGTGCAGATAAGCGTGGTACGTTCCCGCAACCTTCATCGCCGCAATCTGTGCGGCATCCGGCTCTACACCTGAAAAGATGAAATACGTTCCGATCAGTACGCCCACAATCGTTCCCGGCGGGTTGAACGCCTGCGAGAAATTCAACCTCTGCTCCGAGGTATGCGGATCGCCAAACTGCGCAATAAACGGGTTCGCCGCCGTCTCCAGAATCGATGCACCGCTGCCCACAGTAAACAGCGCAATCAGAAACATCGAGTATTGGCCATTCACCGCAGCCGGCCAGAACAACACCATGCCCGATCCAAAGATCACCAGCCCTGTCACCATTCCGGCCTTATAGCCCCACTTGCGCATCAGCAGCGCCGCAGGAATCGCCATACAGAAGTAGCCAAAGAAGTTCGCCGTCTGCACCAGTTGCGCGCTGAACTGCGAAAGCTCAAACGACTTTCTAAACTGCTGCACCAGAATGTCTGTCAGGTTGTTCGACATTCCCCACAGAAAAAACAGCACTGTCACCAGAACAAACGGCAACATGTGCCCAACCGGAAACACCGGATACTTCTTGCCATCTTCTATCTTTGCGCTTCCGCTAACGGGCGTCGAAATCTGCATCTAACTCCACACTCCTGATTCCTTCCGCCAGACATCTCGCGGAACAGGCCTCCAGAGCACACACTTCTCCCCAGGGCTCCAGCCCAGTCTATCCCACCTTGGTCTGGTAAAACGCTCAGAGAGACTTACAGTTGCATCCGCACCTTGCACCGGGTCAGTATGCCAGAGAGCGCGAGCATAATCGCAGTAAAGATCGCCGCCCTCACAGCGCCCTGCCAGCCATAGTTGTAATGATGGTCGAAGTAAGTAAAGCCCAGCCACGCCACTAGGAAGTAGTAGAAATCCGGCAGCAGATAAGTCAGCAGCGTATTCGATCCTGCGGGCCGGGCAAAGAACGCCCACGCCGTAAACTTTTTGACATCGCAGATCCAGTAAAGCCCCATAAACAGCAGCACGCTTACTCCAATGCTGTACAGACACCACGTCGGCGTAGCGCGAATCTTCGATATTCCCAGCGGAGTCAACAGCCATCCCGCCACCAGAGTCACATAAGCAAACGCCGCGGCAAACAACAGCTTCTGCCGCGTCTCCTGCCAGCGATGCCCGCTCAAAAAGATTGACGAAGTCACCACACCTGCCATCGTGATGCTGGCCATCGACCCATTGCCAAAAGGAAAATAATAAAGCGGCACATGGTGAGTAAAGCCAAGCCCCAGCCATCCTGCCGCCGCAAAGGCGCACAGTACGGTCAAGGCCGCAAACCACGCCAGCGGAGCCCAGATCCATCGCCTGGTCGGGATATAAAGAATGCACACCGCCAGATAGGTATAGCCGATAAGCCCCAGAATCTCCGGATAGCGTCCGTCAATCCATCCAATATGCCCGTCGCGCGTCACCCTGCGAAAGATCGCATACATCGCGACCATCAGCGCCAGTCCCGCAAAACGCCGCAACCTGCGAATCCAGAAAACCTCTCCGGGGCCGCTGTAAATGCTCCAGTACAGCACCGCGCCCAGCAGGCCCAGCAATACCCAGGCATTGGTGCTCAAACCCATCAGCGCCGGGTCGCCCTTCCTCGCATTCGCCAGCAACAACCCCATCACAATTAGACTGAACGACCGCAGTGCCACATGTAGCCACAACTGCGGAATCGATGGGTTCTTCTTCAGCCGCTGCCTCACCGCCAGCGGAATCGCCATTCCCACGATGAACAGAAATGCCGGATAGACCATATCGACATAGGTCATCGCATTCACGCTGGCCTTCATGTGATAGTTCCACCACGGCAGTCCCTGGACGCTCGCCAGCTCATTGACGAAGATCATCACCACCATCACCAGACCGCGAAAGATGTCCACCGAAACGACGCGCGCTGTCGATTGTCCTGCAATTCCTACCGACGGAGTTTGAATTGCTGCAGTGCTCATTGGACCTCCGCACGGGATGTCGTTACAGCCGAACCCGGATCAATCCCCAGACTTGCATCAATCGTATTCAGCAGCGCACCCGAACGATCGCTGCCATAGGTCCAGAACATGATGCCCGCCAGTCTGTGCTCGCGCACATAGGCGCATTTCAGTCGCAGCGACTGTGGGTCCTCGTAGCTTACGAAAATCCCCTTCTGCGCGTTATACAAATAAGGAGCGGAGGCCGCCTGGTCCCAGTAGCGTTTAAATCCGTTCTTCAACATAGACGCGGGATCGCTGTACTTCGTAAACGCCCCGGCAACCTGCTTGCCCGGCTGAAATAATCCATGATTGCGGCTGCTCACATGGCCCCATACATGGCCATAAAACGGCACCCCAAGAACAATCTTCGACGCCAATACTCCAGCAGCTTCATACGCTTGCACCGACTTGTCCGCCGAAACCTGCTTCGGGTCCGCCGGATCGAGAAACAGCGGCGCATGATTTCCCGTCGTCGCATCGGAATCTGGCTCGTAGTAGTCATACGCCATCAGGTTGATCGTATCGACGTACTTCTGCACCTCAGTCATCTCGGTGTGCTCCAGAAATTCAGGAGACGCTCCCGTCGCAATCGTCAGGTACAAACGCCGATGCAGCTTCTTCTCTTCCTGGTCAAACTCTCTGCGAATCTCCTTCAGCACCAGCGTGTAATTCTGCTTGTCCTCTGGGCGAAAGCGATTTCCCGCACCCGCCTGCGCCGGATACTCCCAATCGACATCCAGGCCATCGAGGTTATATCGCTCGATAAACTCCACCGCGCTTTTTGCAAACCGTGCTCTGCTCTCCGGCGTCAGTGCCGCGTCAGAAAAATTCCCTGACCAGAGCCACCCGCCCACGGAAACAAGGACCGTCAGCTCGGGATTGTCTTTCTTCAGCGCAACCAGCGCCGTATAGTTCTGCGCGTCCGAAGGAAAACCTTCCACCACGCGCCCATCGCGTACATTGGCAAAGGCATAGTTGATGCGAGTCAGCTTCTTCGCCGCAATCTGCCCCGGCTGAATTACCTGCTCCTGGGGAAAGACATAAGCCACCACCACCGGTTTCGGCGCATTAAAATTTTGCGCCAGCAACGCCACAGAGCACGCCAGCAGAAGCGCCACCCCAATCCACTGCACCACCGACGTCATGTAGGTCAATCGCATCGTACTTGTATTAGAACGTTTCATTTCAGGAAAACTGCGCTTTTATCTACGCTCCGAGTGTATTGCATTTCCCCTATTTCCGCCCCAGCCAATTACCAGAAAAATTCGGCATTAACTGCTTAAAATCCCTTCCGGCCACCCATTCATACCGCAGCCTGATGCTCAACGGGTCACAAAGATAACCGCATTGGGGTAAACCAAGCCTTATGGCTTCTCTTGTTCATTAGCAGAAAGGTTTTAGCTTCTGGAGTAATCTTCACGTCACCTTGACCGTGGATCCGTGCAGATCAGCGTTAAGCCTCCCCCGCCCTGAATCGCATCTATAAACATTAGCTGAAACCTGAAAGCGAGCAGCCAATGGGAGAACCGCGCATTCCACGCATCATGGATCCCGCCCCGGACTTCGAGGCCAAAAGCACGCACGGGATCATCCGCCTCAGCGACTTCACCTCGCAGGGCAAATGGGTGCTGCTCTTTTCGCACCCCGCAGACTTCACTCCTGTCTGCTCCACTGAATTCATCGAGTTCGCCCGTGCCTCCGAAGCCTTCGAAAAAATCAACGTGCAGTTAATCGGCGTCTCTATCGACTCCGTTTACTCGCACATCGCCTGGATACGCGACCTTGAACAGATCGGCGGCGTTCAGATTAGATTTCCGGTCGTCGCCGATCTTGATCAGCGCATCTCCGCCGCTTACGGAATGCTGCATGAGGCGGCATCCGATACCGCAACCATCCGCGCCGTCTTTGCCATCGACCCCAAAGGGAACGTCCGTGCGCTTATCTATTACCCTATGCAAGTAGGCCGCAACATCGACGAGATATTCCGCGTCTTCCAGGCTCTGCAAACGGCCGATAGCAATAACGTCTCCTGCCCGGCAAACTGGCGCCCCGGCGAACCTGTTATCGTGCCATCGCCAGCGACAGTCGAAGACGCCGCCAAACGTACCCAGACAGCCGCTCCCGGAATCGAAGTCAGTTCCTGGTATCTCTCCAGAAAAGATCTCGCGCAGTCCAAATAACCTGGCCCAAATAAGCGGCTCAATGTTCTGTTCTTTAAGAAACGTTGAAAGAAATCCGCTGCCCAGATAGCATGAGGAGAAGCCTCCTGAAACCGGCGTCCGCCGGAGACAAGCACCGATGGCGAAGTGGCTAACGCGCTGGTCTGCAAAACCAGTATTCGAGGGTTCGATTCCCTCTCGGTGCTCCACAAATCTTCAATAGATTACAGATACCTCACGCATTCGCGTTTCGTCTCAACACCCAGCGAAGCAGCGGAGCGCCCCACGTTCCCATTGCCAGCGCCGCTCCAAATAAGACCACCGCATCGATGCTCTCCCTTCCTTCGTGCGACCAGTACGCCATCGGATCCAGATTCAACCACAGCGCAAACTCATCCAGCGTCAGTGCTGCGCCAATCCCATAGCTCATCGACAATAATCGACTCATCAGAATTGACTGTGGGGTATCTCCTGTTCCCATCTCGGCCAACGTGGCATAGCCACTTATCAACAGCAGTAGAATCCCCCATACCAGGTGATGAATATGGCGTCCCTCCATCTCCACATATCCGAAGGGACCGATATGGTGCGTTATCGAAGCAACCAGCAATCTCACCGCAAGAAAAGTAAAAAAGAAGCTCACCGATGCGAGAAATAACCGCCTGTGAGGTCGATCAGGTATCTGCTGATGAATCACCAACCCAAGCTCGGTCAAGTGAAGTACCAGAAGGACTATGGCCACTAATATCCCAATAAAAATCAGCAGAATCCACGATCCGGAAATATGCATCCACAAGCATTACCACATGAGAAGCATCTAGCGGAACTGTCTTGCTCATATCGAGACACAGTAACTATAACTAGTTACAGGTTCATCGGGTGTAGCTCAATAGATGGTCATCTAAAAGACTGTAAGCGCGCTTCTGTTCATCCGTCAGCAGCAATAGATTTTAGGAGAATCAAAACTATGGGCTGCTGCGAAAACAAAAACTCCATTGAAACAATCACTGCCGCTCCTCTCGCCATCGATCCTGTCTGCGACATGAAAGTCGATCCGGCCAAAGCCGCCGCAACGGTGGAGCACAATGGAGCTACCTTTTACTTCTGCAGTCAGGGATGCGCGGCGAAGTTCCGCGCCGATCCCTATAAATATCTGAATCCCAAATCTGTCGTCGCTCCGACAAAAGCCCAGCAACAGATCGAATACATTTGCCCGATGGACCCCGAGGTCCGCCAGCTTGGCCCCGGCAGTTGCCCAAAGTGCGGCATGGCTCTCGAACCGGCTACCATCTCAGCTCCCGCATCGCGCACCGAGTACACCTGCCCGATGCATCCGGAGATTGTCCGCTCCGAACCGGGTAGCTGCCCCATCTGCGGCATGGCCCTGGAGCCGCGCGAGGTGACGATCGAAGAGTCCAATCCAGAGCTCGACGACATGACACGCCGCTTCTGGATCAGCGTCGTGCTGACGCTGCCCATGCTGGTGTTCATGGCCGTGCATCTCGTCGCTGGCCATGCTGGCAAAAATCTCTTTCCTGCGCGCGTATGGACACTCATCGAATTCGCGCTCGCAACTCCGGTTGTGCTCAGGTGCGGCGCGCCGTTCTTTGAGCGTGGCTGGCAGTCGATGCGCAATCGCAGCCTTAATATGTTCACGCTGATCGCCCTTGGTACCGGTGCAGCGTACCTCTACAGTCTCGTAGCGACCTTCCTTCCCGGCATCTTTCCTGCATCGTTCCGTGGACCGGATGGTCAGATCGCCGTTTACTTTGAGCCTGCAGCCGTCATTATCGCTTTGGTCCTGCTCGGACAGGTGATGGAGCTGCGCGCCCGCAGCCAAACCAGCGGAGCGATTCGCGCGCTGCTGGGCCTCGCACCTAAAACGGCCCGGCGTATCGGCAGCGATGGCACCGAAGCCGACATTCCTCTCGATCAGGTCATGCTAGGTGACCGTCTGCGCGTGCGCCCAGGCGAAAAAGTCCCCGTCGATGGGATCGTGCTCGAAGGGCACAGCTCCGTCGATGAGTCGATGATCAGCGGCGAACCAATTCCGGTCGAAAAGGACGTCAGCGCAGAGGTCACCGGCGGCACCGTGAACGGCACCGGCAGCTTTATCATGCAGGCCAAACGCATCGGCGCCGATACGCTGCTCTCTCAGATCGTCGCGATGGTCAGCCAGGCGCAGCGCACCCGCGCTCCTATCCAGCGGCTCGCCGATCGTGTTTCGGGATACTTTGTTCCCGCAGTCGTCGCCGTCTCAATCATCACCTTTGCCATCTGGCTCGGCATCGGACCCGAGCCGCGATTTGCGCACGCTCTCGTCAACGCAGTTGCTGTCCTTATCGTCGCCTGCCCATGCGCGCTCGGCCTCGCCACTCCCATGGCAATCATGGTCGGAACCGGTCGCGGCGCTCACGCCGGTGTTCTCATCCGCGACGCCGAAGCGCTCGAAGTTCTGGAGAAGGTCAACGCTCTGATCGTCGATAAGACCGGAACCCTCACTGAAGGCAAGCCGCAGCTTGTATCGGTTGTCGCTGTCGATGGAAACGACGAATCAGCTGTGCTCCAACTTGCTGCCAGTCTAGAACAGGCGAGCGAGCATCCATTGGCACACTCCATCACCGAAGGAGCAACATCGCGCGGCCTTATACTTCTGCCCGTTGAAGAATTTAAATCCATTACCGGCAAAGGCGTGCAGGGGACTGTCTCTGGAAAGACTGTCGCCGCAGGCAATGCTGCGCTGCTGCGCGATCTCTCTATCGACTCACGCGAACTTGACATGCAGGCAGAGCATATGCGCGCCGAAGGCCAGACCGTTATGCTCGTCGCCATCGACGGCAAAGCTGCAGGTTTACTTGGAGTCTCTGATCCCATCAAAAGCTCGGCCCTCGAAGCAGTAAAGGAATTGAAAGCCGATGGCCTGAAGTTGCTCATGATTACCGGAGATACGCAAACCACCGCAGCAGCCGTGGCCGGAAAGCTCGGCATCGACTTCCGCGCCGATGTTCTTCCCAGCCAGAAAGCCGAGGTCGTCAAAGCCTTGCAAGCCAAAGGAAACCTCGTCGTGATGGCTGGAGATGGCATCAATGATGCGCCCGCGCTGGCACAGGCGCAGGTCGGCATCGCCATGGGAACAGGAACCGACGTCGCGATGGAAGCAGCTGGCATTACATTGCTGCACGGCGATCTGCGCGCGATTCTGCACGCTCGCCGGCTCAGCCGCTTCACCATGCGCAATATCCGGCAGAACCTGTTCTTTGCGTTTATCTATAACGCCCTTGGAGTGCCGATTGCTGCGGGCGTTTTGTATCCGGCCTTCGGCTGGCTGCTCAGCCCCATCATCGCCGCCGCAGCCATGAGCTTCAGTTCCGTCTCGGTCATCACCAACGCTCTGCGCCTCAGAAGCGCAAAACTATAGCTCAACTTCGTTCCCATCTATGTCCGGGTACCCCATTCATCGCGATGTCTTTATCGTCGCGATGGGTGGAGTCTACAAACTTCAACCCACGTCATCTCAACCGAAGCCCCAAAGGGCCGAAGTGGAGAGACCTCTGTATTTGCCTTTGAAATCCGTGCCTCTCCGCACTCATCCGCGGTCGTCTTTAAATCGGTGTCATCGGTGTAGATCGGTGTTAGCCTCTTCAGACATTACCCGCAGTTCAGGCGAGACAATCAGCTTCGCTTCTGTCTTTGCCTGCACTGAGGCAGCATCAATGCCTTCCGCAACCTCAGTCAGCAGCAGGCCGTCCGGCGTGACGCGAATCCAGCACAGCTCCGTCACAATATCGTGGACGACTCCCTTGCCGGTGAGCGGAAGCGTGCAGTTCTTCAGAATCTTCGCGCCGCCATCTTTCGTCTGGTGCTCCATCGCGACGACGACGCGTCGCGCTCCTGCCACCAGATCCATCGCGCCGCCCATACCCTTCACCATCTTGCCGGGAATGGTCCAGTTTGCCAGATCGCCATGCTCGTCCACTTGCATGGCGCCGAGCACGCTCATGTCCATGTGGCCGCCGCGAATCATCGCAAACGACTGGTCGCTGCCGAAGTAGGCGCAGCCGAGAAGCTCCGTCACCGGCTGCTTGCCCGCGTTCAGCAGATCCGGATCAGCCTTATCCTCGGCGGGAGGAGGTCCAACGCCCAGCATTCCATTCTCCGACTGAAACACCACGTTGATGCCCGCAGGAACATAGGCCGCAATCATCGTCGGCAGGCCGATGCCGAGATTCACATAAAAGCCGTCTTTGATCTCGCGCGCAATGCGCCGCGCAATGCGCTCTTTCCCGCTCACGCTGCGCCTCCCGACTGGATGAACTTCGATTCGATCGGCTTGCGGTACACCGCGCCGTGAATAATGCGGTCTACATAAATTCCTGGAGTCACAATATGGTCCGGATCGAGTTCTCCCGGTTCGACCAGTTCCTCCACCTCGGCAATCGTAATGTTCGCAGCTGTTGCCATTGCCGGATTGAAGTTGCGCGCCGTCTTGCGATAGATGAGATTGCCGAATCGGTCGCCGCGCCACGCCTTCACCAGCGCGAAGTCGGCGTGCAGCGCATGTTCGAGCACGTAGGTGCGGTTGCCAATGGTGCGCGTCTCCTTGCCTTCGGCGACAATGGTGCCGAGGCCCGTCGGCGTATAGAACGCCGGAATGCCCGCTCCGCCCGCGCGGATGCGTTCGGCGAGCGTGCCCTGCGGTACAAGCGTAAGATCGAGTTCGCCGTTCAGCACCAGCGTCTCCAGACGGCGATTTTCGCCGACGTAGCTGCCAATGTGTGAAGCGATCATTCCCGCTTCCAGCATCAGTCCCATGCCGAAGCCGTCTACGCCCATGTTGTTGCTGATGGTGTGCAGGCCGGTCACGCGGCGCTTCACCAGGGCGGCGATCAGGTTCTCCGGGATACCGCACAGCCCAAAACCGCCCAGCATGATGGTCGCGCCGCTGCCGATGTCGGCAACGGCTGCATCCGCGGAAGAGACCACCTTGTTCATGACGCCCTCAAAGGCAGCCAGCGCTGCCCTAAGAACTTACTTCTCGTGAGTCGTAAATGTAAATGTCGTTGTGCTGTGCCTGCTTGTACCAGCTTTCAACTCTGTGCTCGGAAAGTTAGGATGATTAGGCGAGTCGGGAAAGTGCTGCGTCTCCAGGCAGAAAGCTCCGTTCCTGACGTAGAGCTTGCCGCTATTGCCGCGCAGCGTTCCATCGAGGAAGTTGCCGCTATAAAACTGCACTCCCGGTTCGGTTGTCGTTACCGTCAGTACGCGTCCGCTCACGGGATCGTAAGCTCGCGCCGCTGTCTTCGTCTCCCCATTCGCTCCGCGCAGCACCCAGTTGAAGTCGTAGCCGCCAGCGTACTTCAACTGCTGATTGTCATCGTGAATGCGCGAGCCAATCACGTGCGGCGTGCGGAAGTCAAAGGGAGTTCCCTCCACCGGCTCAAGCTTGCCGGTAGGAATCAGGCCAGCATCAACCGGCGTGAACTTGTCAGCGAGGATCGTCATCTCGTCGTGAAGAATAGTCCCGTTGCCTTCGCCCGAGAGGTTGAAGTAGGAGTGATTGGTAAGGTTCACCACCGTGTCCTTGTCGCTCGACATGCTGTAGTCGATGCGCAATGCATTGTGGTGCAGTGTGTACCGCACATGCGCGGTCAGCGTTCCAGGGAACCCCTGATCGCCATCTTTGCTGACCAGCGTCATCTCGACGCCGCCGGGAATTTCGCGGCCCTGCCACACCAGCCGGTCGAAGCCGACTTTGCCGCCATGCAGCGCATTGATGCCGTGGTCGTTCTTGGGAATCTGGTACGTCTTGCCATCGAGCTTGAAGCTGCCGTGTGCGATGCGGTTGCCGTACCGGCCAACGATTGCGCCGAAATAAGGGTCATTCTCCGCTTCATACTCAGACAGCGAGTTGAACCCCAGCACAATATCGGCCTTCTTACCCTCTCGGTCCGGCACTTCCAGCGAAACGATACGCGCTCCGTAAGTTGTGATTCGGGCCTCCAACACATCGCTCGTAAGGGTATAGATGTCCACTGCCTGGCCATCCGGCGTTTTGCCGAATGCCGCCTTCGTTACTGCGCCATGCGCTGCCATTGTCATGCTTAGCAGCATAATCGTTGCCAGTTTCACCGTCATTTTTTTGAAGCTCCTCGTTTTTCGCGAGATGATCATTCCGTAATTTCTTGCCCCTCTACTGTAACCCTTTACAGAGCCGGAAAGCAGGGTAAGATTGGTGCGTCAGCTCAATCCCTAAAAGGACGCTCATGAAACCCAAAAGTAGATTTCTCTCCTCGTTCGCGCTTCTGATCTTTTGTCTTTTCCTGCTGAACACGCAGCCCGCGTTAGCCGCTTCTCATTCCGATCACTGGGTCGGAACCTGGGCTGCTGCACCCGTCGCGGCGCCAAACAAGACCACTTACGGAACCGCCGATACCACTTTCCGCGAGATTGTCCACGTCTCCCTTGGCGGCAACTCGGTCCGCGTGATTCTCACCAATGAGTTCGGCTTGGAGCCGCTTACCATTGGGGCAGCGCACATCGCCCGCAGCGCGGGAGGCAGCAGCATCGACCTGACCTCGGCCAACGCTCTGACCTTCAGCGGCCGCTCATCCATCACAATTCCACCAGGAGCGCTCGCCGTCAGCGATCCAGTCAATTTCAAGCTCGCGCCTATGTCCGATGTTGCCGTCAGCATCTTTGTACCTGCGCAAACGATCAGCCAGGCAACACAACATAGCTTTGCCGATCAGACAAACTACTCTGCGGCTGGCAATGCGGTCGGCAGCAAAACGCTCGAAGCCCCGCAGCAGATCGCCTCCTGGCTCTTTCTGAAAGGCATCGACGTCAAAGCCGACGACAAGAGCGGAGCAATCGTCGCCTTTGGCGATAGCATTACCGACGGCGCGCATAGTACACGGAATGCAAACCTTCGCTGGCCCGACAACCTTGCGCGCCGCCTACAGGCCGATAAGAAGACAGCGAAGCTCTCCGTCATCAATGAAGGCATCGGCGGCAACCGCGTTCTCCACGATGGTTACGGTCCCAGCGCTCTGGCACGCTTCGATCGCGACGTTATCGCGCAAGCCGGAGTGAAGTACGTCATTATTCTGGAGAGCATCAACGATATTGGCCGCGCTTATCGCCTCAAAAATCCTGAAGATGTTGTCACCGCAGACGACCTCATCGCGGGGCTCAGCCAGCTTGCCACTCGCGCCCACACGCACGGGATTAAGGTGATCGGCGCTACGCTCACTCCCTATGTTGGCGCAGGATATGCCTCACCAGCCGGAGAAAAGGTGCGCGAGGCCGTCAATCAATGGATTCGCACCAGTGACCAGCTTGATGGCTTCGTCGATTTCGACAAAGCAACCCAGGACCCCTCGAATCCTACGGCCTTTGTGCCTGCGGACAACTCCGGCGACAACCTGCACCCCAGCGATGCCGGATACAAGGCAATGGCCGACTCCATCGATTTGAAGCTCTTCAAGGAAAAGTAAGCAGACTTCAAAAACTACAACCGCGGATTGCGCAGATAATACGGATTCCACTTTCAGGCTTTATCCGTTTTAATCCGTGTAATCCGCGATCGATTTAATCTTGATTGAAAGCTATTTCAACTCGTAACCGGCAAAAAAGTATCCAATCTCAAACGCTGCGGTGTCTTCGGCGTCTGATCCGTGAATAGCATTCTCTCCAATGGAAGCCGCAAACTTTTTGCGGATCGTTCCTTCCTCCGCCTGGGCCGGATTCGTCGCGCCCATCAGCTTACGCAGATCGGCGATGGCGTTTTCTTTCTCCAGCACCATGGGGAAGATCGGCCCGCTGGACATAAACTCCGTCAACTCACCGAAGAACGGGCGTTCGGCGTGGACATGATAAAACCCTTCGGCTTGCGCCTTCGAGATGGACAACCGCTTGATAGAAACGATTTTGAAACCTGCCTTTTCAATCTCGGCAAGGATCGCCCCTGCATGTCCCTTACGGACTGCATCGGGCTTAATAATGCTGAATGTACGCTGTGACAACGTGAAATCTCCTGTATGAAAGCAATGCTTCCAGTGTAAAACAAGCGTCTCAAGCCACATCCACGGCAGGACGCTCGTCTAACCAAGACTGGAAGCAAAATGACGAGGGAGCCGATAGAATGCGCAAAACAGCCTGGATATGGTTCGCTGGCTTTGCCGCCTGGGTCATCGACGGCCTCATCAGCGTCCATTATCACAACTGGATGCACGCCCGCCTTGCCTTCCTTGTAGCCATGGTCTTCTTTGTGGCCGCCCTGTTCTATCGCAGGCAGCCACGTTGAAACAGCAGAAGCTTAGGCTTTGCCCAGAACCCGCGCCATCGCTTCGCCAATCTCCGCCGGTGACTTCACCACGGTAATTCCGGCATCGCTCATCGCCTTCATCTTGCTGGCTGCCGTTCCTTCGCCGCCGGAGATGATCGCGCCCGCATGTCCCATGCGACGTCCCGGAGGGGCGGTCTGGCCCGCAATAAAGCCAACAACAGGCTTCTTTACATTCTCCTGGATGTACTTTGCCGCAGCCTCTTCTGCCGATCCGCCAATCTCGCCGATCATAATGATCGCCTCGGTCTCCGGATCTTCGTTGAGCAGCTTCAAAGCATCAATATGCGTCGTTCCGATGATCGGATCGCCGCCGATGCCGATTGCAGTCGATTGGCCGATGCCGCGCTGCGTGAGCTGATAGACGGCCTCGTAGGTCAAAGTCCCTGACTTCGAGACGATGCCGACATTGCCTTCCTTGTGAATGCGTCCCGGCATAATACCGACCTTCGCCTTGCCCGGCGAGATAACGCCTGGACAGTTCGGTCCAATGAGCCGAGACTTGGAGCGCTTCACAATCTCCCACGCCTTCACCATATCCAGCGTCGGAATGCCTTCCGTGATGCAGATGACCAGCGAAAGCTGCGCATCGACGGCTTCAAGAATTCCATCGGCTGCAAATGGCGGAGGAACAAAGATTACTGTTGCGTTCGCGCCTGTCTCCTTCACCGCCTCTTCCACGGTATTGAAGACCGGCCAGCCCTCATGGGTCGTTCCACCCTTGCCCGGCGTAACGCCGCCCACGACGTTCGTTCCGTAATCTGCGCAACCCTTGGCGTGGAACGTGCCCTCGCGTCCCGTAATTCCCTGCACAATCAGCCGCGTATTTTTATCTACCAGAACTGCCATAATCTCTCCTTACGAAGGGAACAGGGATCAGGGAACAGGGTTCAAGAGCTTATTTAGAGCTTGGACAAAATTGCCCCGAGCATCTTTCCAACTTCATGAGACAAAGCGTCTGTTGTCCTGTGTTTTTGCAAATCCCCGAAACCAAGCTCCTTTGCAATCACTAACTGCGTTTGCACTTCACAATTTGAGCCGCGTGCCATCCCGAGAAACTGCTTATATTCTCCGCTCGACATTCGGCCATAACCTTCTGCAATATTGCTTGCTACTGAAACTCCTGCTCTTCGCAACTGAGATGTCAACCCAAACATCTCTGCCTTGGGAAACTCCTCCGTCAGTCGGTAAATCGCGATGCTCATCTGAATCGCACGTTGCCAGACGACGAGATCGTAAAAGGACTCGCCCACTAACGTGTTCCCTGTTCCCTGTTCCCTGTTCCCTGTGCTGCGGCAACTGCCAAATCCGCAGCTTCTTTCATTGTTGCGCCAACGCTGAACTTCAATCCGGACTCCTGAAGAATCCTGCGGCCCTCTTCGACGTTGGTACCCTCCAGGCGGAGAACGATCGGCAACTGAACATTGAGCTTCTTCGCCGCGGCGACGACTGCCGTGGCCAGCACATCCACGCGGAGAATGCCGCCGAAGATATTGATGAAGATCGCCTTCACGTTCGGGTCGCTCAGCAGAATTCCGAATGCGTTCTCAATCTGTTCCTGATTGGCTCCGCCGCCCACATCGAGGAAGTTCGCCGCCTTGCCGCCGGCGTACTCGATGATATCCATCGTCGCCATCGCCAGGCCCGCGCCGTTGACCATGCAGGCGATGGAGCCGTCGAGCTTGATGTAGTTCAGCGCAAACTTGCTCGCCTCGACTTCCAGCGGGTCTTCTTCGGAGAGGTCGCGCAGCTCCTTCAGGTCCTTGTGCCGGAACATCGCGTTGTCGTCGAAGTTGATCTTGCAGTCGAGCGCCAGCAGCTTGTCATCCTTGGTGGTAATAAAAGGATTGATCTCCATCAGCGTCGCGTCCGTCTCAACGAAAGCGCGATACAGTCCAGTCATCAGCTTCACCGCATCGTTGACCTGGGTTGCCTTCAGTCCCAGCTTGAACGCCAGCCGTCGCGCCTGATAGGGCTGTAGGCCGAGCGTGGGCTCGATGTACTCTTTGTAGATCGCATCAGGCGTCTTTGCCGCAACTTCTTCAATCTCCATACCGCCAGCCTGTGAGGCCATAAACACAACCTTCGCCGATGCGCGGTCGAGCACCAAACCAAGATAGAGTTCGCGGTCAATCGCCGATCCCTCTTCGATCAGCAGCCGCTGCACCTTCTGCCCCTGCAGACCTGTCTGATGCGTCACCAGCTGCATCCCCAGAATCGCCTTCGCCGCGGCGTTTGCCTCTTCCAGCGACTTCGTAACCTTGACGCCGCCGCCTTTGCCGCGGCCTCCGGCGTGAATCTGCGCCTTGACCACAACAACCTTATTTCCCGCGCCAAACAACGATTTGGCAGCAGTATCGGCCTGCTCCAGCGTGGTGGCCATTTCGCCGCTGGGGACCGGCACACTGTACTTGCGGAGGATCTCTTTTGCCTGATACTCGTGAATTTTCATAGGATTTTTCGCGAACTGTCTGCCACTGAAGTGTAGCGGACACAAACAACCGCTCGCAACCAAATCTCGCACAATCGTGCGAACATCGGTCACCGCAATAATGATTTCATCAAAATCAAATTAGAGAATGCACCCGTATCTTGTCTTGCATTTGAGAGCCAAAGGCTCGACACATATTAGCCTGAGGCGCTTCCAAACTCGTCCGGCTTTGCTGGAGAAGCTTGGAAGCCCCAGGAACCAATCCAAGCAAAACCAGAGCGCTGAAGGCGCGAGACATATGAAGCAAAACCTTTCTGCAAAAAAGCGGGCGACGCATACAAACTGATGCGCCACCCGTTGCTCTCAACTACACTTTTGTCAGAACAGCAGCTTCAGCGAAAACTGCATCTGCCGCGGGAAGTTCTGCTGCGTCGACCCAACTGTTCCATAGCCAGACCACGCTCCGGGCTGCGTTGGATCAGCCACACTCGTGTTCCGCGATGGTGCCTGTTCCGGCGAACCAGTGTTTGGACCACCGAAGATAGCTGTATTTGTGGCATTGAACGCCTCTGCTTTGAACTGCAGCTTGGTCTGTTCATAGATAGTGAACTTCTTCTCAATTCCCAGTGAGGTCTGCTGCGCGTAAGGATTACGTAGCGTACTCACCCTTGGCAACTGCGTTTTAGCGGTGTACTCGGGGAAGGTTGAGAAACATCCAGGCTGGCTGTTGTTCAGGTAGCTCTTCCACGACCGTGTAGCCGGCCGGATGTTGTAGCCTCCTCCACAGGTATAGAGATCGTTGTTAGGAAAGCCAACCGGTGTGCCGCCGCTATTCTGGAAGATCCAGTCCAACTGCCAATCGTTAATGGCTGCGCCCAGCAGGCCATGCGCATTTGAAAGTATTGAGCTTCCGCGTCCGATCGGCAGACCATACAAACCGCTGAACGCGAAGTCCCACGGCCTGTCATTGCTATCCACCACATAATCTGGTTTTGGATCTACCAGACTAGCGCCGCCATTGTTCAGATAATCGGTCGCGGACATCAGGCGCGACCATGTGAACGAGGTAAGAAAGCTGAATCCCTTGCTGAAGGCGTTGCCATTGGAGAAACGCTTACGCAGCTTCGCCAGCAGCGCATTGTAGTGGCTGTAGCCGCTCGCATTGGTATAGAAATATAGATTGCCGTTGAACTGGGGATACGGCACCATCAGGTACTTCGCTTGAATGGTGGGGTTCTGCCCAAGCGTAACCGTCTTCGGCAACACGCCGTAGAAGGGGTTCGTCACCTGCTGGTCCAGATAGTTTGGGTCGTCATGCCCCTTCTGGAAGTCGGCGGCACTTATCCCATTGAACTGTCTGGAGGCCCGCAGCCGGGTTGTATGTACGCCCAGGTATGAGAGGTCTCCCACCATCCCGAAGGGCAGCTGAGTTTCGAAGCCGAAGGTCCACTGCTGCACAATCGGGATCTTGCGGTCGCGCTGGTCGATTGAAAGGCTTGAACCCACCAGCGTCTCCGCGCCCATGGACGTGCCAGGAGGTACAGCAAAGCCATTTGGGTAAGGGTTGCCGTTGCGAAAATCCAGGGCCGGATGCAGACCTCCATCCGGTGATGAATTGTAGTCTGTATTCTGGCTCCAGGCTGAAGCTCCTCCAAGCTCGATTCCGAATGCCTTTGAGATCGTGTATCCGCCGTGGAAGACAATATAGCGGTTTGGCGTAAACGATAGTCCTAACTTCGGCTGCCAATACGTGCTGTGTTCGTCATATGCCGGGAGTTTGTCGCTGGCAAACTGCACCGCACCCAGAATCGGATTTACCATCTTCGCGCCGTTCGGCAAAGTATTGTTTGGCGGAAATGCAATCTGGTTCGAGATCGGGTTGGCGCAGGTCAGGCATACGCCGGCCAGCAGATGATTATGCCGCTCTGTCGGCGACAGTTCATCGTCCCACCGCAGGCCGGCATTGATGGCTAACTTGTCATTCACCTTCCAGTCGTCTTGCACAAAGAAGCCAAAGTACCGATAGGACTCATAAGGCGGAATCTTGTATTGAACGCTGCCGCCGCTGGCATAACCCATCAGCACGCTCGCAATGGAAGCGCCATCCTTATTTCCTTTGAACGGATTTTCTTGTGTGAATCCAGTACTAAACGAGAAATTGCCGTTCGGCTGGCCCACGCCGCCGGTCACATCGTGATACAGCGAGAACTCCCCGCCGTAGTGCAGCGTGTGCCGCCCCAGAGTCTGCGTAATTGAAGGTCCCAGATCATAGGTCTCAAAGATTGTTGGGTCGGCTTGATTCCCAATGATCTGCGGAAAACCGTCGTTGATCGAGATTGTCGGTGCATAGTTGTTCTTCGTCGTCGGAATCTGAGGCATGTTCAACCCCAGATCACCTGGCGAAAGCTTCGCCAATCCAGCCGACAATGCTCCATCCGGAGAAAGGTAGTAGTACCTGTTGAAAGAGGCCCGCACATCAGCGACTAAAGTATTGGAGAAAGTATGTGTCAGGTCCAGCACCTGCGTAATACTGGAGCGATAGTTATTGATGTTGCCGCGAATCGCAGGCCCGGTAAATCCGTTGGAGTTCCGATATTCATGTCCTGCCCACCACGCGAAGATTCCATATAACCTCGTCCGGTCGGTAAAGTTGTAATCCACGCGCGCAATCGGCATGTTGTACCGGTAGCGGTCCTTGCCATTGAAGACATAGTTGTTTTGATACCCAGGCCGGTTCGGAGCCGGAAACAGTTTCAGGATGTTTAGGCCAATCGGACTGATCCGCGATGCCGGAATTGTGTTATTGGGAAATGGCGATCGCCCATATGTCTTACATCCGCCATTTGATGAGGGAGTAACGCAGGTTGTGGTCTCTGGATCATAGATCGCTGTCTTATTGACAGCGGCAAGATAGTTCGTGAGATTAACGTCACCATTCGGCCCCGGCAGCATATCGGGCGTCGGCACTGTAGTTACCACACCTGCCGGCAAAACCTGGCGATAGCCTTCATAGCTGAAGAAGAAGAACGCATTGTGCTTGAGGAATGGGCCGCCGATTGTCCCGCCAAAGTCATGCTCATTATGAAATGGCTTCGCTGCGCCCTGCTGATTCAGTTGATAGGTATTCGCGTCGAACATCGAATTGCGCCAGTAGTCAAACAGCGTGCCGTGAAAGTGCGGCGAGCCGCTCTTCAAAATCGTGTTCATCGCGCCGCCACCAACACGCCCGTACTGAGCATCGAAGGTGATCGTCATCACTTTGAACTCTTGAACAGCATCGATGCTCGGCGATATGTTCCATGTGCCCGCAGGGCCGCCACCCTGCACCGAGATCGGCGCGCCGTTCAACATGAACTGGTTGGTAATTCCCGGTTGTCCCGAGATCGAATAGGCATTCGAGGTGTCCCATCCGCGCGTTCCCGAGTAGCCGCCTGCTCCAAATTGTGTTTGCGTAAACCTCACCCCCGGTGTCAGCGACAGCAGCATATAGACCTGTCTGCCGTTTAGCGGCAGGTTCTGCACCTTCTCCGGGTCCATCACGGTACCGCCCGAGGCATCGGTCGTCGCCAACTCAATCGGATTGGTATTTACCGTCACGGTTTCAGTCTCTCCACCGGGGGTGAGACTGATATTCAGGTTGATCTTCTGCGCTACATCAAGAATCAGCCCAGGCCGTTCTTCGGTACGAAATCCCGGCGCCTTTACGGTTACGGTGTACGTTCCCGGCTGCACAAACGGAATGACAAAGTAACCCTTCGCATTCGTTGTGATCTTATAGTCTTGCTGCCCGCTCTTTGCCTCTACCGCGGCATTTTTGACGACATATCCCTGTGCATCGGTTATGTTTCCCTGGATAGTGCCTCGATACTCTTGCGCCGACACCGGTGTCATTCCGGATAGCGCTATCACAAAACAAAACACGAATCCCCAAAATGTCTTCACTGGACTCCTCCCGAAAAATGAAAATCAAAAAAATATAGTTTGGAGAGCAAAAAGAAATTCAAGTCGATTTATAAACGTTATCTGATAGCGCAATCACTATAACCCAACAATAGGAAACCGATAACATTTTTTTGTGGAAATCCTGTCCCCGTCAAAATCCTGCCAAACAACCACCTAAAACCTTCTTCATCTATGATTTTGTTCGATGAGCAAACATGAACTGACCCGCCGCGAACTTCTGCGTCTCTCAACCGCTGCCGCCATCAGCGCCAGCCTTCCCTCAATCGCACATGCCGAGCCACAACAGCCACCATCAGCCGCACACGCCCCAGCGCCCCATTCCAATCTCTACTCCAGCCTTCTGCAAACATGGTGCGACGGCCTGCTCGCGCATCAGGAAACCTCCATTCATAAGCCAGCACTGTTTGGCGGTCTGCTCTGTCCAGCTTGTGTGCTCATTCATGGCCGCTGCGGCGACGCAGTTTATCCGCTCCTTCGCGTCGCCCGCACCACTGGAGAAGATAAATATCTCCGCGCCGCCGTACTGGTGCATAACTGGTCTGAGGCCCAGGTAAGCCGCCCGGATGGCAGTTGGGTCAACGACGTCACTCTCAGCTCATGGCAGGGCATTACCGTCTTCCACGCAATCTCCCTGGCAGAGGCGCTGCACCATCATGGCGAGTTGCTCGACGCAGCCACACGAAAAAGCTGGACTGACCGCCTCGCCCGTGCCGCAAAGTTCCTCGACGGCTTCATTACCATCCAGACCGGCAATATCAACTACCCCATCACGGCGTCTTTCTGTTTCGCCGTCTGCGGTCAGGTGCTCGGCAACTCGCATTACGTCGCTCGCGGCCGCGAGCTCGCCCACACCGCGCTCAATTACTTCACTCCCAATAACCTTCTCTTCGGCGAAGGCCATCCCCAGACAGGCCTATCCGCCAAACACTGCCGTCCCATAGACCTCGGCTATAACGTCGAAGAATCGCTCCCTGCCCTTGCGCAGTACGCTCTGCTGACCAACGACAAGCCTGTCCTCGACCAGACCATTGCCGCGCTTCGCACGCACATGGAGTTCATGCTTCCCGATGGCGCCTGGGACAATAGCTGGGGTTCCCGCAACTATAAGTGGAGCTGGTGGGGCAGTCGGACCAGCGATGGTTGCCACCCTGCCTACGTATTGCTGGCAGAACATGATCCGCACTTCCTCGAAGTGGCCCGGCGCAACCTAGAACTTATGGCCGCGTGCACCCATGACGGCCTGCTCTACGGCGGCCCCGATTACCTCAAACACGGCGACCTCCCCTGCATCCATCACACCTTTACTCATGCCAAATCGCTGGCAACTGTGCTGGACCGTGCAACCGGCAAGGTCGAACCAACTCCGCGCCTTTCGCTTCCGCGCGAAGAGGCCCGGGGACTCAAGCACTATCCCGAGATCGGTACCTACCTTGCCGCTGTTGGAGATTGGCGCACCACCGTCACCGAAAACGACTGGGAGTACGTCGAAGACGTCCAGCCCGGCCACGGCGGCGCCTCAGGAGGAGGCCATGCCTCCGGCGGCGCAATGTCCCTGCTCTACCACCGTAAACTCGGCCCCATCCTTACCGCCAGCATGACGAAGTACCAGATGATCGAAATCTCCAATCAGCAGGCATTTCGAGATCCGATGCACATGCCGCTGACTCCTCGCATCGAGTACGCTTCGCACCAGACGTACACCAGTCTCAGCGACTTCAAGGCCGATCTCTCTGCAACTGCGGCTAACAATGCGATTCACTTCAGCGCACGCGGCCAGATGCTGACGGCTGCTCATCAACCCATTTCCAGCGGCGAGATGCGCTATCATCTTGCCTACAATTTCAGCGAATCTTCCGTGCAGATCGTCGCCGAAGTCATCACCACCAGCGTAAAGCTCTCCGCAACGCCGCGTTTTATCTTCCCCATCATCGCAAGCTCCAGCGAAAAAATTACCCAACCTGCTCCCGGAACAATTCGCATCGCAAAGCCAACCGGAACCCTAATTGTCCGCACCAACGCTTCCGGCGGCTTTGAGCCAGTACCTCAACATCGCACCTTCAACCTGGTGCCGGGCTTTGAATGCGTTCCACTCACCATTGCCATGCAACCCGGACATCCAGTGCAGATTCAATTGGAGTTCAGTTCAGGTAGTTAGAGAACCTGTAGCTACATTCGGCCCTTCTTAAGGGCACGGGTTTACCCGTGCCGTATACATGGCTTGGTTGCGAAGGGGCTTTAGCCCCTGAGTCAAGAGTTCGCAGCAGTAAGATTTGGTCATCCTGAGCGAACTTTGGCCTCTTTTTGACAAACGAAGAGCCTGCCCTGAGCAAAGTCGAAGGAAGGACCTGCGGCGTTCTTCCACGAACCTCCCTCAAATGCACGTCATCTCGACCGAACGCGGCGCTCTCTGCCGCCGGAGGGGAGAGATCCCTGTATTTGCCTTTCGTATTTCCATTCCGTAGCGCAGCGAAGACTCCGAATTCACTGCTCCAGCAACATGGCACCTGCTACCTTTAAACAAGGTATGTCCCTCCAGCCTCACTTAAAGCAGATCATCGAAGGGCGTCAGACCCTAACCCGTGAAGATGCGCGTGCGCTGATGCACTTGATTCTTAACGGCGAGTCCACCGATCTTCACCTCGCCGCCGCTCTCAGCGCGCTTGCCACCCGCGGCGAAGCTCCCAGCGAAATCGCCGGCTTTGCTGACGTTATGCGCGCGGCAGCGACTCCCGTTCCACTCGATGATGCGGAGCGCAATCTTCTGGTCGATACCTGCGGAACCGGGGCCGATCTCAGTGGCACCTTCAACATCTCCACCGCTGCTGCGCTCGTCGCTGCCGCTGCAGGAGCAATGGTAGCCAAGCACGGCAATCGCGCTGTCACCTCAACGTGCGGCTCAGCCGACGTCCTTGAAGCTCTGGGCATTCCGGTAGGGCTGTCTCCTGCAGAAGGCGCCGCTGCTCTTCGCAAGCATCGTTTCGCCTTCTTCCATGCTCCGGACCTACATCCGGCCATGAAGGTCGTCATGCCCGTCCGCCGTGCCCTCGGCATCCGCACCATCTTTCATCTAGTCGGCCCGCTCTCCAATCCCGCTGGCGCCTCTGCCCAGGTCATGGGAGTCTACGCCGCACACCTTGTGCCCATCGTTGCCGAAGCAATGTCCATCCTCAACACTCGCCATGCATTTGTCGTTCACGGCACAGCGGAAAGCTCAGACGGCTCGATCAAGGCGCTCGATGAAATTTCGATCTCCGGCCCCAGCCAGATCGCCGAAGTCCGCAACGGAACTATTACCCTCAGCACCATTGCTCCCGAAGACTTCGGCCTCAAACGCGCTTCTATCGAAACCCTGCAGGGAGGAAACGCAGCAACCAATGCCGCTATCCTCGAAGCTATCTTCAGCGGCGAACCCGGCCCACGCCGCGACATCGTTCTGCTAAACTCTGCTGCCGTCCTCGTCGCCTCTGATCTGGCTGCAACTCTGCCCGAAGCCATTACAATCGCAGCCCATGCAATCGATACCGGAGCAGTTACCGCACTCGTCACCTCTCTTCGCTCCTGAATCCAATCTGCTCTCTAATCTGCATCCGGTACAATCCCGCATAGCAAAAAGGAGAGCTTTTATGTCCTCTTATCCTTCGCACCCGCCCATCTTTGACGCTTCCATGATTACCACCGCGCTTGAGCTTCCCGGCTATCGCATCGTTCGCAATCTGGGAGTCGTTCGCGGCATCGTTGTCCGCTCGCGCTCCATCTTCGGCACTTTCGGCGCTGGACTCCAGACCATCCTCGGCGGCAACATCACCCTGCTCTCGCAGCTATGCGAAAAGACCAGGCAGGACTCCTTCAATATGATGGTTCAGCACGCCGCCGAACGCGGAGCCAATGCCGTGATTAGCTTCCGCTACGATGCCAATGAGCTGATGAATGGAGTCACTGAAGTGCTCGCCTACGGAACTGCAGTTGTTGTCGAGCGCATCTGACCTGAAATCCACGATGGCTCCTCGTATCATAGATCGATGACCATTGCCCCCGGCCGCATCGAAGTCATCACCGGTCCCATGTTCTCCGGCAAATCCGAGGAATTGATTCGCCGCCTCAAGCGCGCACGCATCGCCCGCCAGCGCGTCGCCTGCTACAAACCCGACATCGACCTGCGTTACCACCGCACCGCCATCGCCAGCCACAGCTCCCAGACACATGAAGCCTCCACCGTCGCCACTGTGGAAGCTCTCAAAACAGCACTGCTTCCGCAACTGGATAAGATCGACGTCATCGGTATTGACGAAGCTCAATTCTTCGATAATCAACTGATCCCGCTTACGGTAAGCCTTGTGCATTTAGGCAAACGCGTCGTTATGGCTGGTCTCGACACGACCTTCAATGCCGAGCCCTTCGGCCCCATCCCCGCGCTAATGGCCATTGCCGACGAAGTCACCAAGCTCTCCGCTGTCTGCATGGTCTGTGGCCAGCCCGCGATCCACACTCAGCGTCTCGGCCAGAGCCAGGAGCTGGTCGTCGTCGGGGCCGCGGGTGTCTACGAAGCCCGCTGCCGCGCCCACTTCCAGCCCTTCGCCGATGAGCACCACTCCGAACAGCTTGAGTTCCCCTCCGCCTCCAAAGCCTCTGCTTAATATCTCTTTCGTACAGGTAAACGCACAATTTCACACGTCATCCTGAGCGAAGTCGAAGGATTCCTGTATTTCCTTTAAAGCGCTAGATCAAGCGCCAACGGCGCGCCTTATACCAGCCTGGGGCGAATCGGGGTCCCCGGCGTGCCCTTTTGCACGTTGGGGTGAGTAGCCCAGGTAGATGGCAGCTAGAAAAACAGAGGGCTGAAAGCCCGACTCATCTTCCCACCAACACCGCTCGGGTGTCCCATTTATGCTGCAGTTCACCGGGGCATAAATCTGCGTACGCCAAACCCTCGACATGGGATAGGCTCCCCAAAACCTCAATGCTCGCTGTACATCGTCATCACATCTTTGCGCAGCGCGATCTGGCTATCGTGACGGCTGTAAAACATATGTCCGCCGGGATACTCCTTCACCTGTACCCGCGTCGGGTCTCCCATCACCGGCATCTGGTCAACCGTCAGGATTGAACCCATAAACGGGCAGGACAGATCGTTCCAGCCATGGACGATCAACACATGCATCTTAGGATCGTTAGCCACCGCTTCACGAAGCTGCTCCACCGAGCCTTTGCGCAGCTCTGCGCCGCCGTCCCATTGACGATTGACATCGCCGCTGAGCGCCTCATAACGCGCCTCGGTCTTCCAGCCCACCGTCTGGGTCACAAAGTTAACCATCGCCGTCGTTGTCGGCGCGATGATGCTCTCAAGAATCGGGTCATTGCTCCGCTGTTCCGGATCAGTCGGGAATGGGTCCCATGCTGTGACGTTCGGATCGTAGCGGCTGCCCAGCTTCCCTTCCGAGCGGTAAACCTCGCGCAGATACGCCTGCGTCTCCAACCGTCCACCCGAGCGCTTCACAAACACCGGATCGAGGCCGGTGATCTCCGTTACATGCTGAATCATCTGTTGCGTTGCCGCCGGATCGGAGCGCCCCTTCAACAATGCCGTAACGTAATCGCCGCGCGTATAGGCAATAATTGGAGCCATTGCCTCAGCCGTCAGCTTATGTTCGCGCTCCAGATGAGCCGCTGCAATCGAAGGTAGCGTCATCATCCACGGCAACGGAGAAAGATCGCCATTGCTTTCAATGGTCGGGTTCAGATACGGCGATACCAGAACGACGCCATTCATTGCAACGCCAAGCTGGGTCTGTAGATAGTGCGTGATGCGCGGCCCTCTAAAGCCTCCATAGCTTTCGCCGACAAAATACTTACGCGAAGCCATGCGGCCGTTCTTCACCAGCCAGTCATAGACGACACGCGAAAGGTATTGAATGTCAGGGACGGTCGTATAGAAGAGCTTCTTGGTATCCGATGCAGAGACCAGCGATCGGCTATAACCGGTTCCAATCGGGTCAATAAAGACCAGGTCCGTAAAATCGAGCCATGTTCCTTGATTGTCGGTCAGAGTTGCCGGATCTGACGGACTGTCGCCCTCTGCTCCAAAAGCGACACGCTTGGGCCCGATGGCTCCCATGTTGAGATACACCGAAGAGGCGCCAGGGCCGCCATTCATGGCAAAAGTCACCGGACGGTCTTTTCCGTCCACCGTATATGCGGTGTACACCACTTCACCGGCCTTTTTGCCAGCGTTATCAAAAACCGGAATCGTCCCTACGGTTACGTTGTAGCGCAGCGTCTTCCCATTGAGCTGCATCGTCTGCTCAACGTGCGCATCCGCCGGCAGCGGAGGCCAGTCCGGCTTCGACTCCGCCGGTTTGGCAGCAGCGGCCTTCGCATCGTGTGCAGCTTCATCTGTACTCTGGGCATGGACAGCCGGCATCAGCAATAAATTTGCGGCCAATGCAAAGCACACC
>DASRSR010000089.1:0-15971 GCA_035656355.1 Edaphobacter sp.
GACCCGCTGGTTACGATTGCAGGCGGAGGTGGAGTGAACCTGTTTGATTCGATGGGAAATGCCTGGACCGCAAGCTATCTGAAGATTACCGGAGAGCTGGATGTCGATCTCCACAGCAATATCGCTGCAGAAGCCAGAGCAAAGATTGTGTATGAGCGGCTAATTGACCATACGGACGATCCCGGAACGATCGACACACTGCAATTTCTGATGACGCGCGAGATTACCCACATGAAGGCATTTCAGGCAGCGCTGGAGAGCCTGGAGAAGTCGCCATTCTCTATCGGTATGTTGAGGCCTACGCCGGGCATCGTGGATGAATATTTCAATGCATCTACGGGAGATGGCGATGAGGGCGAGACAGACATGCGTGGGCCATGGCAAACGTCGTATGGGCTGCATCTGGTCGATTCCAGATCAAATGGCGGACAAGGATTGTCGATCGGAGACATTGATGGCAAACTGCCGGGCGAAGATCGCGGGAAACAGGATGAGGCACAGAAGGCGACAACATCTCCGGGCAAAGAGGCGATCGGCTTTCAGGATGAAGGAACCAGGACCAAGCCTTCAGCTAAGTCGGCAAAAAAGCCGTTTAAAAAACTGGCGAGTTAGAGACAAAAAGCGAGCAGCTCGTGATGAGCTGCTCGCTTTTTGATTCGAATGAAGGTTATGCCGGAGAGGTATGGCCCTCGTTGAATCCGGGCTTCCGTCCGGATTCGGGCTTGAGCACTTTTTGCGATTCGCCGTCGCCGCCGGAATCGACTCCAGAGAGTGCGGAGCGGATGGCGGGAAGCTCCTTGCCTTCGATAATGAGTTTGATCTCATGGGCATCCAGGGTCTCGCGCTCCAGCAGGGCCTTGGCCATGCGGTGCATGATGTCCTGATTGGTCTCAAGAATGTTGTAGGCAGACTTATAGGCACTATCGACGAACTTGCGTACCTCGGCGTCGATCTGCTTGGCAGTATCGTCGGAGAAGTCGCGGTGCTGAGCGATCTCGCGGCCGAGGAAGATCTGTTCTTCCTTTTTGCCGAAGGTCATGGGGCCAAGGGCGCTCATGCCGAACTCACAAACCATCTTGCGGGCAAGCTCGGTAACGCGCTCAATGTCGTTACCAGCCCCGGTAGTCATCTGCTTGAGGAAGATCTCTTCGGCGCAACGTCCGCCCATGAGGGTGGCGAGGCGGGTTTCGAGATATTCCTTGGTGACGGTGTGCTGGTCTTCTTCGGGAAGATAGACGGTAACACCGAGTGCCATTCCACGGGGGATAATCGTGACCTTGTGCAGCGGATCGGAGTGCTCTCGCAGCGCGGAGACGAGGGTGTGGCCGGCCTCATGATAGGCGGTGACGCGCTTCTCTTCGTCGGTGAGCAGCATGGACTTGCGCTCGGCGCCCATCATGACTTTGTCCTTGGCAACTTCGAAGTCATACATGTGGACGGCCTTGCGGTTAAAGCGCGCAGCAGTAAGTGCGGCTTCGTTGACCATATTGGCCAAGTCGGCTCCGCTGAAGCCCGGTGTTCCACGGGCGAGGACGTTGAGGTTGACGTCTTCGGCCATGGGGATCTTCTTAGAGTGGACCTTGAGAACTTCCTCGCGACCACGGATATCGGGACGATCGACGATGACGCGACGATCGAAGCGGCCGGGGCGGAGAAGAGCGGGGTCGAGGACGTCGGGGCGGTTGGTTGCGGCGACGAGAATGACGCCATCGTTGGCCTCGAAGCCGTCCATCTCGACCAGAAGCTGGTTGAGTGTCTGCTCGCGCTCGTCGTGTCCGCCGCCGAGGCCCGCGCCACGATGACGGCCGACGGCATCGATTTCGTCGATGAAGATGATGCAGGGGGCGTTCTTTTTACCCTGCTCAAAGAGGTCGCGAACGCGGGAGGCGCCGACGCCAACGAACATCTCAACGAAGTCTGAGCCGGAGATGGAGAAGAAGGGGACGTTGGCTTCGCCAGCAACAGCGCGGGCAAGCAGGGTCTTGCCAGTTCCTGGAGGTCCGACGAGCAGAACGCCCTTGGGAATGCGTCCACCAAGGCGCTGGAACTTCTGGGATTCGCGCAGGAACTCGATGATTTCCTTGAGTTCTTCTTTGGCTTCGTCAACGCCAGCGACGTCCTTGAAGGTTATCTTCTTCTGTTGCATGGAGAGCAGGCGCGCCTTGCTCTTGCCAAAGCTCATGGCCTTGTTGCCGCCGGACTGCATTTGGCGCAGAAGGAAGAACCAGAGGCCAAGCAGAAGGGCAAAGGGAGCCAGATTAATAAGCAGGCTCAACCAGGTGTTGCCGCTGGTGTCCTTAACAGTGATGTTGACGCCGTGATCGCGCAACGTCTTGTACATATCCGGATAATTAGCCGGGATGACGGTGTGGAACTGAGCGTTGCCTTCCCGGTACTTGCCGGTAACCTCGGAGCCGTTGACGGTGACATCGGCGATTTTGCCGGCGTCAGCATCATTGAGTAACTGGGTGAGGCTGATGGCCTTATCCTGCCCGCCGCCTGTATTTTTGACAACGAACTGCCACAGGAAGATCAGGCAGGTGATCATGAAGACCCAGATCAGAATTTGTTTGACAGTCGAGTTCAAAGCGGATTTCCTCATTTTTCCGGTCTGGCAGCACCCTGGAGACGCAATCTTTGCCAGACCCGGCGGACGGAAATACAGAAAATTCTCCGGCAGCCTACATCATTAGACGGCATCGACAGGGGAAAGTTCTGGGGGAGGAAGACGATACCGGCCCCCTCGACTGTCCTGCCGAGACAGGTAGTTAGATTTTACTCTCAGGGTAAGGATTCGTGTGCGGGGAAATATGGAAAGAGGATGTGACTTAAGGGGGAGGGGAAAGCAGCGGAATGTAGATGCAGATGCGGGGGGTCTTTGCCTCACTCAGAATGACGACAAATTCATAAGTGAAATATAGGAATTCTTCGACTCCACGCTGCGCGCTCCGCTCAGGATGACTTGAGGTAAGAAGAGCTTAGGTAAAAAAGGAGGCAAGTATTGCGTTTCGTTTGGATTACAGCGTCTAGGCCGCAGGGGTGGGAGAAGGCGCGGGTTCCGGAGGCGGTGGCGCGATCATCGGAACGGTCTCGACGATATCAAGGCCGGCGCGCCGAAGCAGTTGATGGACGGTGGGGCCGGTAAGACGAGTTGCGTCGTATTCGACACGAACAGTCTTTTCCGCTTCGTTGAACTCAATGCTGCGGACTCCGTAAACCTCGCGAACTTTTGCAATGGCAAGGGCGACGGCTTCGGTAGGCGGCACTCCATAGCGATACAGGACATCAAGCTGAGTCATAACACGATGATACCAGCGGGGGTGGAGGTACGTAGAATCGTCCATATGGCGATTTCTTTGGACGAGGGCACATTTGCCGGGCTGATCTTCGATTGCGATGGGACGTTAGTTGATACGGCTCCTGCGCACCTCGCGGCTCTGCAGGAGGCATTGAAGGCGCATGGGCTAAGGATGGAGGGAGATTGGTATTATCCGCGCGTGGGGCTGACTCCCGATGCCTTGATGGATGCGTATGAATCTCTGATTGGGCGTCAGGCACCTCGTGCGGACATCTACGCGCGTTATAACGTTGCTTTTCAGACAGGATTGGAGCGGATGCAGGAGATCCCCATCATTGCCGAGATCGCCCGCACCTGGCATGGACGTGTTCCTATGGCTGTCGCAACGAATGGTCACAGAGCAAATGTAGAGGCGACGCTGGCAATAACTAATCTGCTGCCGCTTTTCGATGTGATTGTGGCGGCAGAGGACGTCGAGCGTGGCAAACCTGCGCCGGATGTCTTTCTGGAAGCTGCGCGACGCATGAAGGTTGCCGCAACCGAGTGCGTTGTCTTTGAGGACTCTGATGAGGGGCTGGCTGGCGCTGGCGCTGCGGGTATGCGAGGGATTGATATTCGCAAATACTATGTGCCGCAGAGATAAATAAGGAATGGCCAGCACCTAATAAGTGCTGGCCATTGTGAAGGTGCTAAAAGTTAATACTTCGGCAGCGACGGGTCAATTTTTTCTGCCCAGGCTGTGATACCGCCGGTGAGGTTGGAGACGTTGGTGAAGCCCGCCTGTTTGAGGGCGAGGGCGGCCTTCTGGCTGCGTGCGCCGCTCTTGCAGTGGACGATGACCTCGCGGTCCTTCTGCGCGGCCAGTTCGCCGATGCGGTTGCCGATCTCGCCAAGCGGAATCAACGGAGCGCCGATGTTCACGATCTGGTACTCGTGCGGCTCGCGAACGTCGAGGACGAAGACATCTTCCTTGTTGTCGAGCTTCTGCTTCAGAGCTTCGACCGAGATCTGAGGAATGCCATCGACGACAGGCTGGTCGGCGACCGCCTTGTCGCGGGCGACTTCCAAAGGACCGACCGAGGTGGGCTTCTCAATCCCGCAGAACTGGTCGTAGTCGATCAGCTCAGTTACAGTCGGGTGCGTACCGCAGACGGGGCAGTCAGGGTTCTTGCGCAGCTTTAGGGTGCGGAAGTTCATGCCCAGCGCATCAACCAGCAGCAAGCGGCCAATGAGAGGCTCGCCGATGCCGAGAATCAGCTTGATGGTCTCGGTGGCCTGAATGACGCCCAGCAGGCCGGGAAGAATTCCCAGCACGCCGCCTTCGGCGCAGGAGGGAACCAGGCCCGGCGGTGGTGGCTCAGGATAGAGGCAGCGGTAGCACGGGCCGAGCGGCGCGCCGAAGACGCTGGCTTGCCCCTCGAAGCGATAGATCGAGGCGTAGGCGTTCGGTTTGCCGAGCAAAACGCAGGCATCGTTGACCAGATAGCGCGTCTGGAAGTTGTCGGTGCCGTCGGCAATGACGTCGTAGTCCTTGAGAATGTCGAGCGCGTTGGCGCTGGTCAGCATGGTGTTGTGCTTGATGACATTCAGGCTTGGGTTCAGGCCTTTGAGCATCTGCTCGGCAGAGTCATTCTTCAACATTCCGACAGTGTGGGTCGAATGGATGATCTGGCGCTGGAGGTTGCTTTGGTCAACGACATCGAAATCGACCAGGCCGATAGTGCCGACTCCGGCGGCAGCAAGATAGAGCGCGAGCGGTGCTCCAAGCCCACCAGTTCCGATGCAGAGGACTTTGGCGGCTTTCAGCTTCCGCTGGCCCTCCATTCCGACTTCGGGAAGGATCAGGTGACGGGAGTAGCGCGCGATCTCATCGTTGGTCAGCTTTGGTAGTTCCAGCGTTTCTTCAGTGGCAGTTGGCATTTGCCTCTTCCTTCATGAGTGGCAGTTTGTTTAATTCTAGATGCTTTTCGAGCCGTAAAGGCTCCAGCCATCGCTTTCCCGCGGAGATTCTCGTAATGCATTGTGCAGGAATGCGTTGCAGCATAAGCAACGGAAAAACGCATATGCATCTTGTAGAGCTATTTAGTTGTCGATGGGATTTCGTGCTTACTTGAGGGGACAACAACAGACGGAGCCGCCGGCGATGGAGGGAATAATGGTGAGCTCGTCGTTTTCTTTTACAGTGGTGGCTTCTTTTTCAGGAAGATAGCGGAGATCTTCGTCATTGAGATAAACATTGACGAAGGAGCGCAGCTTGCCTTCAGCTGTGAAGAGGTGCTGTTTCAGCTCCGGGAATTTCGCGGTCAACTGCTCAAAGACCGCGTTGACGGTCGCGCCGGGAACCGAGACGGTCTCCTGGCCGCCGGTATAGGTGCGCAACGGTGTCGGGATGTGGATGTTCATGCTTGACCTTTCTTATTGATTTGCCTGTGCCTCGGCGATTGCAATTTCGATGGCTTCATCTTGAAATTTCTTGTTCTCTTCTGCTGTGCCGGTGAGCAGAAACGAGTTGGTTGTTGCCGCCTTGCCCTTTTCCACACTGGTGATGACGTAGGAGCAACCCAGCCAGTGTGCTTCGGAAAAGTCAGTTGTTGACCATTGTGCAGGATGGTCGGGATGCGAGTGGTAAAAGCCAACGATGTCCAGCCCAAGCCCGCGCGCCTGCCGCTGAATCTTTACCAGCTCCTGCGGCGCAATGTTGTACCGGTTATGGGCCGAGTCAGTGCGAGTGTTGCCTGCGCGAACGATCTGCTGTACACGATTGCCAACACCGGCCTCATTTTTGCCCAGAAGAACACCGCAGCACTCGTGCGGGTAGGTTTCTTCGCCGTGTGTGCGCATGGCCTCGTAGTCGGTATAGCTGATCTGAAGCACTTCGGTTATTCCTCCTGCCAGAAACGTTCGCTCATGTACTTCTCCGCCGAGTCGGCGAGGATCGTCACAATCACGGCTTCGCGTCCGACTTGAGCCTCCTGCTCGGCAATCTGCAAACATGTTGCAACGGCAGCAGCTGATGAGATGCCGACAAGAATTCCCTGATTGCGAGCGAGGCTTTTAACCATTTTATAGGCTGTCTCGGTCGGCATCTCGATATTGGCGTCCGCCAGGGCGGGATCGTAGATGCGTGGCACGATTGCAGTAGGCATGTACTTCAGCCCTTCTAAGCCATTGAAAGGTGAGTCTGGCTGCATGGAGATGCAGCGAATGGATGGATTCAGCTCGCGCAGGCGGCGCGTTGTGCCTATAAAGGTGCCGCTCGTCCCCAGACCAGCAACGAAGTGCGTTATGCGCCCTTCTGTCTGCTCCCATATCTCATTGGCTGTAGTGCGATAGTGCGCCTTCCAGTTTTCGTCGTTCGAGTATTGGTCGGCGTAGAAATATCTATCCGGTTCAGCAGCGGTAAGTTCCCGCGCCTTGCGGATTGCTCCATCAGAGCCGTCCGCGGGATCGGTCCAGATGATCTGAGCGCCATAAGCCGCAAGGTATCGCTTGCGTTCGGGTGAGACGTTGGATGGCATGCAGAGCGTTACCGGGAAATTGAGGGCTGCACCCAGCATGGCATAGGCGATGCCGGTGTTGCCGCTGGTGGCGTCCAGCAGACCGCGGCTGGCTGTCAGCAGGCCACGCCGTTGTGCATCGGTGACAATCGCTGAGGCGGCGCGGTCCTTCACTGACCCGCCGGGGTTGAACCACTCTGCCTTGCCGAGAATCTGAACGTCGCCCTGCTTTGGAGACAGGTGCTCCAGTCGTGCCAGCGGTGTGTTGCCTATGCGCTGAAGGATGCTGGTGCCAAGCGATTTGGTTGAAGTGATCACGCAAACTTCCGTTGGTAAATTGGGTCGCAGCGGCACCGATTGTAGGAGTGGACCGGATGTGCGACAGTTAAGATGAGTCTAACTTATGGCAAAGAAGAGCCAACAACGAAGCTTCAACGATGTCCTTTCCCTGCTGGGCAGTCAGCGATTTGATGTTGCTCCGGCGCAGGAGGGTGCAAAGCGCGCTCCCAACGCATTTCAGGTGCGAAAGTACGGCTGCGCCGCCGAGATTGCGCCTGCGCCCGATGGTTCTGTGATGATGCTGTCTTTTCCCGGCTGGGTTCTCAACGGCGAGATCTCTCGTTTACTCGACCGTGGATATCAGAAATTTTTGAAAACGAGCCACGTGGAGATTCCGGCTACGGCAGACAAACTGCGTGCTCTCCACGAATTTACCGAAGAGCTGAATAAGGCGACTGGAGCAATCAGTCTCTACAATCAATCGCTTGGTACCACCAGCGATGTGTATATGTACGACCGGGTCAAGGGACGCGATTAGCTACGTCAGATGCTACCGGTGACGCTTCTGCTCGCGCTGAAGCTCGCGGTAGGCTTCACTTTTGCCAATACCGCGGGCCTTGGCGACACGCTTGAGAGCGTCCATCTCGCCGATGTTGTCTGATTGCATCAGGTCGGCAACTTCCGCTGCAATCGACCTCTGTTCCTGGACTTTCCTGCTCAGCTCAAGAGTTAGCAGCAAGACCATCTCGCCGCGCATTGCCGGACGCGATGTTAGCGCTGTGCGTACTTCGGCCACCGGGCCGCGCAGAAACTCCTCGTGCAGCTTGGTCAGCTCACGAGCCAGCACGATGTGCTGAGTTGTGCCAAACACCGCCTCCAGGTCTGCCAACGTTTCTACGATGCGGTGCGGCGCTTCATAGAAGATATGCGTCGCTCCGTTACGTTGAAGTCCTTCTATCGCTGTTTTGCGCTGACCTGCCTTTGCCGGTAAAAAGCCGTGGAAGACGAACTGTTCCGCAGGCAGGCCACTAGCGATCAGGGCAGCAATCGCTGCATTGGCACCCGGAACAGGAAAAACGGGAATACCCGCAGAAATGGCGGCGACGGCAATCTGACTGCCAGGGTCGGCGATACCCGGCGTGCCCGCGTCACTGACCACGGCAATGCGCGCACCCTGCTGCAACTCAGTTACAAGTTCTTCGGTGCGCGCGACTTCGTTATGCATGTGGTAGCTGACAGTCGGCGTGTGAATCTCAAAGTGGTTCAGCAGCTTCTGTGTCTGACGCGTATCTTCGCAGGCAATGCGGTCGACGCTGCGTAGTACACGAAGAGCGCGGAGAGTGATGTCCTCAAGATTTCCAATCGGGGTTGCGACCAGATACAGCCCCGGTTCCAGCGGAGAATCAGCCATTGTCGTCCGGTTGTCGCACCCTGCGGCGCTGGCTCAGCATGCCGAGAGCATGGTTCAGGTTTTGCGGCGTGATGATGCCGACAATGCGGTCGCCCTCGAGGATGGGGACCATCTGTGTGCTTTGGCCAGTCATGATGCGCCGTAGCGTCTTGACCAGCGAATCGTCAGGCTGGGCAGTCTGGAAGGAGCGCGTCATCACTCCCTGAACATAGCCATTGCCGCTGCTCTGCAATGCCTCAACGATACTCTGGCGTGACACTGCGCCCACAAGATTTGCTCCGCGTACCACAGGAAAGACGTCCTGGAGTGTATGCACGGAGCGTTGCAGCGCATCTTCGAGCGTGTCTGAAGCTGAAAGCGTGCTGAACTCCGTCAGCATCACATCGCGCATCCTTACCGCGTCGCTATCGCTCTGCAGCAGTATGCCCTGTCCTTCCATATGTGCGCCAATCAGGACAAAGCCGCCGATTAGGATCAGCCACATATTGCTGATGGCGAGGCCGGCAAGAATCAGTCCAATAGCGATCATCTGGCCCAAACCGGCGGATGCGCGCGCACCTTTCAAAGCACCGTGGCTCTTTGAAAACTCGCTGCGAAAGAGCTGGCTGCCATCAAGCGGAGACGCCGGCAGTAAGTTCACCACACCCAGTAACAGATTGATCCAGACTGACGATCGGAGCAGGTGGGGAAGCGCAATCCAAGGGCGCTGCAGCAGATTAATTTGTGGAGTTACCGTCAGCACAATAGCCGCCAGCAGCAGACCAAAACCAATGTTTGCCGCCGGACCTACCAGCGCCAGACGCTTCTGCACCTCGGGTGTGGCCGTGTGGTCATTGGCCTCCGTCGCACCAAACACCATCAGACCGCCAGTGGGCAGCAGCAGAATGCTGCGCAGATCTAGACCGAACCATGCAGCCGCAATGCTGCGTGCGACCTCGCGGACAGCTACGGCAACCAGCAACAACAACCAGAGGCCTATGCCGCGACTGCCCGTTGAGCCTACGGCTGAAGCATAGGCAATGGCGACTCCCAACAGCAGCAGAAAAAAGGTGTGGATGCGTATCTCCACGCCGAGAACTCTACCGATTCGAAAGGACCACCCGCGCATAGCATCCATTGTATGCGCTGTCGCCCATATACCATCGAGGAGAAGAGATGCGCGTTATCGCCGGAACATACCGCTCACGCCCGCTGGCCTCTCCCAGCGGCCTCGCAACGCGGCCGACAAGCGACCGGCTCCGCGAAACGCTGTTCAACATTCTTGCGCCACGACTGCCTGGTTGCCGCTTCGTCGATCTTTACGCCGGCACCGGTGCAGTTGGTATTGAGGCTCTTAGCCGTGAAGCCGAGCATGCCTGGTTTGCTGAGAATGCTGCTCCTGCACTGGCTGCGCTGCGTGCAAATCTTACCTCACTCAAGATTCAGGGTGGCTTTACGCTTGAGCCGCGCGGAGTGCGCGCTCTGCTGCAGCGGCTGGCCAAGCAATCGCAGGCGGTCGATCTCGTCTTTCTCGATCCGCCCTATGAAGCTGTGGCGGAGTACGCGGAGACGCTCGGCTTTCTTGGCAGTGAAAGAGGGGGAGCGATGCTTGCTCCCGATGCGCTTGTCATTGCGGAGCATAGCAAAAAGTCCAATCTTGCATCGAGCTATGGCTTGCTTGAACAGGCGCGGCTGGTGAAGCAGGGCGATGCCGCGCTCAGCTTCTTCGTTCGGGCGTCCTCAGAGAGTACCCTCCGCCCTGATGCTGACCAGTAAGCAGATCGACCGAGAACGGAACCTCTTTGTCGGTCATCATGTCCCAGCCGAGGCCGTGCAGCACGTTGTCTTCAACACCAGTGATGCGCACACCTTCCCAACTCAACCGCGCGGTCTCCCATGCAAGACCTTTGTTGCTCCAGGCAAGGATGGAATGAAAACCGGTAAACAGCAGAAGACTTTGCTCTGATAATGGCTTGATTTCGATAACCGGTTTGAGGCTGATATGCGTGCTCTGTTCCGGCTGCGTAGTGTCGATCACATAAGCGTATCCACCGGCGACGGCGCAAAGCTCGCTGGGATTAGGGCAGGCGAAGACTCCCGTTGGCATGGAAGGATCGGTAAAGCCCAAAGCACAGGTTGCCAGAAATGCGCCGCCCGCTGCTGGCCGCACCATCAGCTGCAGAGCGCCGCGAGCCAGCGCGTCTTCTTCTCCTGCAATCTGCCGGGGATAGATAAACTGCCGTGCCGGAGCAATCAGTGGCGGCTGCGTCAGAACCTCAGCAGTCCATTCGCGTGCAAAGTTCGCGATTCCATCTAGGATCATCAAATTGCGTCCAGCGCCTGGCCGATGTCTTCAAACAAGTCTTCCACGGCTTCGCAGCCCACGCTCATGCGGATGAACCCTTCCGGAACGGCGTCTCCGCCCCAACGGGCACGTCGCTCTGCCGTTGTGGCGATGCCACCGAAGCTCGTTGCCTCGGTGACAAGTTCTGCCTTGGCGAGAAATGTTTCTGCTGCGGTTCGATCACGCAGCGTAAAGCTTAGTACCGGCCCAAAGCGCTGCATCTGCTTTTTTGCAACTTCATACCCCGGATGCGCAGGCAGACCGGGATAGAACACTGCTTCTACCTCGCTGCGCGTCGTTAGGAACTCGGCGATGCACTGCGCGTTTTCGCAGCTTCGGTCCAGTCGCAGTGGCAATGTGGTGATAGAGCGATGCGCCAGCCACGCCTCCATCGGACCGGGGACGCCGCCGGTCAGTGTTCGCCAATTGTCGAGCTTTGCGCGGAGTTCGGGGTCGCGCACAGCGACGTGGCCCAGCAGAAGATCGCTATGCCCCGTCATTGATTTGGTATCGGAAGCGACGGAAAAGTCCGCACCCAGCGTTAATGGCCGCTGCCCCAGCGGAGTTGGCGTGCTGTTGTCCGCGGCGACTAGCGCACCCTCGCGATGTGCTGCTTCACACAATGCGGAGATGTCGCAGATCTCCATCGTTGGGTTGCTGGGTGATTCGATCCACAGCAGCCGCGCGCCTTTCAGCAGAGCGGCTTGAGCATTGCCGGCCGTCGGTGCGGAGCGTACCTCGATTCCCATAGCGCCGAAGTACTCGATGGCCAGTTTGCGTGCTCCAAAGTAAGAATTTGACGGCAGCACGACCGCATCGCCGGGCCGGAGCACTACGCCAAAGACTGCCGCGCATGCTGCCATGCCGGACGCAAAGACGAGCGCCTGGGTGCTGGTATTACCGCCTGATTCCATCTGTGCAATCGCTGTCTCAAGCGATGTCCAGGTTGGATTGTGCGAGCGCGCATAGCTGTAAGCGGCGTCTGCCGGATCGCCAGGTGTGTGATAGGGGGCAGCAAATACAGGACCGGCGTGCAGCGGCTCGCCTGCCACTGGTGGGGTCAGCGTAGAACGAATGATCTGGGTAGCGTCGCGCATAGGCTAAAGATTGGGTGGAGCATATTTATCGGCGATGAGAGAAGTGTTCCCACCCGCCAGGCTCCAGTGTAGCGCGGGCATTCTCAGGAGAAATCAGCGTCATCATTGGTTTCTTTGCGCTTTTAGGGACAAATTTGCCGATCCGCGTTATGGAAATGCCTGCAATCTTGCGTGGTATGTGCACGGAAGCAGGTGCACTGAACAGCAATTCGTAATCTTCGCCGCCGTGTAATGCTGCATCCAGTGCCGCTGCGGGTTGAAGCGTGCGGGCCAAAGGGTGCAAAGGAATTGCGTTGGAGTCGATCTCGGCGGCTACGCCCGAGGCGCGACAAAGATGGGCGAGATCAGTCGAAAGCCCATCGCTGATGTCGATGCACGCCGTCGCCAAACCTCGTCTGCGCAAAACTTCGCCGATAACGATGCGAGGTTCGGGAAACATCTGCGGATGGTCAGCAGTTGAGAAAATTTTCGTCCGGATAATTCGTGCGGATTTCTTTCGGTTGTTGCCAGCCAGCATGGATTGGAGCTCTGTCGCAGATCCGCCCAGTGCGCCGGTTACGTAGATTGTCTCGCCCGCTTTAGCTCCCGACCGCCTCAGTGCTTTGCCCGCCGGTAATGAGCCGAGCAGGACAATGTCAGCCAGCACGGCATTCCCTGGAGATTCTGCTGTATCTCCACCTGCCAAGGGAACCTGGTTGCGCTTGGCTAAAGCTCCTAATCCATTGAAAAATCGTTCGATCCACGCACGTCCTTTGGTTTTTGCCATCAGATCGGATGGAACGGCAAGCGATAAGAAGGCGGCTATCGGGGTTGCGCCCATGGCTGCGATGTCACTGAGGCCGCGAGCCAGGCAGCGGTGTCCAACCGATTCAGGTGGATGGAGATCGCGACGGAAGTGCCGTCCTTCCAATGTAAAGTCGGTCGTCACTACAGTTTCGTGGCCGGGTTGCGTTCGGAGAATGGCGCAATCGTCGCCGATGCCTAGTCGAACGGCTCGGCCCGACCCGCCGGCAAAGCGGCGGCGAACCTCATTGATTAACTCGAGCTCTTTCATTCCTCCCCTAAGTAACGGCTCAGCCCGATATGGCAAAAAGTCGTAGAATTGATGGTAAATTGTGCGCTCAATCCGGTTGTATTTACAGAGTCAGTTTTGTTAGGCTTGAGCAAAGATCAAGAACAATTGCACGTTCCCAAATGCCGTTTGGAAAAGCTCATTTGCCTAGGTTGATTCAGCCGTTGTGAGTTTCCGTTCGACTAGCAGTGGATCAAAATCCCAGATCTGGACCGCAGATTGAGCCTAAAAAAGCGTTATTACATCATGTTCGTCAGCCGCGACGAAGAGGGCAACCTGAACAAGATTCCGGTGCCGCTTCACTATGTCTACGCCTTTGTAGCGGCGGCAGTGATCGGTATCTTTACGATTACCGGCATGGCGGGATCGTACTCGCGGATGTTGATTAAGACTGCGCGTTTCAATGAATTGCGGCAGGACCACAACACACTGCAAAAAGACTATGCGCACCTTGAAAAGACAGCGCATGAGCGCGATGTGGAAGCGGCATCGCTTGGTTCTTTGGCCAGCGAAGTTTCAGCTCTTTATGGGCTGACGGCGAGCAAGCTTGCCATTCCCGGCGGCAAGGTTACTCACAGAGCGGTTAAGCGAGGTAAATCGGCAGGGACAGAATCGGTTGCAACCACTCCGTTGGCGGGAACCGCAAATGGGCTCGATGGGCAGGATTACTATAAGTCGCTCGATGCCTTTTATGCCCTGAGGAACTCCGCGATGGATGGTTCCGTCACTCGCGCGCTGTCGGGTATTGGTGGACCGGATTATCGTCCTGGATACAACCTTGATGGCATCACTTCGGCCGGAAGCCTGCAACTTGCCTCGGCCTATGCGCCTTCACTCTGGCCGGTAATGGGACCCATCACAAGCAGCTTTGGCCAGCGGGAAGACCCAGTCAAAGGCAATGGCGAAGGCGAATTCCATACGGGACTCGATATTTCGGCGCCTACAGGCACTCCGGTTCGTGCGACAGCCGATGGAACCGTGAAACTGGCAGGAGTAGCCAACGGTTATGGCCGCGAGGTGATTCTCGATCATGGTCACGGTCTTGAGACGTGCTATGCGCATCTTTCCGGATTTGCTGTAATTGCCGGTCAGTCCGTAGTTCGCGGACAGGTAATCGGATATGTCGGACACAGCGGACGCGTGACCGGACCGAATCTGCACTATGAGGTTCGCATTCGTAATACGCCGGTTAACCCTCACCGTTATATGCGAGTGACCATTGCTCATCTGGAGAGCGATACCGCTCCTGGAAACTAATCTCACAAGTTAATGGAAGAAAGGCTGGCTTAAGCCAGCCTTTTATTTTTTGGGCAGAAACTATTCTTCATGCCGCAAGCGCTCGCCGTTAGGCCCAACCTGGATCTCGCCGTGTCTGCTTCCGCGCAGAATTGTTGCCTCATAGGCGACCAGCTTGTCCTTCTTTTTCAGTGATTCAACTTTCAATATCTTTGCGCCTTTTGCTCTTGCAGTCAGTTCAGTCTGCACGTTTGTTGGAAGCGAATTGAATGCCACTTCTTCTTCTATTTCATTGATAGATCCATCGGGAGCGATCTCAATATCCTTCGAGTGGCCATTAACGATCATCTTGGCCTCATAGGCGCGTTTGCCGTTTTCAACTTCCGTGGTGAAGCCTTTGACGGTTGCACCTCGCGATTCAGTCTGGACGGTCTTTTCTACGGCGGATGGAAGCGCACTGCGCTCGATCTTCTTCTCCTGCGCAGTTGCGGCAATAGTTAGAACGATGAGCGAAGCGGTCACTAATGAATAGCGAAGAATTTTCATGGTGTCTCCTGAGGCGTGAGATAAGCTCAGAAGCATCATCGTGGAGACCGCTTAAATGTGGCTGAAAAATGGATTAAGTTTTGCTGAGCGTCAGAGAGGAGCCTGGGAATAAGCCAAGATGTTTCCCATAACATCATTGGCTAGATAGCAATTGGTGGTGATCTATTTTCCCGTATAGATTACGTGCCAGACGCTATTGGTACCGTCGTCGGAGACAAACAGCGAACCATCTTTGGCGACAGCAACACCGACCGGACGTCCCCAGACCTTGCCATCGGAACGAACAAAGCCGGTAAGAAAGTCCTCGTACTCGCCCGTCGCGTGACCGTTCTTCATCGGAACGCGGATGACCTCATAGCCAGCGCGCTTATTGCGGTTCCAGGAGCCATGTTCGGCTGCGAAGGCGTCCCCCTTGTATTCAGCAGGGAACTGATTGCCTTCGTAAAAGACCATCTGAAGGGAAGCAAAGTGCGGCTGTAGCAGAACGTCCGGCACGATGACCTTCGACTTCAGTTCGGGATGCTTGCCTTCGAGGCGCGGATCCGGATGTCCGCCAATGTAGTAGTACGGCCAGCCATAGAAGCCGCCTTCTTCGATGTGGGTGATGTAATCCGGCACAAGATTATTGCCGAGACGGTCTCGTTCGTTGGTGGAGCACCAGAGCTGGCCAGTGGTGGGGTTGATGGCTTCGCCAACGCAGTTGCGAATGCCACTGGCATAAATCTTTACGAACTTGCCATCCGGCGTGTACTCAAGCACGTCGGCGCGATGGAACTCGCGAGGGTGGGTGTCGGGGTCGTCGATATTCGAGGCCGAACCGACGGAGATGAACATCCGCTTGTTGTCCTTCGAGAAGACGACATCGCGTGTCCAGTGGCCGCCACCGCGAAGCTGAGCGTAACCAGGCAGCACGGGCACGATCGTCTTGGGAGCGGCAGTTGCTTTCAGATCGCCCTCTTTGTAAGGGAAACGGACCAGACTGGTGGTGTTCGCCACATATACCCACTGCGGATGCGGTCCGTTGGGATAGAAGGCAATTCCGAAGGGATGATCAAGGCCGCTGGCAAAGGTCGAAACAGTTGCAGCCTTGCCGTCTGCCTTTACGCCGCGTAGTACACGAATCTCCCCGGCTTTACTGTCGGCCAGGAAGATGTCGCCATTCGGCGCGGTCATCAGTAGTCGTGGTTCTTGAAATCCTTCCGCATAAAGCTG
>DASRSR010000090.1:0-8853 GCA_035656355.1 Edaphobacter sp.
CGAAGACGGGCGATAAGATGATCGCGTTCACTGGCCAGCGTTGTTTCGACTGGCCCCTGGTGCGTAACCTTCCCATCGGAGAGCTTGATGACCTCGGCCCCCAACTGGAAGGCTTCGCCAACATCGTGAGTGACGGATAAAACAGGCGTCCTGCTTGAAGAGAGCCAGCTTCGCAGATCGTCCAGAAGCTGATCGCGCAGAGGAAGATGCAATCCGGCGAACGGCTCATCGAGCAGAAGCAGGCTGTTATCGCAGGCGATAGCGGAGGCAGCGGCACGGGCGACGGCGACGCGCTGACGTTCTCCACCAGAGAGCTGCCACGGCATCGCTTCTGCTAGAGATTCCAGGCGGAAGCGTTGTAAGGCTTCCGATGCAATTTCAGGAGACGCTGCGGGAACGCCGAAAGCAATGTTTCGGCGAACGCTCATATTAGGGAACAGCATTGGAACCTGGGGCGCCAACCGCACGTTGCGGCAATGTGCAGGCAGGAAAGCCCGGGTTGTGCTGTCGAAGAGCACGGTCGATTGCAACTCAATTCGCCCTTCGGTTGGCCGTATGAAGCCGGCGATGGCACGAAGGATTGTGGTCTTGCCGCTTCCGGATGGACCGAAGAGTACGGTCCACGGTTGATTGAGGCAAAATGCCGCATCAAGCGCAAGTGCTCCCTGACGATGACGCACCGAAAAACTGAGATGGCGGGTCTGTTTAGACAAGTTCCCCCCGCCCCAAACCGTTGGCCGGGTTGCCGCGACGCCAGTAGATGATGATTAGCGATACCAGGGAGACGATAACCAGCACAAGCGCCGTGCGATTGGCTGCAGCGTAATTGAAGTCCTGCACCTGATCGTAGAGCGCGATAGAGAGCGTCTGGGTGGCTCCGGGGATATTGCCGCCAATCATGAGAACTACGCCGAACTCACCAACTGTATGAGTGAAAGCAAGCACAGCGCTGGTGAGCAGCGAGCCACGCGCCAGTGGCATGACAACACTCCAGAAGGTGCGCCAGGGAGAGATGCCAAGCCCTGCGGACGCTTCGGTGTATCCACGATCGATGGAGCCGAAGCCCGCAACCAGAGGCTGTACGGCGAACGGAAGGCTATACAGTACAGAGCCCAGCAAGAGGCCGGAGAAGCTGAAAGCGGGTGAGTGGCCGAGAAGATGGATCAACAGACGTCCTGGAGCGGTAAGTGGACTGAGAACCACCAGCAGATAAAAGCCGAGAACGGTAGGTGGAAGTACCAGAGGCAGCGCAACGAATGCCTGTACGATGACCCGGCTGAGCCCTCGTCCAGCGGCGATCCACCACGCCAACGGCAGTGCGAGCGCCAGCAGAATTGCCGTTGTGGCCGCGGCAAGCCGCAGGGTCAGCCATAGCGCCTGAAAATCCATACAGCGCCAGTCTATACACACGCAGGAATTATTGGACGGGTGCCAATCCAAGCTTATGGAGGTTTCCCTGAACGGCTGGAGTCAATAACCAGTTAAGGAAATCATGCGCTTCGTTGCGATGTTTTGATTTGGCCATGACAACAGCGCACTGACGTATCTCCGGATAAACGGTAGGAACAAGGACATAGGTTCCAATCTGTTTGAAATGTTCGGAATCTGCTGCTGTCAGCGAGATAAGGCCAAGCTGTGCGTTCCCTGACTCGACGAACTGAGCAGTCTGCGCGATGTTTTCTGCGATGACAAGATGCGGAGCGACTTTGTCGTAAATTTTCAGCTTCTTCAACGCAGCAACGGCGGCACGCCCATAGGGAGCATGAAGTTCATTGGCGATTGCTATACGAGTGACGCGTGGATCTGTGAGCCGGTCCATGCTGAGGGGAAGCAGGGGAGAGTCTTTGCGTGTCCATAAAACCAGCGTTCCTTTCGCATAAGCGACTGGCTCTTTCATATCGGCAAGACCCGCAGCGACTACCTTTTCCGGAAAGATAAAATCGGCCCCAAGAAAGACGTCCATTGGAGCGCCATTGAGAATCTGCGTGGTCAGGGTAGCGGACGAACCATAACTTACGACCAGCTTAATGCCGGTGGCATGCTCGTAAGCCTTGCTGATTACCGGCATTACCGGCTGCAGGTCAGCGGCAGCGGCTACATGCAGTTCTTTCTGTCCCCATGCATTTCCAGGGGTAAGAAAACCACTTAAGACCACCAGGCAAATAAGAATTGCAGTCATCGTTGGTTCGCTCCCGTCTTTACGGTAACCTAGTTAAACACAATGAAAGTTGCGACCCATCACCTTAGATGCACCGAGTGCGGTGCTGTCATCTCCGGTAGCGCGGTGAACAGTATATTTCGCTGCCCAGAGTGCAACGGTCTATATGACGTCATCTATCCCTGGTCATCGACCGGCAACGGCGAGACAGGAACTTCGGCAGCCAATCTGCCCAATGCCAGTGCACTGCGCTGGCTATGGCAGGAGCGCCGCACTTCGACCGTTCCGCTGGATCAGAGCGGCGTCTGGCGCTTCCGCGATCTATTCCCGATTGTCGAAGATCAAAAGAGCGTTGTGACTTTGCGCGAAGGCAATACGCCGCTCTACGACATGCCACGCTGTGCCAAAGCCGTTGGAATCGATTGGCTGCAGGCGAAGCATCAGGGAATGAATCCTACTGGTTCCTTTAAGGACACCGGAATGACGGCGGCGCTTTCCGTGGCGGCAGACCGCAAATTTGAGTGGGTAGCCTGCGCCTCGACCGGCAATACCTCAGCCGCAATGGCTGCCTATGCCGCGCGTGGTGGGTTGCGGAGCATTGTCTTTATTCCCGAAGGCAAAATTGCATGGGGCAAGCTGTCGCAGTCGATGGACTACGGTGCGCTAACGGTGCAACTGAAGACAGACTTCGATGGTTGCGTTCGCATTTTGACCGATCTGGTGACACGGTTCCCGATCTATCTGCTGAACTCGGTCAATCCGTACCGCCTGGAAGGGCAGAAGACACCTGCCTTCGAGATGTTGGAGCAGTTGGAATGGCAGGTCCCTGACCACGTAATCGTTCCCGGAGGTAACCTGGCCAATGGCTCGGCTCTGGCGAAGGGCTTTGCTGAGATCAAGCATTTGGGGCTGATTCCTCGGATGCCTAAGATCAGCATTATTCAGGCCGAAGGAGCGAATCCGCTTTATCGCACCATTCAGGAGAATGGTGGCGAGGAGCTGATTCCTGTGAAGGCCAATACACGCGCGACTGCAATTCGTATTGGCAACCCGGCCTCGTGGCGTAAGGCGCTACGTGCGCTGCGCACTACAGGCGGATGGTGTGAGCAGGTCAGTGAGCAGGAGCTTGCCTTGGCCAAGGCGCAGATAGGCGCTGAGGGAATTGGCTGCGAGCCGGCCTCAGCGGTGACGTTTGCTGGCCTGAAGAAGCTGGTCGCGCAGGGCAAGATTGGCCGTGAAGAGCGTGTCGTCCTGATTCTGACAGGGCATACGCTGAAGGACTCTAACTTTACTATTGATTACCATCGTGGCGAACTCTTCAATGACGAAGAGAACGCCGGGGTTTCAGCGGGGGACCAGGCAATTAACGAGTCACTGCGCAAACCTCCTATTGTGCTCGAACCGGATTCGGACGCGGTTCTTCATGCGCTGGAGTTCCACATGAAGCTGGCCCAGCCTGTATGAGCCAGAAGGTGAAGTCACTTCGTCTGCGTCTGCCGGCGACTTCGGCAAATCTCGGGCCGGGTTTTGATGCCCTGGGATTGGCGATGGCCTTCTACCTGACCGTTGAGGCGACCGTAGCCGATGCATTCCGAATTGAGGCTACGGGTCGCAATGCCGATCTATGCGGGGACGCAAACAACAGCCTTATCTTCAAGACGTATACCGACGTTCTGGTAAAGAACGGAAAAATAGCTGCACCACTTCGCCTCATTCTCCATAATGAAATTCCGCTCGGGATGGGCTGTGGATCAAGTGCTGCTGCATTGTTGGCAGGGGCGCTGCTTGCGAACTATTTTGGTGAGCTTGGCTGGAGTGATCAGCAAATTCTGGAGGAAACATGTCACCGCGAAGGTCATCCTGATAATGTCGCCGCCTGCTTTTTAGGTGGAATGACTGCTTCTGCTGAAAATGCAAGCAAAATATTAACAGCAACTTACAGGGAAAACATCAACTGGAGCTTGCTGGTTTCCCTCCCGGCGGCGAGTCTTGCGACGGAGAAAGCACGCGCACTTCTACCGAATTCCTATTCAAGGGCTGACGCGGTAGGAAATGTGCAAAACACGGCCCTGCTGGTGTCGGCATTTGCGTTGAATCGGGGAGATCTTCTGCGAGTAGCGATGCAGGACCGCATCCATCAGCCATATCGTATGGAGGCTTGCCCTCTATTGAAGAAATTGCTGCCATTAATGGGAGCTTCGGGCGTTCTTGGCGTTGCGCTAAGTGGTGCAGGACCTTCAGTTCTGACAATTGTTGAAGTGGGTGCAGAAGCTGCCGTGACCGCAGCAATTCGGGAAGCGGCCGGTGATCCAGGGCTGGAAATCATCCAAACGACGATTGCCGGTGGAACTGAAGCTATACCCGAAGTTGAGTAATCTCCTCCCAGGTTACCTAAGATTTCTTTACGTTTTCCAATCTATTCAGTACCTTGGCTGCGTGGGCAGTTCTGGGGAGGGCTGCTACGCCGCCCGTTGACCCCGTTTACCGGGGTCCGGGCGTTTGCTTTTAAAGCAACCTTTTCGCAATTGAAACTCTATTGACCTGTCAGCATCTATTATTGTGAGGGCAGTTCGAACTTATAGTGAACGAAACTATATTTGCGAGCTGCAAAATATCCCGGAGGGAACATGGCAGGACAGTTTGTAACCAACATCAACGATGCATCTTTCGAAAAAGAGGTCCTGCAGTCGGACCAACCCGTACTGGTCGATTTCTGGGCTACATGGTGTGGCCCATGCCGTGCGCTGGCACCGATCGTGGACGAAGTGGCTACCCACTATCAGGGAAAGTTAAAGGTTATGAAGATGGATGTTGATGCGAATACTGCTACTCCTGCTCGCTATGGGATTCGCGGAATTCCGGCGCTCCTGATCTTCAAAGACGGCAAGGTTGCCGACCAGATAGTCGGCTATGTTCCAAAGGACACTATCGATAAGTCTGTTACGAAGGTCCTGGCCTGAGTTCGAATCGATTTCTAAAGAAAGCCCGGAGAATTATCCGGGCTTTCTTTTTTGCCACAATGCCGTTACAGGCATCCAATGAATGCTTGCGCTATTTGGATATACAGTAACAATATGGTGAATTTGCCTCAGGTTGACCTGGTTGGAGTGGGACTGAACGCTACCGACACCGTGATTCCATTGGTGCATTATCCGGTGCGCGGCTCCAAGGTAGAGTACGGTGCAGCCAATGTGCTGCCAGGAGGACAGGTGGCTTCGACTGTGGTCGCGTGTCAGCAGTGGGGATTGCGTACGCGTTATGTCGGGAGCCTGGGCAGTGACGGGGCCGGTGATTTACACCGCAAGGCATTTGCCGAAGCTGGTGTCGAGACACAGATTGTTCATGTTGAGGAGTGCGATAGCAGACAGTCGCTGATTCTTGTGGATGAGGATGGGGAACGTACGGTTTTGTGGAGACGTGATGAACGTCTCGACCTGAAACCTGATGACATTCAACGCGAGTGGATTGTTAACGCTCGGGCGCTTCACGTGGATGGTTATGATACGGCAGTAGCTACGGCAGCGGCGCAATGGGCGCGTGAGGCCGGTATTCCTGTGATTGCCGATCTGGATGAACTTTATCCCGAAGTCCAGGGTCTGTTGGAGAATATCGACTACTTGATCGTCAGCAGAGATTTCCCATGTCGTTTGATGAACGAGAATGATCTGGAAACGGCGCTGCGCGGAATGCAGCGACGTTATGGCTGCCTATTGGCCGCGGCGACCCTGGGGCAGGATGGCGTGTTGGCATGGGATGGCAAGCAGTTTCACCATACTTCGGCTTATCGGGTTCCGGTTGCCGACACAACTGGTGCGGGAGATATCTTTCATGCGGGATTCATCTATGGGCTGCTACAGGATTGGCCGCTTGACCGACAGCTTGACTTCGCGTGCGCTGCCGCGGCGTTGAACTGTATGTCTGTGGGTGCAAGAGGAGGGATTCAGTCTGTGGATGCAATTGAATCTCTGATGGAGACAGGTATTCGGTATGCTGGCGCACAGTATGCCGTAAGCCAGAACGGCAGCGTGCGGTAGCATCTCCGGTTGCTGCTGGAATGAATCTTTTTTGCTAAGCGACGAATACTGGCCCATGCCGTACACTTGCCATGATGCTGGAATGGGTGCTGTTTCGTGCGATTCTGGTGGCCTTTTTTATTCTGGCCAACAGTTTTTTTGTCGCCGCTGAATTTGCGATGGTCAGCGTCCGTGAGACGCGCATTCAGCAGCTTATCGCGCTGGGCAGGCCGGGAGCGCGTACCGTCCTTCAGCTCAAACGGAACATTGATGAATTTTTGCCTGCTGTGCAGTTTGGCGTAACGCTTGCCGCGTTGGCGCTCGGGTGGATCGGCGAGCCCGCCGTCGCACAGATGATCTTGCAGCTTGCACACCGATGGCTGACGGTTCTGCCTGCTCACGCAAATGTATATGCTCACACGGTTGCTGTGGTGCTGGCGTTTGCAATCATTACCTATTTTGAGGTGCTGCTGGGCGAACTGGTGCCGAAGTCGCTTGCACTCCAGCGTGCGGAGAGGATTGCATTGGCGGTTGCGGGGCCGATGGACGTCTTTATCCGGATTACGCGTCCTGCCGTCAATCTCATGAACCACTCCGCTGCGCTGGTGCTAAAGCTGTTTCGCGCGCCGCTTCACGGGGAAGGCGCAGTGCACTCGCCGGAAGAAATTAAGCTCATCGCGACCGCAACGCGGCGAATGGGGCTGCTGCCGGTATTCCAGGAAGAGATTATTCACCGTGCGATTGAGCTGAACCATGTGACGGTGCGAGAGATCATGACGCCACGAGGCAAGATATTCTCTCTGCCGGCGAATCTGCCGGTAGAACAGGCGAGCGCGCGGATTGTCGAGGAGCAGCACTCACGTATTCCGGTCTTTGATCCGGAGAGCGGACCGGAGAACATCATCGGCATTGTCTACTCGAAAGATATTTCTCGCCTGATGCATTTTCGCGGTGTGGCACTATCGCTGGGTGGCAAAGGAACCTCCGGTTTGACCCTGCGGCAGGTGATGCATGGGTTGATGGTGGTTCCGGAGACGAAGCTGGCGGTGGAGCTTTTGCAGGAGTTTCAGGAGCGACGCCGCCAGATGGCGATTGTTGTGGACGAGTTTGGATCGACGGTAGGAATTGTCACGGCTGAAGATGCCTTAGAGCAGATTGTTGGTGAGTTGGAAGACGAGTTTGATATTGCTCCGCGCAGTCCGCTATTGAGCTCGACGGGAGCAATGTCTCTCGATGGCAGTGTAAGCTTGCGCGATCTGAGCACGCAGCTTCACTGGGATTTTCCGCGCGAGACCGGCGCAGAGACACTTGCCGGATTTATGCTGGCGCACCTTGGACACATCCCGATTGTTGGCGAAAGCATCGAGGACGAAGGCCGTCGATATACCGTTGCGGAGATGGCTGGAAGACGCATCAGCCGAATTACCGTACAAACGATTCCGCCAATGGAGGAACCCGAAGCGAAGGGCAGGGAAGAGGCGGAATGAAGCCAGCAGTCTGGAATCCTGTACGTCGTATTCTGCTTACGCTGCCAGTGATATGGGTCGTCGTGTCACTCGTCTTTCTCTTGATTCATCTTGTGCCCGGCGATCCTGTGGTGCAGATGCTGGGCGAAGGCGCGAACGCGGCTGATATTGCTTCTCTGCGACACGCTCTGGGCTTCGACGCTCCGCTGGGCGAGCAGTACATGCACTACTGGCGTGGAGTGCTGCACGGCGATCTTGGCCAGTCACTGCGACTGCATGACTCAGTGACACATCTTGTGTTGCAGCGCTATCCCTACACACTGGCACTGACGCTGGCAGCGGTGGTTATTGCGATGGCAGCTTCGATACCTGCGGGAATTGCCTCGGCCCTGCATCGCAACCGATGGCAGGACCGTTCGCTTGGTGTGGTCTCGCTGGTGGGTCTGTCGTTTCCCAACTTTGCGCTTGGCCCGATTCTGATCATCATCTTTTCGATCTACTTCGGCTGGTTTCCTGTTTCGACTGCGGGAACGGGCGGCGTAGGCGATTTTCTGATGCATCTGGTTCTGCCCGCGATTACGCTCGGTCTTGGGCTGGCGGCGATTCTTACCCGTATGGTGAGGACGGCTATGCTGGAGGAACTGGGCCAGGACTACATTCGCACGGCTCGGGCTAAAGGCGTCAGCGAGAGAAGAATCGTCTATCGCCATGCGTTGCGCAATGCTCTCATCCCAGTGCTAACCGTCATCGGGCTTCAGTTTGGCAGCCTGCTCTCTGGCGCGATTGTTACGGAGACGATCTTTAGCTGGCCTGGCATTGGGCGTCTGACGCTGACGGCGATCTCCAACCGCGATTATGCGCTGGTGCAGGGCTGCATTCTTGCGGTAGGTCTGACCTATGTTGGCATCAATCTGCTGACGGATATTGCTTACACGGTCGCCAATCCACGAATGTACAGTTAATGGCTCAGCGAAGAAGCTCGACGATTCGGGCGCTGACTTCACCGTTGGCCACCGTCATTAACGCAAGTGTTATCGGCAGGTTGAAACGACGCGGACCGGCACTGCCGGGATTCAGATACATGACGCCGCTGCGGTGCTCGATTAAGGGCTTGTGCGAGTGGCCGCTGATGACTGCCGCGACGCCTGCAGCGGACGGATGAATATCGAGATCGGCCAGCGAGTGAACCATGTAGAAGAGTCTTCCAGCGAGTTCA
>DASRSR010000091.1:0-99092 GCA_035656355.1 Edaphobacter sp.
ACGTTGAAAAACACATTCAGAATAATCATGTTCGGTTTCCCTCCTCTCAGTGATTGAATAAATTAAAAATTTCAAGAATACGACTCTAAGACCTATGGAGCGATTCGATGGAAAATCCATAAATCAGGACGACCCAGTGCACCCTTGTCTTCTCGGCAATATGCGATACGGAACACGTTTGTGCTAGCCAAATACTTCATTGAGTCATTCATTACAACTTTTTCCGAACTCATCGAGATAAGGAAATAACGACGAAAGTGAAACGATGACAGCTGCGCATTCCTGTTTTTACGCACTGTGTCCGATTGCACTGTCTCGAGTCGATAACACCACAGCGTAAAGAGCGGAACAATTGAACGATGGTATCGGCAATACTTGTGTATGAAAGGATCCGAGCACAACGACTACTTGAGGCTGGTGGCGTGAATGTTTATAACAGAGTTGACTTCGGTGGAATAATGCTTGGCACCCAAATCTGAGAATTGTGCTGTGCCTTCTGGCTCAATGCGATGTGGGCTTATTACATATTCGGACACGATTCCGGGCGAAGTATGGGCTCAGCGCATCCGTATGGGCGCGAATAAAGCAATTTTAGGAATTGGTTGATGGGATAAGCCGCAGAGGTGATAACTGGCTATTTATTCACTATGATTTTCGTCGCGCGCGGCAGGCGAAGGCGCGATGCCATATTTACCAGTTCGGCCAATGAGTCCGCTTTCATCTTTCGCATTAAACTTCCCCGATGTGCTTTTACTGTGATCTCACTAATACCAAGTTCACTACCGACCTGTTTGTTCGGAAGACCGCAGACAACAAGGGCTAACACCTCGCGCTCGCGACAAGTGAGACAATAATACCGTGACTTCAGCACTTGGAGCTCTGCATCGCGTCGAATCAGAGCTGTGCTTCGAATGATTGCACTGCGTATCGCGCCTAACAACGCTTCGTCGCTGATTGGCTTCGTCAAGAACTCTACGGCCCCAGCCTTCATCGCTTGTACGGTTATTGGAATATTGCCGTGCCCTGTAATGAAGATAATCGGCATTTCCGGACGTTCAACAACAACCCGCTTTTGCAAGTCCAGGCCGTTCAGGCCTGGCATGGAGATGTCCAAAACAAGGCAACTCGGCACATTCGAACGTGGCTAATCGAGAAATTCCTGCGCCGACATAAAGGTTTCGACATGTCATCCTTCATGCTCAATTAGCAGTTCAAGAGATTCTCGCACTGAGATGTCATCATCTACTACAAAGACGATCGATGAGAACTGTGACATGGAAGTGGGTCTCGCTTCACCGCCGATCATATAAGTTGCAGCCATTGTAAACTCCTGAAAAAGCCAGGACGCTCATTTGCGCTCTGCTGCTTTCTTCAAAGCCTCCAATAATTCCGTATCAGTGAATGGTTTGAACAAGCACCCGATTGCACCGTCTTTAAGCATCTGCAATCGCACAGCCTCATCTCTGTGTGCGGTTATGAAAATCACCGGTATCGCCAACTGACGATTTTCCAGTTCGCGTTTGAGCTCCGGACCGCGCATCCCGGGCATCGCAATGTCCAAAATCAAACATCTTGTCTGTTTAATGCAATCGGAGGCTAGAAACTCCTCTGCCGAAGAAAATACATTGGCGACAAACCCAAGTTCCTTCAATAAATCCGGCAACGACTCCCTGACTGACTCATCATCGTCGACTACTGATACCAGCAATTTCATCTCATTCATGGATTTTTCATACTGCGTCGTGAAACAAAGGGCTTTTCAGCGGGCATTTTTTCGTTTTCCTGGCGATATTTGAGGAACTCATTTGTTTCCTTCGCGTTCCGCACACCGATGCAGATGAAGCTCCTGTCCATGGGGTCATTTTCTGTGACGCCAGATCCTATGATGACGATTTAAGTGAGAGCGCGTCTATTGTACTTTGGTATTGGTATCGCTATTCGACTTCCGGGCATCTGCCTCAGGTAGATGTCCACCGCCCGAATCGAACGTGTTTGCGCAAGGGATCGAAAATACAAAGGTGGCCCCCGGGCCTTCATTTGCTGTTGCCCACAATCGTCCATGGTGCGCTTAGATAATCGACCGGCTGACAGACAGACCGATGCCCATTCCGTCTTTTTTTGTCGTGTAGAAGGATTCGAACGGCCTTTCAGCCTCTCCGGGAGCCAGGCCAGTACCGGAGTCCTGCACAGTGAAACAAATATTGTCGGCCTGTCGTTCTGTTCTTATAAGCAGCCGCCTCGCCCTGCCCTCAATGCAGCTCATTGCTTCTGAAGCATTTCGGAGAAGATTGAGGACGACTTGTTGAATCTGAATTCGGTCTCCCGTGAAAACTGGTAAATGATCTGCGAATTCGAGATGCAAGACCACGCCATACCTTTGCAATTCGCTCATCATTAATGCAATCACTTCACGAGTGGCCTCGTTCAAGTCAACTTGTTCAGTAGCAACCGTCTTGGATTTGAAGAGTGCCCGCAACCCGCTGATTACATCAGAGGCTCTATTGCCGTCACGAATCGTCCGGCGTACTGATGCAGCCAACACGCCCAGACTCGAAATTCTTGAAATTTTCGCCAATTCTGATCTGGCTTCGGCTAATGCTGCTTCGGCGAATTGTCGTTGCGTAACATCCTGCACGGCTCCGAAATACTCCAGCTGCCCATCATGGTCGCAAGTCGAGTGGGCAGTAAGATGGAGATATTTTACTGATCCATTGGGCATGAGAAGGCGATGCTCGTATTCATAGTTGCTGACTGCACTTTGCGCTTTTTCGATCATGTCATATAGCAGGTGCAGGTCCTCAGGATGTACGCGACCCCCGATAACATCAAATGTCACGCGGCTACCCGGTTCAAGCTCAAAAATTCGATAAAGCTGCTCAGACCATCTAATCTCATTCGTAGCAACTCGCCATGAAAAACTGCCAACGCGAGTAAGGCGTTGAGCTTCGGCCAGGAATGCCTCACTTCGCCGAACCTGTTCCTCTGCCTCTTTCCGATCGTGAATATCGGTGTTTGTTCCATACCACTTGACGATGGCTCCCGATTCATTACGCAAAGGACTCCCACGAAACAGGAACCATCGGTAAATGCCGTCTGACCGACGGAGACGTGCTTCAATCTCGCCGGGCAAACCGGCGACGATAGCTGCCCGCCAATACTCATCTACGCGAGTAATGTCGTCAGGGTGGAAGGCCTTAGACCAGCCCCAGTCCAAAGCCTCGTTCAGCGATAGTCCCGTGTAATCTAGCCAACGCTGGTTGAAAAAATCGACGCATCCTCAGCACGCTTACGATCATCAATGTCGGTGCTTGTGCCGAACCACCGAATAATTTTGCCTGACTCGTCTCGAAATGGTTCGGCTCGAATAAGAAACCAACGATAAACTCCATCCCGGCGGCGAAATCGTCCTTCAACTTCATCTGCCTGTCCTGAGATCAGTGCCGCTTGCCATTTCTTCATCAACACCGGAAGGTCATCGGGGTGCATTGCTGCCGTCCATCCCCAGCCGTGCGATTCTTCAAAGGACATTCCTGTATGTTCAGTCCATTTTTTATTGAGAAACTCGTTAGAGCCGTCTGTCAGATTACTCCACGCGATGATAGGAATGGTGTCGATTACCTGCCATAGTTTCGCTTCTGACTTCTTGATTTCGGCCAGCGCATTTTGCAAAGCCAACCGGATCTCATGCTGTTCCGTCAGGTCGATCGCTGTCCCAGTAAACCCTATTACCTGGCCAGCCTCATCCAATTGAGGATGCCCGGAGTTGTGGATATACCTTATGGAACCATTGGGGAGTAGGATTCGATAGTCCGATTCGAAATCGCACTTTTCGGTTATGGCTTTCAGATAATTCGCTGTTTCGCGGTCCCGGTCCTCAGGGTGAATAGTACTAAAGAGCAGTTCGGCCGGAAGCGAACTACCTTGCTCAATAGCGAGAATTCGCTCCATTTCAGGAGTCATGCTCACCCTATTTGAACTTAGATTGTGCTTCCAACTGCCGGTGCGACTTAACCGCTGAGCCTCCAGGAGAAATGTTTCGCTCTCCCGCAGTCGTTGCTCGATTCTCTTCCGTTCAGCAATTTCCTTCGTCAGCACCCGGTTTGCAGCCTCTAAATCGGCGGTCCGTTGGGCTATTCGATCATCGAGTTCTCGAGCGACTCTTTTCTGCTCGCCAAGAAGTTGTGCCTGCTGTATTCCAATGGCTGCCTGATTCGCGGCTACATTCAGAATCAATCTCTCCGTCTGCTCAGGAAACTCTGCTCTGTGGCACCCAGCAGCGATGAAACCCAACTCTCCTTCGACCCCCATTCGTACAGGAAGAATTGAAATCACCTGGTCTCCAAGTCGTCTTTGGAAAGTCACCTGTGTTTGCTCTTCGTTTAGACACTCTCTGAGAATCAGGGTGATCTGGTCGGGAGTCACACGGCATTGCTCATCGATTCTAAGCACCTCGAATGGCGCCTGCCCGGGCTCGATAAACACTCGTCCATAGAGAAAGTCGAGACTCAGCATTTTCATGAGCGATTCGACTAATGTATGGAGGATTTCAGACGGGTTACACCCTTTCCAAACTGCCGGAAGTGCAAGTACGCTGACGAGATCATTCATGCACCGTCGAAGGTGCTTGATCTCCAGGGTCGGGTCTGCGAGCGGTGCTTGCATTTTATGTCGCTGGTATCAGCGAGTCGCACCGTTCTGCTGACGCTGACGGTATTCGTAGAGGAATTCATCAGGAGGAATATAAAAAGGATTCCGCTGAAGAATCCCGCCAATAATCACCATGGGATGAGTTCGCAAAATATCAACCACAACGTCCCCTCCAAATTTTGCAAGATGGTATGTGCAGATAACCGCATCATCGTGCTGGGACCATATGTGATTCACTCGAGCCTCAAATTCGATGACGTTCTGAATGCGGAACTGATCTCCAACGGCCCAATCCATTCGGCAGACAATACGGCTTAAAGGAAAATCATCTTTTGAATTTCCGCTTGCCATTCTTTTGAACGCTTCAAGCATTCGATCCTGATCAAACCTTCCATCCTTCAAATAGGCTTCAGTGTTGTTAAGGATCTCCAATTGACCGCTAGCCTGAGCCTCAGAAGTATCGATTCCCACGGTTGCCAAGCGCTGCAGATGCTCCTCGCGTTGTGAGGGATCGACCACGTGGACAGCCTTATCCCCGCAGGAAAAACCTTCCCTGATGAAAGGCATCAAAACGCGGTATTCTTCTTCCTCACTCGTAAAGAATGCACAAACATGTCGGCAATCATCGATATGAGAACCGGCGAGAGAAATAGGAGTCGTGGACTTCTTGATGTTCAATTTCATCAGAGTTCCTGCAGGAATAAATACGAATTAATGCTCTACAACTACTGACCCGAGCCAACGGTAACGCCAGAAGCGATACTTTCTCGCTTCAAATTAGGCCAGAAACCAGCGCCATCGAAACTCGGGAAGGCTACCTGAGATTATCTTTGATATGCGAACAGGCCGGGGGCGTCACCTGTGCGCAGAATTGTACCACACTAGCGAATTCAGCCATCTTCATAAGTAACCTATAAGCTTTACCCGTGCCGATTAACCCTAAATGTAGCATCTGGCCCTGCTAGCTGATCCAGAATCCATCGTTGAGCGTTTCACCAGGAGTCACTGCAGCTACACCGCAGGATTCTGATACCGAATTAGGCAGGAAATGTGTTGAAGACACTACCTCGCTTGCTCTTACACAAATCCCGTCCTCTACTCCGGCAATGACGTGTTCTTCGCTTCCATCTATCTCTCATTTCAATTTATCGGGAAATCCTAGCGTTTGCGCAGTCAGACTTCGCGCCCAATATTGAGGATTGACTCATTCATACCAAAGTATCCGCGATACCTTTGTCTTATTGTCTCGCTGCTGCTGCTCTGGTCTTATCGAGTCACACAGATTGATCCGGTGACTTAAGAAAGCAGAGTTGAAGATGCCGCCATCCAACAAACCGTGTAATCCGATCTTGAGTCCGATATGCCGACGGAGGTTGGTTTGAATATGGCATTCGAAGGCTTTACCGTCGAGATGATTCCAACGGCAGGCACAAGTATTCATACTTTAAAGAAGGGGAGCGGTCCCCCGCTGCTCCTTCTGCACGGTTATCCTCAGACCCACTTTATCTGGCACAAGATAGCGGATCGACTGTCAGACACTACACCGTTGTTTTGACTGACTTGCGTGGATATGGGGATTCTGGAAAACCGCAAGGAGGCGAGCGTCACGCAAATTACTCCTTCCGAGCAATGGCACAGGATCAGATCGATGTGATGTCTTATCTCGGTTTTCGTGAGTTCTAATTGGCTTCCCATGATCGGGGAGCACGTACAGCCCACCGTTTATGCCTGGATCATTCTGCGGCTGTCCGGAAAGTGTGCTTCATGGACATTGTGCCTACACTTCGCATGTACCGGGACACGAGCAAGGAGTTCGCCACAAAGTATATGTGGTGGTTCTTTCTCATACAGCAGGCTCCGCTGCCGGAACGCATGATTGGCGCAGATCCCAAGTTTTTCTTGGAACAGCATTTCAAGATGCAAAATACTACACCTGGAGCTCTCACGGAAGAGGCACTGAATCAATATATCCGTTGCTTCTGCACTCCTGAAGCAATCCATGCAAGTTGCGAGGATTATCGTGCAGCCGCCGAAATCGATCTTGAGATGGATGAGGGCGACGAAGTGGCGGGACGGAAAGTCGGTTGTCCGGTTCATGTTCTTTGGGGCACGAGGGGTGCGATCGGCAAGCTCTGGAATGTCATCGACGTTTGGAAGCAACATGCAAGCGGAATCGTCTCTGGGAGAGGCCTCGACGCTGGACACTACCTTGCGGAAGAGCAACCGGAAGAAGTGCTTCACGAGCTACTGCGCTTCTTCGAAGATTGAGGAGGGAAGATGAGATTCAAGCAAATCGACGAGACACCCAAGACGTTCATTCTTGTATTCGAAACGGGGGACGAGCTGGCAAAAGGTCTCTCCAACTTCGCAACCGAACACAACATATCGGCGGCCAGTTTCAAGGCTGTCGGCGCACTTTCCTCTGTCCGCCTGGGGTGGTACAACCTCGACACGAAAAAGTATGACCCATCGGTCACTTTCGATGAACAACTAGAGCTCTTGTCGCTGATCGGCGACGTGGCGGTGAAGGATGATAAGCCGATTGTCCACTCACATATGGTTGTGGGCAGACGAGACGGCACCGCGTATGGTGGACATCTCCTGAAAGCACATATATGTCCAACGTGTGAACTCGTATTGACCGAAAGCCCAGTTCATCTACAGAAATTTATTGACCCTGAGTCCGGGCTCGCTCTAATCAGGCCATAGCGATTGACTCAACCATACCGGTTCGTCAGAACACGATGTGCGCATTGAGGGTTAAGGTAGCGACCATTACTTTGCCCGAAACCGGAAATTGGCATACAAGCTCACCACAACCTAAAGGAGATCACTTATATGCGGAACATGCTAATTACGGGAGCAGGTTCGGGATTAGGTGAAGGCACTTCACTCGGACTTGCACAAAAAGGACATAAGGTAATAGCAGCGGTTCAGACGTGGCAACAAGTGACCGCTCTGCGAGAAAAGGCTCGCTCAATCTTAAAACGCTACAGGTCGAAAAGCTCGATCTACTCGACCCCTACGATGTCGCACATACGCTGGCAATGAAGTTCGATCTTCTCGTTAATAACGCCGGCATCGGTGAGGGCGGACCTATCTCTGCGATACCCGTAGATCTAGTGCGTAAGAATTTTGAGGTAAATGTTTTTTCAACGTTAGACTTCACACAACGCGTGGTGAGGCAGTGGTTGCCGAAGGCGTTCGCGGGAAGGTGGTCTTCGTTTCTTCGATTGTCGGTCTTGTCTCCGTACCACCAGTGCCAGCATATACAGCAAGCAAGCACGCCTTGCAATCTATTGCTGAAGCAATGTATGAGGAGTTCAAGCCTTTCAAAATTCAAGTACAAACAATAAATCCCGGTCCCTTTCTTACCGGCTTCAACGAAAGCATGGTGGAAGCCGGCCTGCGCTGGCTCAGCGATGACGCGAGCTTTGTAAAGCGCGAGGTCTTCCAAGAATGGGCAGATGCGTTGCTCGGTAAACCGGAAGGAAGACTCGATCCTAACGATATGATCGCAAAGATGGTCGAGGTGATCCCCTCCCAGGAGGGAAAGTTCCTCAATGTATTTCCTCCTTCAAATGAAGAATGGGCTAAGGCATACCAAAAACAGCTCTATGATCGCACCATCTGATCACCTGAAAATAACCTCGCCCGTCGAATTAATCGGACACGATTTTGGAATGCTCGTGGCATATGCCTTTGCTCGCCGTTACCCTGCTCAATGCGCGCCGGATCGATCTATATCGCGCCTTCGATAAAGATGCTGAGGATAATCGAGCCGCGTTGCAGAAAGACGGGCGATTGAAGATGCCTGTACTAGGAATGGATGGGACCTCAAGTTTCTACGTGGGCGTCGCTAAAGAGAGATGCTTGATGAAGTGGCCGAGAACGTACAGGTGGTTTCCATACCGGAATGTGGTCACTGAGTCGCGGAAGAGCAGCCTGAAATTTTTTTCGCAGAGATTCTGAAGTTTGTCGGTTGGCCCAGAACATAACCGTAAAAGGGATTTGCAGCAATTGGCAGACAATCTGGATATTGAGTGGAACGCTCATATGGGACAACGTCCCGCCTCGCAGTTCTGGCGATCTAGTCTGTTTCCACGGTGCATTACCATAGGTGCATAAGATGCCGATCTTTATCTTCAAACTATGAAGCACCCATTTTCGCTCGTACGAAACCAGGGTCAGGCAGAGCATAGTTGCCGATTGTCTTTTTGGCTGACGAAGAATCAATGCAGCTAGCAGAGAAGATTTATACGAAGGTATTGACAACACCATTGTCCAATAGACTTCGCGCAAGACCTCTGGCGTAATCACAGTGGCTGAGAGAACTCGGAAACAGCGGGTGGTCAGCCTTCCAGAGAAGGAGACACACGCCCATGAATCCAACTCGAGTTACCCCACGTACCATTGCAGCGCTCAAGCGAACACGTAGGGGTTTCCTTCGTATAGCAGCCGGAGCGGGTGCCGCGTGGCCCCTATTGTCTTCCGTCCGCAGCAATGCGGAAATTCTTTCCTACTCCAGCATAAAACCAGATTTCTCGAAAGTTGGTCCAGATGCAGGCGAGTCAATTCGTTCCTTCCAGGCTCATTTTCCAGACGCAGCGCTCGATGATCTCCGTCAGCGTATCGCTGCAACTAATTGGCCTGAGCGCGAGACTGTGCCTGACGCATCCCAAGGCGTGCAATTCGCAACTATTCGTGAATTGGCCAGCTACTGGCAGACAAACTACGATTGGCGCAAGGTCGACGCCAGGTTGAATGCCTTACCTCAATTCTTAACAAATATCGATGGGATCGATATTCATTTCATTCATGTTCGTTCAAAAAACGCGAATGCGCTTCCCGTGATCATAACGCACGGCTGGCCGGGTTCGATCATTGAACAAATGAAGGTTATTGGCCCGCTCACTGATCCAACTACACACAGCGGAAAGGCAGAAGAGTCCTTCGACGTCGTGATCCCTTCCCTTCCTGGCCACGGCTTCTCAGGAAAACCTACCCGTACGGGCTGGGATCCAGTCCGCATCGCGCGTGCCTGGATCGAGTTGATGAAGCGTCTTGGTTACACGCATTATGTCGCGCAAGGCGGAGATTGGGGCAATGCGGTAACCGAGCAGATGGCGCTGCTGAGTCCGCCCGAGCTGATTGGCATCCATACCAATATGCCAGCCACTGTACCAGACGATATCGCCAATGCTCTACAATCTGGCCTTCCCGCTCCGCCACGCCTCTCCGCTGACGAGCGGCACGCATACGAACAGCTCGATTTTTTCTACAAGCACGGGCTAGGTTATGCACAGGAGATGAGCCATCGTCCGCAAACGCTATATGGCATTGCGGATTCCCCGGTCGGTTTGGCTGCCTGGATGCTCGATCACGATGCGGCCAGCGAGGAGCTAATTACTCGCGTTTTTAACGGGCAAACTGAGGGCCTAACCCGAGACGACATTCTTGAAAACATCACGCTATATTGGTTGACGAATACAGCGATCTCTTCGGCTCGTCTGTATTGGGAAAGCAAGCTTAGTTTTTTCGCACCCAAACACGTTACACTCCCAGTCGCAGTGAGCGTCTTTCCAGATGAAATCTACGCCGCGCCGCAGACCTGGGCAGAAATGGCGTATCCCAAACTAATTCATTACAACCGGCTCCCCAAAGGCGGACACTTCGCCGCTTGGGAACAACCCAGGTTATTTACAGAAGAGCTCAGAGTATCGTTCAGTTCACTGCGTCGGTAAGAATATCCCGATTTGCAGTTCATCAAGGAATAGCTTCGACTGTCATACTGAACTACTTATATAACAGCAGTTTCACTACGCCTCTTATCGTTAAAGCTAAAGCCATTTCCTTTAGGAGGTCTTATGACTGAACAAAAACGTCAAGGATCTCCCGCCGTGTCGGCTACCAGGGACACACAACCGGCACTCTGCTCAAAGAATGCGCCTCCTGACACTTTGTCGGGAAATACGCTGAATCAAGAGCTACAAACGCAACATGAGAATCAGGTAAGGGACCTACAGCAATATATATGCGAGCTCCTCATCAAGAATCAACGGCTCAGGTGGTTACTGGAATTAGTCAAAAACCACCAGCGCGAAGGAATTCCCGACGACTATGATCAAAACATCGCAACAAATTAATCAAGAGCGACGCAGATTCTTGGGCGCAGCCGCCGCAGCCATCGTCTCAGCCAATTTTAGTTTTGGTGATTCTGCCACTGCCGAATCCAATGAAATCGCCGAGGCTGCCGCGGTAAAATCATCCAACACTCCGTTCGGCCCTCTGAAGCAAATCACAGCGGGACTTTTGAATGTCGGCTAAGCTGAAGCCGGACCAACTGATGGTCGACCCGTGATCCTGTTGCACGGCTGGCCCTATGACATCCATAGCTTCATCGACGTGGCACCCCTGCTTGCGTCGCGTGGATATCGCGTCATTGTCCCGTATTTGCGCGGCTATGGCACAACCTCTTTTATTTCGAGCGGTACTATTCGGAATGGCCAGCAATCAGTCGTTGCGGTAGACATCGTTGCACTGATGGATGCGATGAATATCCAAAGAGCCACGATTGCGGGCTTTGATTGGGGAGCACGTACGGCCGGCATCATTGCTGCGCTGTGGCCGGAGCGCTGCAGGGCGCTCGTCTCAGTAAGTGGATATCTAATCGGTAGTCCAGTCGCGAACCAGGCTCCCCTGCCGCCTAAACATGAACTGGAATGGTGGTATCAATTCTATTTCGCTACGGAGCGTGGTCGCGCTGGATATGGGAAATACCGACGCGAGTTTGCGAAACTGATCTGGCAGCTGGCATCTCCAAAGTGGAACTTCGATGACGCCACTTTCAATCGCACAGCAGCGTCATTCGACAACCCAGACCATGTCGAGATAGTGATTCACAACTACAGATGGAGAATGGGTTTGGCAAACGGTGAATCTCAGTACAACGATTTGGAAAAAAGACTTGCCATCGCTCCCGAAATTTCGGTTCCCACCATCACTATGGAAGGCGATGCCAATGGGGCACCTCATCCCATCGACACGGCTTATCGCAGCAAATTTACTGGCCCATATGAATATCGTTTAATCCACGGCGGCGTCGGGCACAATCTTCCTCAGGAAGCTCCGCAGGCCTTTGCACAGGCCGTGATAGACGTTGATATGTGGTAGCGAATTGTCCGTGCTGCATTCATTTCGCACCATGGTGGGCTAATACCATTGTCCAATTGCGCGGCATTAGATTCTCTGACTCAATGGTTGTTATCAGAGCATGAGAAACGCTCGATGAATCAGCGTATCGCGAATTTGCTCCAAACAGTTCGGGGGTTGGTTATGACTTCTACACAACATTACTTGCCGACTTTGCAGCATCCGGATCAGGGAGCCACTGCACACCACGAAGAACTCGTAAGGGCTGCAAAAGCGGGCTCTCATGCTGCATTTGCTGAACTTCAGATCATTTATTCTCGGCGGCTCTACAATCGTATCTTCTCAATAACCAGAAACCGCGAAGATGCTGAGGACGCTTTACAAGACACATTCCTTCGTGCCTATCGTGCGCTGCCGTCTTTTGAAGGACGATCACGGTTCTCCTCATGGTTGATGAGAATTGCCATCAACTCTGCGTTGATGATAATTCGCAGACGGCGCGCTCGACCAGAAACCTCACTGGAAGAGCAGCAAACCTTTGTAGGTGGTAATTGTTTCGACATTCGCGATGCCGCATTGAATCCAGAAGAGATTTATGACCAGCAGCAGCGATCCCATGCAATCCTGCAGTCAATCCATCGTTTAGATATGAAATTGCGAATTCCCCTCGATATCTGGATGTCAGAGGAATACTCGATAAAGGACCTGGCACAGCATCTTGGAATCTCGGTGGCAGCTGCAAAGGCCAGGCTTCATCGCGCGCGAAAACACCTCGCCGAAACTCATACCTTTCGGAACCGCAAGTTGAAAGTTTCTCCGCGCGATCGAGATGCCTTGAACGTGGAAACCCCACAATCTCGGCAAATACGTTTAAGAACATCTGAAACCCTTCGCTCCCCGAGAGAACGGTATTACAGGTTCTCCGAATCTCAGTTGCCTCGTTCTGAATCGTTATGCGTGTGAACACCAAGGCAGGAGGACAATATGAATGACATCCCAAAGATTTTATGAAATCTCTTTCGCCCATGGGGAGATTTCGGAGGCGCAGGACATTGTGGATGCGGTAATGTATCTCATCGAAGCACAGTACGTAACTGGGGAGGTGCTGCACATGGACGCTCGTGCGCATGTAGGGCGATGGTAAATTCACGGATTGAACAATATCACGGGGAAGCCAGACTGGTGGAACTGGGCATACAGCTTCCTGCAGCTCCTACTCCACTCGGCTCTTACGTCGAAGCTGTGCAAGTCGGGAACCTGCTTTTTCTTAGCGGTATGTTGCCCGTCATCGACCACAGACCGGTATACATGGGCAAGATTGGTGGCGAGCTCGATGCAAAAGCAGGACGAGAGGCAGCACACATTGCGGCCTTAAACGCTCTTGCAGCGCTCAAGAACCATCTCGGCTCACTCGATCGGATAAAACGTGTGGTCCGGATTGGGATATTCATGACAACTGCGGAAGGCTTCGTGGATCATCCCGCAGTCGCCGACGGCGCTTCTGATCTCTTTCGCGATGCCTTTGGAGAGCAGAATATGGCCGTGCGCTCGGTTATCGGCGTTGCCAGTCTTCCGTTGGGCGTTCCAATCGAAGTGGAAGCGACTTTCCAAATCAAGGAGTAGATCAGCATGCCGCGACCGCATTGGATCTATTTGGCTTCAGGACTGATTGCGATATTCGTCGGAGCGATTCCTAGGCAGAATGCACAAGCAAGGGATAACACTATGAACAACCAGACCCTCTATCGCACCCTCAGTGTGGATGGTGTGAACATTTTCTACCGCGAGGCAGGACCAAAGGATGCACCAACCCTTCTTCTGCTGCATGGGTTGCCTTCGTCCTCACGCATGTTTCAACCGTTGATCGAGCGGTTGGCGAACAACTACCACCTGATCGCGCCTGACTATCCAGGCTTCGGACACAGCGACTGGCTCGACCCAAAGGAATTCGACTACACGTTTGATCACATCGCCCGAGTTATGGACGACTTCACGCATGTGCTTGGTCTAACACGCTATACGCTTTACATGCAGGACTACGGAGGTCCGGTAGGATTCCGCATGGTTCTGGCGCATCCTGACAGGGTAGAGGCTCTCATCGTTCAGGACGCGGTCAGTCACAACGAAGGTTTGGGTGCCAACTGGGCAACTCGACGCGCTTTCTGGGCTGATCGCTCAGCTCATGAAGAAGCATTACGAGAGAATCTGCTCTCGCTCGCCGTTACGAAGACGCGGCATGTCGGCAATGACCCCAATACAGAATTCTATGATCCCGACCTTTGGACGGACGAATACGCGTTTCTGAATAGCCCGGGGCAGGCGCAGATTCAGAGCGATCTCTTCTACGACTATCGCACCAACGTAGACGCCTATCCGAAATGGCAATCCTGGATGCAGAAAACGCAGCCGCCTCTGCTCGTTATCTGGGGTAAGTACGATTTATCATTCGATCCGGGCGAGCCCGAGAGATACCGCAAAGATGTACCAAGCGCAGAGGTGCATATCCTTGACGCTGGTCACTTCGCGCTCGATACCAAGGCAGACGAAATCGCGGAGCTTGTGCGCCAGTTTGTGGCGACGCACGTCTCTAAAGCACACAGTTCCGCTGCGCGCTGACCGATGCAGGTGCGGCATAGCGATTCCAATCTAGCAAACAAATAGGAGCGGACAATGGCAACACAGGATGAAATCAGTAACAAGCGGGCCGCCACAAACAATAACGAAAACCAAGTAGAAATGAAGCTCGAGGCAGTCGTAATTCCTGTCTCGAATGTCGATCGCGCAAAGGAGTTCTATACTAGGCTGGGTTGGCGCTTCGACGCTGACTTCTCCTTCGAGAACGGGTTTCGCGTTGTACAGTTCACACCTTCAGGCTCAGACTGCTCGATCCAATTTGGAGAGAAAATCACATCTGCCATGCCCGGATCAGCACAAGGTCTTTACCTCGTCGTAGCCGATATAGAAACTGCGTGCAAGGAACTGACAGCGTCCGGCATCGAGGTGAGCAATGTCTTTCATGCCGGGACACCAGGAGCTCAGTTCCGGCCCGATGGAAGTAGCGATCGCATCAATGGGCCGGCTCCAGATCACGTGAGCTATGGATCCTTTGCAACATTCTGTGACCCCGATGGCAATAGCTGGCTTTTACAGGAAGTTACGACCAGGCTGCCAGGAAGGATTCAAGGCAAAACGACGAGATATGCGTCGATACAAGAGTTGGCCCAAGCATTGCGCCGCGCGGCAGCCGCGCACGGCAAACATGAGGAGAGCGTCGGACAAGTTGACGAGAACTGGCCCGACTGGTACGCGATGTTCATGACCGCAGAGCAGGAAGGCACAGAGTTTCCGCGATAAACGTGAGTTGAGAATGCCTGCTGAGGGGTCAAACCATGCGATCTGACATTGTATGCAGGTTATAGGCCTCGACATGATCTTCCACGAATACATGGAATTTTTTATAAGAGCAGGATAGCGACAGGCAATAGGATGCCCGCGACAACAACCGTCCAGACAATTCGTGAGTCTCCGCCATAAAGCAGCGCCATAACTACTCCTAAAAGCGTAGACAATATTGATCCGATGGACATGAGAAAGACGAAGCACTTTAAGAGGAATTTTGTCATGCTGTCGCCTGCGGGCTTTTTGCCCTGAGCGGTATCGATATGTGTTCTTTCAGCTAAGGTGCCGCCCGGCGCCTTTTTTTTGGCGGGAGGGATGACGAGCGTTTGCTTCTTATGAAGCTGCGCCATTCGCGCAATCCAGGTGGGAGGCTCATAGCCACTGCTGCGTGAGCTCTCATGCCAGCCAAAGGTTTGAATGGCTCCGCTAAAGGCAAAAAACAGGATGGCGGGAGCAAAAAACAGTCCAAAATACCGGTGCAATAGACGAATGGACTTAATCGTTGCGTTTTTTATCATAATGTTTCCTGATGTCAATGCAGCGTTTCAAGGTATGCTCTGCCTTCACGAAAGATTCGACCCCTCCCGTCGTGAAGGATTAGGTAGGGCGGATCATTGGCTGAAAAGGCTCTTCATATCTGGAATATTTGGGCTAAAGTGAGAACTAGAACAGCGATTGCGATTCTCATATTCTTTCCTTCTTTACAAACCTGCTTGCTGCGAAAAAATTGACCGCTTGCTGTACGCGCCCGGCGAGCCGGAAGAACTCCAGAGCGTCGGGCGCAGGCTTTTCCCATGCTTGTTGGCGCTAGTAGGAGAAGCGCAACGAGAACTGCATCTGACGAGGCGTTCCTATACCAGTCGGATTGGAGTTATAAGCCTTGGTGATTTTGCCGAAGTTACCGGGATTCGTCGCCCATGTGGTGTTGGGGCTTCCAATCTGGTCGTAGTTGAAGATATTGAAGAAATCAGCGCGGAATTGGAGCGCCATCGACTCGCGAATGGCAAACTGCTTCTGCATTCCCATGTCAGCCTGACTGAAGGGGAGACCGCGCAGACCGTTGCGTCCAAGATTGCCCCAGGGAGAAACTCCTGGCGGGGCTACGCATGTGCCCTTGGCTGGACATGAAAAGGGAGTTGTAAAGGCAGCCGGGTTGAACCAGTTATTTCTGCTCTTATGGGCTGCGTAGAGCGGCTGACCCGAAACGCGGTCAGGTCGCTGGTTCTTATTGATACCGTCTGGAAGATCCGTGGTCTTACGACTCATCGTTATATTCAGCGGAAATCCGCTCCGCGCGAGTCCAACGCCGCTTAGCTGCCATCCGCCAATGATGTTGTTGACAATCGGGTTGATGTTACCGAGAAACGCCTGTCCTCTGCCGATTGGCAGTGTCCAGATTATGCTGCCAGAGAAATTGTGCGTAACGTCATAGTCCGTGGAACCCCATTCGCAGGAACGGCAATTATTGTTCTCCCAACTGTCCGATTCGCCGCCGCCATTCGAGCCATCGCTGAGGATGTGCCCATATTGGTAGTTAGCGGAGAGCAGCAGGCCGTTGAACATGTTCCTCTTCAGGCCAATCTGCAATGCGTTGTAGCTGCTGTTGTCAATCCACGCTGTCCAGCCAATCGTGGAGTTCGTCAGGCTGGCGTATGGACGTGTGCCTGTGGCGGGGTTAATTCCATTGAGCAAAATGTTTTTGTCGAACAGGTGCGTGCTCTTGCTGCCTACATAGGTAGCAGAGAGAATTGTATTCTTAAGAATTTCGTGCTGAACCGAAAGCGACCACTGGTTCACTTGCATGTTCTTGCGGTTTCGGTCGCTGCCCGAATATGTAATACTCCCCGTCGCGCAAGCTTGCATCGCCGGCGTAAGCGGCCAGGTTAGTCCCTGCGGGTAACAGGGATTAGGAGTCTGCAGCGTATAATTTTGGCCGATCTGCGTCTCCAAAGCATACAGACCACCGAACTGGCCATCGCTCTCCAAACTACCGAACCCTGCGCGGATTGCTGTCTTGCCATGCATGATCTCCGGCATCCAGCCGATGCTGATGCGCGGCTCAAAACCCAATACATTCGGCATATACATTGGAGCACCAACAGGACAGAACTGCAGACCGCAGGTGAATGGATCGAAACCCTGTCCGATGGACGGATTTTTTTCCTTGTCCACACCGTAATACTCATAACGCAGACCGATGTTTAGCGTCAGGTTTGGCCGTTCTTTGAAATCGTCCAGAATGTAGCCATAGAAGTTCTTTTTTCGGGCAGCAGTCTCCACACCGGTCGGCTGATACGTGTACTCTTGCAGGTTGTCGTTGATGAAGTCCTGTTCTGTATTAAATGTCAGGGACTGCTCTAGCAGCGGATGCAGCTTGTTTTCCTGCATGCCACGGATTTCCACGCCGAACTTGATTGTGTGGCGGCCGCGATAAATACTAACATCATCCAGAAAGCTGAAGGAGTTGTCGATTCGCCACGAGTCATCATTGAGCGAGTAGCTGATGTCGGGCGAAATCGTCAGCGAGTAAGGGCTCATGTTGCCGTAGCTGGGGTTCCAGAACGCCTGGCGATTATAGCCGACCTTCGCATCATTCAGGATCGACGGCGAGAAGTGGCGCACTACGTCAAATACAACATTCGGCGTGGAGTACGTTGTGAGTACATTCTGCTCCAGAGCTGGCTGGGTAGTGTTGTACCAGTCCGTGTTGAAGCGGAAAGAAATATCCGTCTTCTGATTCAACGCGTAGTCGAGACGCAACAGGCCGCCATCCTCACTGGTTGGATTCGCGCCGCCGGAGAACCACTCATCCACGTTCGGATCATTGGTCGACTGCATGCCTTTGGGGAATGCCTGAAGCAGTGGCACAAGCTGGGGCGACTTTTGCTGCACCTGAGCAATAAAGGTGGGGCTAGGCACGTATGCATTGAACGGCTGATCATATGCTTGGCGCACGCCTTCATAGTTGGCGAAGAAAAAGAGCCGATTGCGAAGGATAGGACCACCGAAGCTGGCGCCGAAATTGTTCATCTTGAACGGCGCCGACTGCCCCTCGCCAGCGAAGGCCGGCAGCGCATCAAAGTAGCTGTTGCGAAGATATTCGTAGAACGAGCCATGAAAGCTATTTGTGCCACTCTTCGAGGACATGTTGATCTGGCCGCCAGACATGCCGCCTGTGTCCGCGCTGTAGAGAGCGCTGCTGCCCTTTAACTCAGCGATGGACTCCATGGGAAACTGCACAACTAGCGGAGCCTTTTCATACGCGTGGTTGAGTCCTGTGGCATCCACGCCGTCCAGGCGAAAGTTGTTGTCCTCCTGCGAATTGCCGCTGAAGCGCACGTTGGATTGGCCACCCGAGCCCGAAGAGATGGCGCCAGGGAGCAACGCTTCGAGGTTCGCAAGATAGCGTCCGTTGACCGGCAAAGACTGCGTCTGGGAATTTGTGATCGTATCGCCGACAACAGCGGAGTTGATGTCGAGGTCAGGCGCTGCAGAGACAACGGAAACCTCTTCATGGGCTCTCCCAACTTGCATCGGAACATTAAGTGTACGAGTTTCGCCTACTTCGAGCGTGAAAATGTCAACTTTCTTTGACGCAAAGCTCATTGCATCAACTGCCAGGGTGTATTGACCTGTCGGCAGTGAACTGAACGTGTAGACGCCGCCTACGTTCGATGTTTGTACGTGCACAACCCCAGTTGCGATAGCCGTTAGCGTAACCTTGGCGCCTGGAATCGCTTTCTGTGCGGGGTCCAGAATAATGCCGGTCAGTGCTGCCCTGTCTGCCTGTGCTCCTAAGCGAAACACCGATAGTACGAGGACGGCAAAAATGAGTATTAGACGGCGCATATTAGCCTCCTAAATAAGTCCATTACCAGTTGAATGTGCCCGTTTATGTTGCTTATTCAATGAAGACGAATTGAAGTAATGTGTTTATTTGCCTCGATGTTCGGCTATCATCAACACAATGCCGTGACCTTATTTACCGGGATGCGCCACAGCAAAATCTCCGGTGTAATTCACCACAGCCCATACCGACTTCGTTCTTTGATCGAAGCCATAGGTGCCGAGTGCATATCCTTTCTTCCAAGGACTGTTGACGAACTTCTTGCTACCGCCATCGTTCTTATCTACAGCGTTAATCCACTTGCCTTGTTTGGCCCTGGTTGCCAGCACTGGTAGATCATTCACGGCGGTCGATTCCTCGCCGGAGTAAACGAGTGACAGAGTATAGGTATCCGTGTTCTTCGCGTTGAAATCTTCCATTCCCCATAAGGTGAGAATGTCGCTCAGCGTGTTGGCAGCCTGATCCGTCCAGCCTGTATCGACGGTCTTGATGAAAGGACGTTTCTGAAAGTCCTGAGCTGTACTTCTGTTCTCGCCACTGAGAATCTTCATCGAGGTTCTTTTGTAGCTATCAGCAATTTTGGTGTAAGAATTGCCGCATTTCTCCTGGTGGGCCTGGCAGATCAAGAACTCTTTGCCGTTGAGGCTGTAACCAAAGGTTTCGAGCTTCTTGAAGATAAGTGGAGGCGTTGTAGGAGCGGTGTATTCACACATCTCCGGCGATGCCAATTTACACTTCGGAATGGGAGCTGCATTCGGCACCGCCGCGGCGTAATACTTCACGGTTACGCGCGGCCCATCCACCGTATAGATATAAAAGCCAATCTGGTGGAGATTCTGCGATATCTCTGCTTCTCGCGTGTGTCCAAAGGCAGGCACATCATATTGGTCATCATTGGAAGGGATGTTTGGCGTATAGAACTTGTGGCTGTCCGACTGGCTGATGATGTTCTCAACCTTGGGAGAAACGCCGTCCAGCGGAGAACCGCCCGTAACTGAGACGAGGGCGCGATTATGCAGGTGATCGTGGCCCTGGATGTAATAACGGACGCCGTTCTTGTACATCGCGGTGATAAAGGCATCCTGCGCGGCGACATCCTGCGACGGATCTTTGCCGAAGAGCGTATCGACATGCTGTTCGCTGATTAGACCCTTGTGGGCAAAGACAAATGCATGACCGCCCACTGGTTTTGCCGAGAGCGTGGACGCTATCCACGATACCTGCAGAGCGATGGTTAACTGCTGATTTCGCGCAGGGTCTCGATCTGCCGGAGCAAACTGGTCGATTAGAACAAACTTGGATCCCTTGTAATCAAAAGAGTAGCTCAGTCCTCTCCAATCAAGGCCGCCTGTTGTGCTGGGATCGGGAGAACTGAAGTTTGTCTCCAAGGTGAACGGAGAGCCGGAAGGCGACGGGAACGGCTGCGCGGCTGCATCAGGATTAGGAATGGTAAAAACATTTGGGGGCGTTGCATTCATTCTTCCGTTCTGAGACTGCGGATAAATGCGCTTGAATTCTGCCGCAGCGAGAGGATTTGAATCGTGATTTCCGCGAACAGGAAAAAATCCGATGCCTGCATTGTAAAGCTCTTGTGCAAAGGCGGCTCGAACGTCTTCCGAAACTGCGACAGAATCGGCTGTATTGCCGGTCTTATCAACAAGGTCTCCAACTTCGATTACAAAATCGACTTTGTGCTTGATGAACTCCTTATTGACAGCCTTGACAATATCTACGGCGCAAGCACCGGGGTTTCTGCCGTCGTCCCGGCTCCACTGAGTGTCTGCCATCACGCCGAACTTCCATGGTTTCGATTGTGCAAAAGAAGCAGTCGCAGCTAAGAGGAGCAATACGCCTAATACCGGTTTGTTTTAGCGAATAATTTTCAACAAATGCATAGAACTGGCTTATCTTTCTATTCCGCTATTAATGTGCATTTGACACTAGCGAGAGGCAGCGTGACGCGAGACATGTCAGCGGAACAGGCCCAGTAGAGCAAACCACCACGGCAAGTATGCTGACCGGCTGGACCGTGCGATCTCTAGTGGACGACCCTTCGCTGTTGAAGAAGATCTGGCTTGGACGGATGGAAAGTCGCTCTTGATTCACGGCGCGAAGAATGTTGGGGGCGAAGACCCGACGCTTGAAAGCTATTTCTTTCCTAAAATTCGTCCTGTGATTGAAAAGGCGCTGAAGGAAGGCAACAAAGGAAACTGGCCTGTGGTTACGCTTTATCTCGATATCAAGAATGATCCGCCTGAACACCTAGCCGCCATCAATGCGGTTTTAGACAAGTATCAGGATTGGCTAACGACCGCGGTGAAAACGGACGATATCTTGAAGGTCTCTCCATTGCATGTGAGGCCGCTGATGGTGCTGGTGGAAGACAAGCAGAACGACCTGAATAAAGAACAGGCCTTTTATGACACGATTCCTGTGGGGGGAAAGATTCGCGTCTTCGGAAGTGCTCCCAAGCTGGACCCAAATCCGGGCCGTAAGCTGTCGTCCCAGGAGGCGGTAAATCGGCAGTTTAACGCTACTCCGGCGGATCTAATTCAAGGGCGCGCTGATAACTATCATCGCTGGATTGGCTTCGACTGGGCCTTTATTGAAAAAGGCGGTGAAGCGAATGCGGGGGACTGGACGGGTGAGGATGAAAGGCGCCTGGAAGAGTTCGTCTCATATGGACACAAGCTTGGCTATTTGGTTAGCGTCTATTGCATCGATGGCTTCACAGAGGTAGACAACCAAGGATGGGATAAGGAATATAACTTTGGTTCCCGTGAAGCGGCAGAAACACGTTGGAAAGCTGCGGCGCGCGCCAAAGCAGATTTCATCTCCACAGACCACTATGAGCAGCTCTCTGAAATACTTGCTTCGCTGAAGAAATAAGCGCAACTCACAAGACGCCGGACCGTTCATCTGAGCGGTCCGGCGTTTGTATTTTGAGAGTGCGGCGGGATGTAGCGCAGGCAGCATCCCGTGTTTGATCAGTGACGTTCTACGACGACAATCTTGAACGTTCCGGGCTTGGGCTTCGGACGCCCTGAAGTGACGGGCTCAAACTCCGCAGTCGGCAGAAAAATGCGATGATGCGCTGCATCTAGGCCAAGCGTTCTTGCACCAGCCGGAGTTGTGACCGTCTGTTTGAGCACGAATTTTCCGGCTTTCTCTTCCGCTACGATGAGCTTGCCGTCACCGCAGCTTGCAAATGCTTCGCCGTCTGAGAAAGCGGTGGCATCCACGCCGGCTCCAATGGGGAGCGCCGCTTCTACCTTGCCGGTTTCGGTGTTCATGACAACCAGCTTCTGCGGATTGCGGGCACCGATGAGTAGGTGGTGACTTTTGGCGTCGATGGATAAACCAACAGGATGGCCTCCTGGAGCGACCGGCCATTTCTGTAAAACCTTGCGTGCCCTCAGGTCGACAACCGCAACAATATCCTTGTCTTCCAAATTGACGAACGCCCTACCATGTCCGTCAACTGCGAGGAATTCCGGCTTGCCGCCAAGATCGATGGGCGTGCCGATCGTGCCGTGCACAGGGTCGACATCCGGCCGAAATGCCAACAATGCACTGCTATCACCGGCTGAGGCGAGAATCAGATTGCTTGCGGCGTCATAAATAATTCCATCCGTGTCGGGCACTGCCACAAGTGTTCCGAGCACAGCGTAGGTCTTGAGATCGAAAACCGTGATTGCCCCGTTGCCTGCGCCGTCGGAGATAAATCCGCGATTGAGTGCAGGCACGATAGCAACTCCGTGCGCCCTTTTCTGGCCGGGGATATCACCCAGCATCTGACCGGTGTTCGCATCAATGATCATGGTGTGAGTGGTTCGGGTTACGAACAAACGATGACCGGTAGTATCCACGGTTACGTAATCCCAGCCACCTTCTCCACCAATGGAAAATGTTTTGGAGACTCCCCATGAGGCTTGCGCATAAACGGATAGACCGTACGAACAAGATGTTACAAGAAGGGCCAATAACGCACTACGAACGAAACGCATTTCACAGCTCCTTTTGCAGGATAGAAGACAGATTGCTGAACGGCATTCCGACTATAAATTGCCAACCTTAAGACTTCCTAAAGAATGCCGGGAACTATGCAATTATTCAGTGAAAGCTGATTGATGAACCCGCTCTGCAAACTGGTGATGGACTTTAGCCGGAATCGACACTGTGAAGGTACTTCCGTGACCCGGGGTAGATGCAACATCGATGGTTGCGTGATGCGCTTCCACAATCCACTTGGCAATAGCAAGGCCGAGTCCGCTGCTTTCTCCGCTGCCGGAACGAGACTCATCGACACGATAAAATCTGTCGAAAATTTTCGGCAGAGCGTGGGCAGGGATTCCGACACCGGTGTCGCTCACCTGTATCTTCACCGTGTTCTCTTTCTGTGCCAGCGATACACAAATGAAACCTTTTTCAGGAGTGTATTTAATGGCGTTATCCAGCAGAATCGACACCATCCGCCGCAGCAACGATATATCCCCATCAATAGAAACGTCGTTTTCCGCGTGTAGACCAATGGTTTGTTCTTTGAGCGCGGCGCGGGCCTCAAACTGCTGGGAAACTTCTTCCACCATCTCCGTCAGATTGACGCTTACCCACTCGATTTTCTGATCGACCATATCTGCTCTTGCAATGATGAGAAGTGCATCGAGCAGCTGCGCCGTCGCTTCGCACTCCACGTTGATCGAACGCAGTGCGGAGCGTACTCTTCAGGCGACCTGTTGCGGCTTAAGGCAAGACCGGTAGTAGTCATCATAATAGTGATGGTTGTGCTCAGGTCATGTGAGATATCGCCTGTAAATTGGATTAAGCGCTCGACAGCACTTTCGAGACGCGCAATCAGTTGATTCCATGTCTCCGCCAGTACCTGCAGTTCATCGCCAGTCTCCGGTACAGGAATTCGCCGCTTTAGGTCCTGTATGCCGATGCTTCTTGCTTCCTCTGTAATGCGATTGATCGGCTCCAGCGCCCGCCCGCTCAGAACAAATCCGCCGCCGACAGAGATCAACAGCATGAGCGGGCACCAAAGAAGATAGGAGTTGCGTATGATTACCAGCAGATCAAAGTGCGCGTCAGTTCTTCCAAACAGAGCTATGCGGTAGGGTCGGCCCAGCAGCGTGACAACATGCTGCAAGACGCGAACTGGGTGCCCTTCGTACCAAATCATGTCGTAGCACCGTTGTAAACAGCTCCGATTTTGCCATTGATCCTTGGGATAGATAATATCCGGCGAAAAATACACCGCGGTTCCATTCATCTCATACACATGGATCGCATCGGTGGAAGCGCTCGCCCTGTTGAGCTGACGCAGCCTCTCTGCTAGCGGCACTTCTGATGCTGTTTGCGGCCACTCGTTCACAAAACGAATAAGACGCTCCTCGCGCAATTCCATCGTGTGCTGCCGTGAACTCGACAGCGCATGATCCAGAGCCCAATACGAGAATGCGGCGAGAATCAACATCGTGGCCGAGGAAAACACGATATACAGAATGCAGAGGCGTATACGCAAGGACCGGTGATTCATCTTCATTTGTCGGCGACCAATGTGTAGCCGAGAGAACGCACGGTTCTGATCAGGCTCTCTTCGCCCTTTCGGTCAACTTTCGAGCGCAGGCTGTGGATATAAAAGTCGATGCTGCTGTCGCTCACGTCCGAATCATAGGACCATCCAACCTCACGCACCTGATTACGTGTGACTAATTGGTTCTTTCGCCTCATCAGCAATTCAAGAAGCGCGTATTCTTTCCTGGTGAGGCTAATGGGGTGATCGCAACGCGTCACGGATCGATTCGTTGTATCCAGCACCAGATCTCCCGCAGTCAAGCGTATGGGAGCCAGCACCGGCCTGCGCCGGCTGACGGCCTTGACTCGTGCAATAAACACTTGGATCTGAAATGGCTTTGTAAGATAATCGTCGGCTCCGAGATTCAGTCCATGAACAATGTCGGGCATGGTATCTTTCGCCGTAAGCATAAGAACAGGAATATCGCATTTCTGCCCGCGAATCTGCTGGAGAACGCTAAAACCATCCAGGCCCGGCAACATTACATCCAGCACTGCCAGATCAAAAGGCATACTTAACAGGAGATCCCGCCCCTCGTCTCCACGCTCGGAAAGCACAACCTGATTCCCTTCCTCGACCAGTCCCTGGCGTAGGATGTTGCCAATCCTCTTATTGTCTTCCACAATCAGGATGTTCATGTGTCCGCCATTCAAGTCCGCTTTTGTTACAAGTAAACTTATGAAATATGAAGGGAAGATGATTCGCCTGATCTTCTAAGGAATTCTTAAGACTTGCGCGGCTTAATCTTACTGGGGATTGAAAGCACCTGAGCGAAACTGTTCAAGCCGTCATTGAACCTGGACACATGGAAACGGCTGCCAGTGTTTTTCTTCGGCAGCCGTTGGTTTCATCCTCCTGCTATCTGCCTGTTGCGGGTTCAAAGACTGCGGATTGTTTCTTCCATACGGGATATTCGGTTTTGTTGCTATTTCGCCACAAGATGGCATTGAGTTGTTCCGTGGGCACGTCATCCGGCTCTTTCCAGTCCATCTTGCTGGATGCGATCGCATCCTGTTTCTGCTGTCCGTTTAACGCATTCGGCGCGTTTTGGAAGCTGGCGCGCATATCGTTGGCAATCAGATCAAACACCGACATTGGTTCCACACCAAAGATCATCTCTATAGTTTTGACCATACTTACCTGCGAGTAAAATGTGGAATCGATTGAGCCGCGCTTCGTGTATGGGCTGATAGCAAGATCGTTGTCCGCGAGGCACGCCTTAGGCGTAGATAGTCGCATCTTTTAGTGTTCGATAGAACTCTAAATCAAAAAGGATTCACCCTAAATGGAAAAATACGAACCCTCTCAGAACAGCCGAAGCACAAAACTTTTCCTTGTAACCGGAGCGACCGGCGATACGGGAAGACCCACAGTCAAACTACTGCGCGAAAAAGGCTATCGAGTCCGAGCATTGGCCAGGAGGGAGGATCAACGTGCACAAGATCTGCGCAACATTGGTGCGGAAGTTGTGATTGGCGACATGTTGAATCTCTCTGACATGCGTAAGGCCCTTAAAGGAGTGACAGGCGCTTATTTCGTCTTTCCTCTGGCCGACGGTCTCGTTGAAGCATCCGTAATCTTCGCTCAGGCGGCAAAGGAAGAGAAACTCGATCTGGTCGTCAATATGTCGCAGAAGCAATCACGGCCGTTTGCTCACAGTCCTGCGACCACGAAGCATTGGCTCACTGAGCAGGTCTTCACGTGGTCCGGCGTCCCCAGCGTACATCTTCGGGTCACTTTTTTGCCGAATGGCTGCTCTATATCGCCCATCTCATCCGTCAGGGCCGTTATGTGACGCCCTTCGATGCAGATAGCCGATTCGCCCCAATCCCCGCAAGCGATATCGCCCGCGTGATTGTTGGAACGCTCGAACATCCTGAGAAGCATGCGGGTGCCGCATACCAGCTACATGGCCCCATTGAGTACAGCCATCAGCAAATTTCCGATGTGCTCTCAAAAACGCTCAACAAGTCGATTCATTTTGAACAGGTAACGGTACCGGAGTTCCTGAAGCTGTTAGAAATGGAGGGCGACAAAGCGAAACAGGCGCACTTTGAAGCTGCTCGCATTGATCAGCAAGAAGGTCTTCTGGCCGGAAAGGATAGTACAGGCACTGAGATCATCGGCCAGCCCCTCATGACTCTGCCGGAGTTCATTCTTGCAAACCGAAGCGCCCTGAGCTAACTGAGAAGCGCAGTCACGCCATCACATGTCCGGGCCCTCCGTTTCGTTATCAGCAGTATCAAAGCGCGAACCGTCTCGGCACGCAGCATAAATGCGTTAATGACAGCCACCTATCGTCACAAGAACCGCGCCGAAAACTGCCCCGGTCAGCAGCGCGTGTCTACCACTCGTGGGATAGGCATGGCGATTGCATAACCATTGAGAGTGGTTTTATTCATCCGTACGTTGGAAGCGTAGTCGCTGATTTTTTTCGAGCAATTCACAAACAAGAAGCTGGAGCCTGACGATGACCTCTTGAAGCTCGTCGAAACGCTGTGCCGCAATAGCGTTTTCTTCCGTTGCAGATAGACTACGTTGTTGGGAAGTAATTAAGCTCATTGCTTCAGCTCGCTGACTAAGATCGTCGCTTGATTTAGAACAGGCTAGGGTAGAATCCAAGCTTCAGGCATTCTCTGCTACTGAACCGATAGCTATCTGATTCCTAACAATGCACAAGGGACACGCTCTGCAACTTCTTGTGCAGTGTGACCAATGATCCAATTGTGTTTGGGCATTCCAATGACAAGGAGATCAGACTGATGATGTCTTGCTGCTTGGAGAATGTTATCGACTTCGTCTCCATGTGAGAGTTCGGCTTCAATGGCTAGGCCAGCGTCCTCTGCAAACTTGCGAGCTTTCGTTTGCAAAGCGATGTACTTGGTTCGCATTTCGTCAGTCCATTGGATATAGGGAGCAGCCAAAGTCGAAAAGGAAAAGTAAATAGGTGCAGGTTCAATGACACTGATTACGGTGAGACTAGCGTGCAATGATTTAGCCAATTCGACTGCCGCTTGTAACGCTCTCCCAGCTTCTGGTGACTCATCAAACGCGACTGTGATCTTTCTAAACATATTCTTCCTCTGGTTCCAATTTCCTAACGGACTAGTAGCGCAATGACCATTTTGGTCAAGTCATCAAAAAAACTCTCAGCTAAGTGAGCCCGAGTCCACCATCAACGCCGAAGATTTGTCCGGTAATCCATTCGTTCTCCGAATCCGCAAACGAGATGATCCAGTGGGCCACCTCATCAGGCACAGCACGGCGACCGAGAGGAATCTGTTTGCGCTCATGCTCCTCGATGGCTGCGGCTTGTTCCGGGGAAAGCCCCATCATGCCCGTCAGAGCCCCGGACTCGGTCGGCCCGACAGCGATTGCATTGACTCGTACGCCCATGGAAGCGAGTTCCAAAGCCCAGGCGCGGGTCAGGTATTCAAGAGCAGCTTTGCTCGCTCCATAGTGAGAAAGGGCGGCGCCTGCTTTTGAGCCGTAGGTGCTCGATATATTGATGATCGATCCCTTCGATTCCTTGAGATAAGGTAACGCCTCCCTGGCAAGAATCGATGGTCCGAAGACATTGGTTGCAAAGATATCGATCATACGCTCCACATTAACTTCAGCTAGCGGCATGATCGCTCCTGCTCCAGCGTTGTTTACCAGGACATCCAACCTACCCCATCGCTTAATTGCTTCGGAGATCGTTCGTGAGGCATCCTCTGAATGGGAAACATCAGCGACGACGGCTTCGATATTGGGATGGCCTGCGGCGGCCTGTTCAAGACGGTCGACATGCCGCCCAGTGATCAACACGCGAGCCCCAACGTTTGCGAACTGAAGCGCAGCAGATCGTCCGATCCCGGAGCTTCCGCCAGTAACAACAATAACTTTGTCTTTGAATGAATTCATTGGATTTGATTCCAGCCGCGACAGGTCAGCAATATGTGACCTGCGGCGGCGGTAATGTTAGGCTGCCCTGCGGTCCCGTTGAACTGACTGCAGAAACTCAAGCAAATCAGCGTTGATTTGATCTGCATTCGTAGCTGTAAGGCCATGCGGCAAACCCGGATAATAGATTTCTTTCGCGCCCCTGATGAGTTTGGCCGACTTCTTTGCCGTGTCGTTGATCGGCACGATCTGATCGTCTTCTCCGTGCATGATCAAGGTGGGTACATCGAATTTCTTGAGGTCTTCGGTGAAGTCAGTCTCTGAGAATGCTTTGACACAGTCGTAGATGTTCTTGACACCGCCCTGCATGCTCCACAGCCAAAACTGATCCAGGATTCCCTGTGAGACGTTTGCACCTGGCCTGTTGGCACCGTAGAACGGCAAAGCGAAGTCTTTGTAGAACTGTGAACGGTCCTTTGTGAGGGCGCTGCGCGATCCGTCGAATACTTCGATCGGAATCCCCTCGGGGTTGGCAGCGGACTTCACCATGATCGGCGGAACGGCAGCGATCAGGACGGCAGCAGCAACTCGCTTTGTACCATGGCGGCCGATATAGCGTGCGACTTCGCCTCCGCCGGTGGAATGACCGACCAGTGTGACATCCTTAAGATCGAGCGCCTCAATCAAAGCCGCCAGGTCGTCGGCGTATCCGTTCATGTCATTTCCAGACCACGCCTGGCTGGACCGGCCATGTCCCCGCCGGTCGTGCGCGATCACGCGGAAACCTTTCTCAGCAAGGAAATGTAGTTGGCCATCCCATGCATCGGAGTTCAGCGGCCACCCGTGCGAGAACGTGACGACCGGTCCAGTGCCCCAGTCTTTGTAGTAGATTGTCGTGCCATCTTTCACTGTAATCGTGCTCATTCGATTCTTTCTCCTTAAGTCTGTGCGAACAGACTGCTCGCATTTGTTTTTCAATTGGCGGGTATCAGCACCGGTGCGCCTTTTTCTTTCACTAGAAACACAATGAACTTCGCAGGCTCGGTCTTGCTGGCGTTTCGGCCAACGACGTGAACATCGTCAGGCCCTTCGTAGAAAGTCTGACCAGCAGTCAAAGTAACTTCCTTACCACCGCGTACCTGCATTACGATCGAACCTTCTAACACATAAATAAATCCATGCGCATTGTGGCGATGAACAGGGTCCGAACTGCCCGGCGGGTACACCACAGAGATCATCAGACCTTCTTTACCTGGAATGTCCGTCAGATCTTTGGACAAGAGAGGCGTTACTTCGGCCTGTTGTGCACTCAGCCAGCCAGGACTCAGCCAGGCCAGACACAGAATTAGTTTTGCGATCTTCATCATGAATGTCCTCGGAATCGATTCGTTTAGGAGGTGAAGCCGAGTTCATACACACTCGGCTTTTGTCGTTAGCGCGACGTGCCCGCAGCACCAACTGTGGACTGTGTGAGCCATGTTTCGAAACGTATTTCGCCGAGTTGAGCACCGCTCCCAGGAATCAGCGAGCGTTCGTCGACTTCAACTCCGAAGTAGCCAGCAGCGGGGTCCGCAATTACTTTGCGCGGATCGTTGTAAGCTCGAAGCCCCTGTCGGATGAATTCGTCAAGACGGAACAGTTCTGGGCCACCTACTTCGACAATTCCGTTTGCAGGAGAGCCGACCGCAACCCGTCCAACTGCCGCAGCAACATCGTCTGCTGCCATGGGCTGGATGAGTACCGGTGCCACTCGAATGGTCGTGCCGTCGCTCGAAGCATCTGCGATACTTTTGACGAACTCGAAGAACTGGGTCGCGTGGATGATTGAGAATGGGATTGAAGATTCTTTGATCAGCTTTTCCTGCGCAAGCTTCGCGCGGAAGTAACCGCGGATCGTCTTTTCCGCATCAGACGGCCTTTTTTCTGCCAGCCGATCTGTTCCGACAACGGACAATGCAACATAGTGCTGCACGCCCGCGGCCTGCCCATACTTAACCAGGTTGCGCGTGGCGGTATTGAAGAAGTTCATTGCCGCTGTCTCTTCGAAAGAGGGTGAATTCGATACATCAACGACTACTGACGCACCTTTCAGCACGTCAGCAAGTCCCTCACCGGTAAGTGTGTTTACACCGGTGTTGGGCGATGCTGCTACGGCTTCGTGTCCGTGCTCACGAAGTTTGTTAACAAGCTTTGATCCAATAAGGCCGGTACCGCCGATCACTACGATTTTCATAATTCTCCTCTAAAACTTGGTCTAAACTATCGGTCTTTGCACCCGATACGACCAAACACTCGCGCTATTTGTGACATCGTGTGGGATAAAATCCTGCTCAATCATCCGACCAGAATTTAACAAGCAAGGACGGGGAGCCGTATGTAATTCAAATGATGAATGCGGAATCTTCCCCACTTAACTAAGCCATTCCGCCAGATTGAGGAAGTATGTCTCTGCATCGGCTCTGGCTTGAGGCGTATTCTTCAGACCACTTCCCGCAGGCTCGGTGACGTAGGATGGACATCCCTTGTCGGGATCCAGATTGTAGTCAAGAAAGTGATGGAAGCTGGAATCTACAATCGCGCGTCCTTGTTCCCCGTCTGCCTCGAATGCTAGCGCCAAGTTGAATACGCGCCCAGTGAGAATACTTGTGCCTGTTGCAATTACGCGACCGGACTTGCTTTCCGCGGGAATCGAATTCGCGCCTTCATGTGGATGAGAAGGAAGTAGCTCGATTCTGCCGGACCGATTTACCTTACTCCGCATCACCGGATGGACTGGCTCCACAACAGTCACATGCTGGTAGTCGCCATTCTTGCCGGAGTGGTAATTGGGGTAAGAGATCGAAGATGTCTCAGTATCATCCACGACCAGACGTGCGGAATCCGGCTCAGGATTCCGGCTATGGAAATGATGGGCATCGCCGATGCCTTCAAGTGAGCTGAAGGACAGTCCTAAATCCTGATGATCGCGTGACGTCAACAGTCCTCCGCCTCGTGCACGAAATCGGGTGATAGCCTCGCACTCCGCTGGGGTTATGCCCCCTCCAACATCCACTCCGAATAACCACAACTGATCAAATTCGCTGTCGTGCAGTCTTTTTAGAACACTGTCGTCGGCGTTGCCCGGATTGTCGCGATTCCGACTAACAACTTCGAACTTTCGATTGCCATGTTCGTCCGAAGAGGCTGAAAGAATCTCGGCAAGCATGGAGAACCTTTCAATCGACCAGTCGTCGCGTATGAATGGAATCGTTGTCTGCAAAAGAATTTTCTTCATCCTGAGCCTTTCTATTAATGGCAATAGGCTTTGGTTTAACGACCCGGAAGCAGCAGATCAGTGCCGCTATCACGAAATGACGATACCTCACCTGCCGGGGCCCTGGCTTTAGGACCCGGTCCGGTGCGGTGTCTTAAGGTTTAGCTTTATATCGACAAGTAGCTAGAAATCCCAGAAGGTTGGGACCCAGCGAAAGGCATCGCCGGAGACCGCTACATGGCCGACGGACGGGAACGGCATATGAGTAGCTACCAACAGCTCACCGGTTTCAGCCAACTCGCGCAACAGACGGGTCCGGACGCGCGCTGCCTCCTCGGGGTCGTGTTCAAAACCGTTATACCAACCGGGTTGATCGAACCCGACCGCGAACACCGCGTCGCCTGCGAACGTCAGCGCCTCGCCACCGGAAGCGATACGAACCACGCTATGTCCAGGAGTGTGGCCGCCGGTGCGACGGACGACTACCCCGGGCGCCACTTGCTGCTCGTCATCGAACAGACGCAGATGGCTTTGGTACTCTTTCACAAAACGTTTAGCGGACGACCGGATCGCGTCCGGGAATCCCGGCGGCATGGATGTGTGGGAGAAATCGGGTGACTCCCAGAATTTAACCTCAGAGGCTGCCACATGAATTCGCAGATCCGGACGCAGCCGCTTCTTCACGCCCTCAACCAACAATCCGCCCACATGGTCCATGTGCATGTGAGTCAGCACCACGTCGGTCACGGACCCAAGATCGATACCGGCGGCCTCCAATCGCTTAACTGTCTGCCCAGCACGCGGCAAGTTTAATTCCGGGTCCGCACCTAGACCAGCGTCGATGAGTATTGTTTGCTTGCCGCTGCGCACCAAAACCACATTCAGCGCCCAATCGAAAGCATCCGGCGGCAGGAACATGTCATGCATCCAAGCCGCATGGACGGCTGGGTCGGCGTTGTATCCCAACATTTTGGTTGGGAGCGGTAGCACACCATCGCTAACCACCAGTACATCAATCTCGCCAATCCGCACCGCGTAGCGCGACGGAACTAACTCGTCGCGCCCCGCCGTACTTGAGATATTGTCCAAGCTAATTGTTGTCTCCTGCATAAATTCCCTTTCAACTCTTGATCGATGTGAGTGATGACGACAGGCCCACTCGCACCCTTGCCATTTATGACAAGACAGCCCTCATAACTGTGACAACACGCCATTCTCCATGAAACTGAGCACTAGCTGTCACAATTCCGGACAATGATTGGTCGAGACTTCAACTTAAACAATCGAGATTTCGAGCAAGAAGATGGATCCTGATGTCATTCATTGAAGAGAGACAAGAGCAGGCTCGTCAGGAAGAGATTTACCTCAATGAGACTGAGGAAGAACTACGCATGATTTTAGAGTTGACGATCCACCGCGACCGCGAAGCAAACTTCAATGAACAAAGAGGGCATGCTGCAGAAGAACTCACCACCGGCGATTCTAATGATCCTCCACTCAGCGAAGTGGCAATTGAAGAAATGATCAGGGCGCAACTCACACTGGGTATGCGTATGACAGTGTATCTGAGATGAGAATGCCTTCCAGTTCAGCCAACCGTCCATCCTGAGCGGCATCCACAAAAGCCTTTAGAAGCCTCCGTCCTTCTGCCGGCTTTGCAGTCGCCTTACACTCCGAAGCGATACGTTTGCGAGCGCGGGTAAGAAGCTGTCGAACGTTCGGCTCTTTCATTCGAAGAATGTGAGCAATCTTGTGATAAGAGTAGTCGAACGCCTCTCTAAGAATAAATACGGCACGCTCTCTAGGGCTTAGCCTCTCATGAAGAATTAAGACTGCAGAGCTTAATACCTCACTGCGTTCTGCGCTTAGAGTTGGATCGGCACTGATATCAACCGGCTCTAAGAGCCACTCGCCGACATATGTCTCACGACGCGAACGGGCAGATTGATAGAAGTTGATGCACATTCGGATCGTTGTTGTCATCAGGAATGCTGGAGGATTCAGAACTGTGCCATGATTCGCAGCCTGCCATCGCAACCAGACCTCCTGGACGATATCCTCCGCCTCAGCTGCGCATCCGAGCATGCGGTACGCGACTCCGAATAGATGACGCCGTACATCGAGAAATGCTGAAAGAGCGTCATCACATTCAGCCGTCTCCGCATCGCATCGAAGATGCGAATTAGCTAAAGATAAAACATCATCCTCTGTTATGCGTATCTCTTCAGGCTGAGTCATTTTGGAACTCCTCTCTGCGACTGGCGTTGATTGGAGTATCCTGCCTGTTCAACTCAATCCGAAGCCCCATTCGATTTGGCGCATTTGCTTCTTTCGTATACCCAAGGAGTAACTCTAGGCTTGTTCTAAACTGAATCGAGCCCGCTCACTTCGACCGTGTACTCGCCTCTCCACTCCCTGTTGACTCCTGTTCACTAGGTAGTTCTAGGAGCCTTCTCCCGAAAATCCGACAATCCACGGAGTAAGCACCAGGCCCCAGCACAGAAACGATTCCGCTACCAACTATAGACGTGACGAACTGATATCGATTGCCGCCGGCACATAGAAGAACGCCTGTCTGGAGAAGCGAAGAAAGAAGAGAAAAGTAAGGAGTCAGAAGGCCAAAACATAGGCACAACGCTGCCAGGACAAATCCGACTATTATCCAGGAGGAAAGCATCGACGCCCAACACCCGGCTGCGTTGATAGCGATCGTTATGGCTACTGAAACGCGCAATATCAGAAGCGCTACTCCCACCAGCCCGGTGGGAAACATAGAGAATAGTCTCTGCACCAGCAGAAGCCTAACGGCTGCGAGCCGATTGAGCAATCTCGGAAGTAGGGTTCGCCGGCTATTCTTTCGTAGCCTGAACATGCGATGATCCTGACGTATTCTTGAATTTGGATACCTCTTGAAGACCATGCAGGTATGGAAGCAATGGTTCCAAATCAGATGCCTATTCAGGAGACGACAAGTACGTTAGGAGGCAGAGGATTGTGACGAAAGCAATCAAGGTTCTGGCCGTCGACGACCATCCCTTACTGCGCGAAGGAATCGCTGCTGTGCTCAAGAGTGAGCAAGACATCGAGCTTGTCGCCGAGGCAGTGAATGGGCGGGAAGCAATCGAACTTTTTCGCCGACATCGCCCTGATGTAACCCTGATGGACCTGCAAATGCCGGATATGAATGGTATCGACGCGATCATCGCAATACGAAGTGAATTCCCGAATGCTCGATTCGTTGTGCTCACCACTTATCAGGGTGATGTACAAGCGGTTCGCGCCTTAAAGGCCGGGGCCTCCGGATATCTTCTCAAGAACATGCTCCGGAAAGAACTATTGGATACAATCCGTGTCGTGAATGCCGGGAGGCGCAGGATACCACCTGAAATAGCAACTGAACTCGTGGACCACATTGCGGAAGACGCACTTACAGATCGGGAGATTGAAGTGCTGCGATTGGTTGCAAACGGAAATTCCAACAAGATTATTGGCTCACAGCTAAATGTTTCCGAAGCTACCATCAAAGGACATCTGAAAAGTATTCTCGCTAAACTTGGGGCAAATGATCGCACCCATGCAGTGACCATAGCGATCAGGCGAGGATTCATCGATGGCTAGACGGTTCCCGTGACACGGCCCTACCTGATGGAACGTCGAAGTCGTTCGATCCACTGCCAATGATGCCCATTGCCACTGAGCGGATATGCAACAGCTGCTGGAACCGTCACCTCGATCTCCGTACCGGCGCCTTCTTGACTCCAGATCTTCAGCTGCCCGCCTATCTTTTTGGTTCGCTCACGCATGCCGACCAGTCCCCAATGTCCATCTCTTCCGCGATGCAGCACATCGTGATTGATTCCAATGCCGTCATCGCGAACCCTGAGCTGCAGACGGCTATGCTCATATGTGATTTCAAGCTCTATCTTTGCAGACTGAGAATGTCGAAAAGCATTTGTCAGTGCTTCTTGTCCAATCCTGTACACCTCGTCTCCAACTATAGGATCGATGGGCTGCTGAGTTCCGATAACACTAAGACTGAAGCGGATTGCATGGTCCCGCGCGAGTTCTTTTCCGTGTGCAGCCAGCATATCCGGCAGTTCGCTAGTAGATGTTTCATCATGTCGAAGGTCGCGAACGCGTTCTCGCCCCTCAAGCAGTACTTCGTCGGCCCGATCAAGCACATTCTCCATCAGACCGCGCGCAGGATGGTTCTCAGGAATGGTCTTCATCACCGCATCGAAGCGCAATACAAGGCCCTGAAAGCCCTGCAGAAGCGTGTCATGCAACTCTCGCGCGATGCGCACCCGCTCTTCCAGTCGCACGCCAAGACGCTGATGGACCTGCGCTGTCGCCTGTTTGAGCCGCAATAAGTAAAGCAACCACAGACATCCAGAAAGAGCGATGATGCAGAGAACCCTGAACCATACTGTTTGCCAGAATGCCGGCAGCACAACAAAGTGCAGCGTTGATCCAACTTCATTCCAGACCCCATCGTTGTTACACGCGATCACACGGAATTGATATGAGCCAGGATCGAGGTTTGTGTAGAAGGCTTCCCGGCGTGTTCCCGCATCCTGCCACTCCTTGTCTTGTCCTTCCAGTTTGTAGCGGAAGCGGACCCGCTGAGGAACCGTCAGGCTTGTAGCCGTATAGTCTATTTGCAAATTTATGGTTCGGGGTGGCAATTTCAAAACTGTCAGATCGTCGTACTTTCTGCCATTGGCAGTAACGGATTCGATCAAGACTGGCGGTGACACCGTATTCCGTACAATGCGTTTGGGATTGATCCAAGCTAATCCCTTTGTTGTGGCGAACCAAATACGGCCATCCGTTGTTTGCGTGGCCGGCGGTGAGGCCAGCGACCCTCTAAGCTCTGCCGTTAACCCGTCCAACAAACCGAAGCTCTCGATCTCCACTTTGCCCGAGCCCAACTGCCGAAGCTGAGCTTCGCGAATATGAATCAGCCCTCGATTCTCAGAGAACCACAGTCCATCTTCTGTATCGACAACAATTCCGGAGATACCGCCGAAGACACTGCCATCCGATGGATTTACCGGCAGAAAACGGCTGCCGTCAAAGAATTCCAGACCGAACTCGCCGCCAATCCAGATGTTCGTCCCTTTTTCCTGGATTGATGTAACCGTCCCTATGTGAATGCCATCCTTGCCGGAAAACATTCTGATTCGGTCTCCGTCCAGCATAGCGACCACATTTGAAAAGCCGAACCATATACGTCCTTGCGAATCGGTTAGCTCGGCAGTTGCGGTGCCTTGGGGCCCACCTAGGCTCTCGAGGCTGGTCCAACCCGATCTTTCCAGTCGGAAGGTTCCCGACTCCATCGATACCCACAACCTACCCAATCTGTCTTGAGTCATAGCCTTAACACGGGATTGTGGGCTTACAGAGATCCCGCCTGCTGGCGGCAGTTTAAGCCGGCGCAGTATCTCTCCCCGCCCGGCAGGCACAGCGCTCATGTAGTTGTAAGCTACCGAACCTTGCGGCCGGCTGATTGGGTGCAAGCGCTCATCGGCAAGGCGGAAGATGGACCATGGTGTCGCGAACCACAGAATGCCGCTCGGATCACGATAGATGCAATCAACATACCGGTCACGTAATTGCGACGCTATTTTGTCATCTTGAATCTTCAGCAGAAGCTGAGGTCCAATACCCGCAGCCCAAAGTCCACCTTGATCGCCCGCCGCCAGCGCGCTTGTCATAAAAGAGTGCAACGATGGAATCGGCAGAGCACCGCGAGAGACGATCGGCTCAACCAGGACTGAGACGACAGGGCTCTGCTGGAATCGATCCAGGCCTCCACTCGTTCCGATCCATACATTGCCCTCGCGGTCTTCGAGCACGCAATATACGTAATCGCTTGTCAGGCTATTTTGTGCAGTAAATTCCTCCACCCCGGAATCGCTGACCTGCCATGCAGACGGTCCCTTAATTTTCGGTTGATGGAGACGATCAGGGTACGGAACTCGGCGGATTCCGTTGCCCAAGGTGGTAATCCAAAGACTTCCGTGACTATCAAATGTGATTGCCTGAGACCCTACAAGGACTGACGGCCCTGATCTTCCATCGTTGCTCGCTGGCGACGGAACAGGCCGTACCCCATAGCCCGATTCCGCCATCCACAATGTACCGTCGGACGATTCGGAAAAGTTTCTGACACGAAGGAGGCCCTGGGCAGCGACCTGAAATTTATTCCCTCGCTCCGAAAGGTATTTAACACTGGAGGGCGTCCCTACCCACACGGTACCGGAACGATCCACAAAAACAGTATTGGCCGGGCCCGCGAACCCCCAATCAGTTCCAATCTTTCTCCAGTGTGAACCTTCCAGCCGGGCAAGGCCCTCCTTCCCCGCGGCTATCCAAATCGTGCCCTGCCGGTCACGCGCAAATGACAAGACCGCGCTGGAAGGAAGACCTTCCGATTGACCATAATCGGTCACCTTTCCATTCTTGATAAGGCTGACCCCTCCATACAAATAACCAACCCAAAGGCCACCCTCTGGCGTGGCAAATAGAGAGATCACACCGCGTTGCGGAAAGACCTGACCGGATTGTGGCTTGTAGGGTTGAAATCGAATTCCATCGAAACGAAACAATCCGGTAGCCGTTCCCAACCACAAATAACCATCTGTGGTTTGGGCCAACGCGTGGACCTCTCCCGGAGCTCCTTCGATATGTGTCCAGCCTGTGTGGTAGAGCTGATCGAGCCTGAGATTGCGATCGATGCCATACAGAGGAAGGCATAGAAACAGAATCAACAGGTAGAGCCATAACACTCGCTTTTTGTGCGCCGGCTCAGCCCGCTCGCCACGCAGCTGAACGCACTCGATCATAGCGTGAATCGATGTTTGCGAATCGGACGACGTCAGGAAAGTAGGATTGACCAGCACGGCTAACATGGAAGACAGGCGCGGTTGTAACTGACAAGGCAAGTCAATTGTCCTCTTTGCAGAACCATTAGAACAGTTTTCCGCGCGTAACATTCAGTCATATGGCCACTCAAAAAATTGCAATTACAAAATTTGATCCATAGCCGCAACATTTATCATTTCTGGACGCGGCTCTACACACCTTTTTATTGTCGATTTCTTTGTATGTCTCATCCCATCCTCGCTCTCGGCTGGTCAATTCGCCGCTGGGCGAAGTGCATTTTCTAACGTCCTGTAAAGGCCAGCGTCCAATCGCGATTTGACTCAGCCGTGCACTGCTACATTCCTTCGAGTTCATAGAAGCTGAGACAACTTTCCACAAAGTCGAAGCCGGCAACCCAACCTGTGATCGCCACATGGGGAGTCGCACTTGCCATAACAGAACGCAGTGGCGCCAACGCGCCCCCAAAACTTCGCGCAAGCTTGGCCAGAGCTTAAGCTTTGGCCCAATGTGAAGCCGGGAGAGAACGTGAGCAGATGCATATCGATGCCGTGCGTGCGATGTACGAGAGCTACAGCAGCGTCTCCGGCCTTCGATGGACGCCAGAATGTTGAAATGTATTTCGAGAAGATTTGTGAAATTTAACAATTAATTCATAAACGCGATTGCAGGACTTATAGCACGTCCAGCGCTCCAAGAACGAAAACGCTCCTGTCATACTGATACGACAGCTTACCAGTAAGAGCGCATCGTCAATTCTCGTCCTGTTGTTCCAATCAATTCGGAATATCGCATGCCTTCGATCTAGCAAGCGCAGTAACTTCAAGGCACTTCGCTGCTTGCTTTTGTTCAGTAAGTGCACGCTTTTCTAAGTCGTTTGTAGAGAAGTGCCTCGGAACAAAATCGTTAAAACCGGAGGAAGTGCCGAAAAAAGAGCCCAAATAGGTTCGTGAAGAATATTTTCGTTTTTTTCGAAAAAATGGCGATCCCAAACGACTTATAGGTAGCGGAATTTTTATGAGCGGTGCAAATGTTAGTGTGGCGGATAAATCCGGTTGTGAGGTAGTGGTGAGCAAGTCACTCACAACGGAGGAGCGTGTTGCTGCGCTTTTTGAAACCTATCGGATGAAAATCTACAGCTTTCTGGTAAGCCAGGGACTTGGCCCGGCGGAAGCACAGGAAGCTACGCAAGAGGTCTTCTTTCGATTTTTTGTTGCTGTGGAAAAGGGCGCCGAAATCGAGGCGGAGCCAAGATGGCTTTTCCGTGTTGCGTCCAAGCTCGCGGTTGATTATTGGCGACGCGAGGGGCGCCCCATGTGGGTTGAGCTCGATGCTCTCCCCGATATTGTCGATAGCCTCCGGTCGCAGGAGCCCACACCGGAAGCCGCCGCCTTGCGAGCGCAGAGATTGACACGGGTGGCCGCCGCAATTGCTCGTCTTCCGAATAATCAGAGATTAGCTATTCATTTGAGAATGCAAGGCTTACGATATCGGGAAATCGCCCAAATCTTGAGCCTCAACATAACGGCGGTGAGCGATCTTTTGTCTACAGCGGTGGAGCGTTTACGGAGTGCTGCCAATGAATAACCATCTAACCCCACGACAGATGCTTGCCTATATAGATGGTGAGTTGTCACGGACTGAAACGCGCCATGCCGAGAAACATCTGCACTCCTGCTGGGCTTGCCTTGCAGAGCTGGAGCGGCTTAAAAGCGACATCGCAACCATTTTGGATGCTCAGAATGAGGCTTTGGCTCCGGCCCTTCCGCCTCCGCCTCAACCCTGGCTCGGCTTTGATACGATTCTCGCTCGCAAACTTCCAGCCGAGCCGATCAGGTCATGGCAGCGTTTCTTTGCATGCCTCCAAAGATCGTTGACGCCTACTCGGTCTGTGCTTGCATCGGCAGCGGTTGCGCTCTTCTTTGTCGGTTTTTATGCAGTCGTTCACACCCGGACTGTATCGGCGAAGGAGGTCCTGCGGAAGGTGGAAGTGGCCGACACGCAGCGAAGCCGAATTGCGAAGAACCAGGTGATCCGGGAACGCATTCACGTTCGCCGGATTCCGCACGGGCAGAAGGCTTCCAGGATGGTGCGCGTGGATACCTGGAAGTCACCCCACGCCGCCTATTGGCAGGTCGAGGATTCTGCCTCCGCTGCAGCCGACCTTCAGGCTCAATATCAGCAACACAAGATTCCCGCAGATCTCCCTCTCTCGTCGGCATCAGTCGAGTCCTGGGGAAAGGCAGCCGGAGGCGGCCCCACCCTTTCGCGACAGGGCATAGATATGAACCTTATTTTTACCGGCATGAAAGGGTCAGGAGAAGGAAGCGTGGAACGGGTGAGCCTTTTGATTCAATCGGAAGACTGGCATATCAAGCAGATGACGCTGGATTTTCCCGATGCTTCTTTTGAAATAACAGAAGACGACTACACCGTGATGCCTATGACCGATGCCCCCATCGCTGTGCTCGCTTATCTCGAGCCGCCTGCATCTCCGCTGGCCCTCCCAGCTACTGCTGGGCCCGTAGCGGACACTCCAGCAAAATCAATGGTTCTCCCCTCGGTCAACCTTGATATGGCGGAGTTGGAGGTATTCACGGCGCTGCACAATGCGAGGGCCGACCTCGGCGATCCGGTCTCCGTCACGCGCTCCAGCCGGGCCGTTCATGTGGGCCTGTGGCAGTTGTCTCCCGAGCGTCAGTCGGAACTGCGCGCGGCTCTCATCTCAATACCCGGCGTACGGGTGGATACTGTTCGCCGGCAGATTTCGGTGAGTACCCGGACGGTCATTTCCCCGACGCCGGTGCAAGCTCCAACCGGTATCCCCTTGCAGGTCGAAGGCGAGTCCGGGGATGAGGACAAGAGGCTCTTGCAATTTTTCGGTAACGCCGATAGAAAGCAGGACTTTACCAACCAGGCGCTTGGAACAAGTACAGCGATTCTGTCGCACCTCTACGCTTTGCATAATCTTGCGCTCCAATTTCCGGTGAGCAGAGACCAGCAACTTTCGTCCGAAGAGCGGGAACGCCTTCAGGTTCTGGTGCGGGATCATGTCACGGCGGTTTCTGTCAGCCTGGAAGATTTGAAGCGGCAGCTTGATCCGCTGAATGCGAATTTCAACATATCGGCTTGCTCATCGTCTCCTCTCTCGCCTGTGGGGAGCTGGCAAACCGGATCGCAGCAGGCCCTTGCCGCATCTCGCGCAATCGATCACCTCTTGAGAGCGCTGCTGACGACGAGTCAGGCACCTGCGTCTCCTGAATACGCACTGCCGCAGATCAATGAGAATATCTATCATCTGCGCGCCGAGCTAAGTACCCTTACGCTTCCCAACCTTCGTTGAACGATATTCACTCAACATTCACGAAAAAGCAGCTAGCCCAACCGACTTAGAAGTACCGAGAAATCGGAAATTTGAATCGGATTTTTTGAGGTTAAGGACGCATATGAAACGCCTGCGCCTATTTGCGTTATTCCTGTTGTTGTATCCACTTACCGGATTGGCACAAACTGCCGATGTTTCGGGTGTCGTTCAGGATTCATCCGGGGCTTCCATCCCGAACGCTTCTGTGGAGTTTCGCAATCAGGATACTGGAATTCGCCTGCAAGCCGTCACCAACGAGAGCGGCTACTATCACATACCCACAATACAGCCCGGCAAATATGACGCCACGGTTCAAGCAAAAGGCTTCCAGACCTTAACGCAGGAAGGCGTCCTCATCCAAACAGATACGGCAAGGCGCGTGGATTATACGCTGAAGGTCGCTTCAGATAATTCGACAGTAACCGTAAACGCGGACAGTGGTCTGCTGCAGATGAATAATGCGCAGGTTGAAACACACATCACCCAGGATGAGTACAACAAGCTTCCCTTGTTGCAGTTAGGGAGAAACAGGAGTCCCGCAACCTTTGTCTATCTTGCGCCCGGTGTTTCAGGCAATGTTTCGCTGAATGGAACCAATTACACCGGCGCAACAAATGTCATTCAGATGAATGGGAGCCAAGCATACACCACGGAAATTCTGGTAGATGGCTTTCCGGGAGGACAAGCAAGAATTGCAGGAAACTTCACCGAGAGTTCACCTCCGCCGGACGCCATCTCCGAGTTCAAAATTACGACCTCAGCCCTGCCCGCCGAATATGGGCATACCGGCGGCGGTGTTGGCAGTTTCACCGTCAAGTCCGGGACGAATGAGTTTCACGGGACCGCCTACGAATATCTCCGCAACAGCTTTCTGGACGCAGAAAACTGGCTCGCAAAGCATAACAATGCCCGCGTCAATTCAACGAAGCAGAATGAATTCGGCGCGACCATTGGCGGACCGATCATTCTGCCGCATCTCTACGATGGTCATGATAAGACCTTCTTCTTTTTCTCTTACAACGGATCGAGACTTGCCGGGCCGAATTCCTATACCCAAACCCAGATCCCGACCTTGGATGAGAGGAATGGCCTCTTCACGTTTACGGGTGGGCCAACAGCAAATGCCGGGCTGTATGATCCCGGCACGACGACAGAATCCGGTGCATTCTATACACGCGCCAAATTCCCCGTGTATGCGACAACAGCAACAACGACAACCTATCAGATTCCGGCGAATCGATTTGATCCAGTGGCGCAGGCTGTCCTGAAGTCCTATCCAACTCCAAATCAGAGCGGTACTGCCAATTATGGTGGTTGGGGCGGGAATCCACTGCTCAACCCCGACCTCTATACCGCAAAGCTGGATCACGTTATTAACTCGGCAAATCATTTAAGCGCAACCTACATCCGCACGAATGTTCCACGTACAACGCTCAGCGGACTTATTGCTGGTCCTCTCGGCAACGATAGCTACCAGGTAGTTGCCTCACATACAGGCCGGCTGCATTATGACTGGACCATCTCTCCGTCGTTGTTGAATAGCGCAGCATTTGGGTTTGATAGATTTACCAATCTCAACTTACCGCTCTATGGATCGTCTGGTTATCCGCAGGAACTCGGCCTCAACACCCCGGGATACTACTATCCAACGTTCACTTTTACTAACGGGTATACCTCCGTGGCGAGTACAGCCAACGGACTGAATGTCGAAAATGATTTTTACTATCGAGATCAGATGATGTGGCAGCTGAAGAATCATGCAATCACCTTCGGCGGTGAATATCGACGATTCGTGTATAATGACACCTCCCCTTACAAGTTCTCCCACTCCTTTGGGTTCAGTAGTCTGGAAACAGGAAATCCGCTCTCACAAAGCGGCTCCGGCGACGGGTTTGCATCATTTCTGCTCGGCCAGGTTGATTCCGGAACTGTAACCGCGCCGTGGTCAGTGAATGCGGTGAAGAGCTACTGGGGATTTTTCGTGCAGGACGATTGGCAAGTCACCAAGCGCCTCGTGCTCAATCTTGGACTTCGTGAGGAATGGCAACCGCCTGCTGTTGAAAAGCATGATCGAATGAGTGCTGTCAGTCTAACTGCCCCCAATCCGGAAGCCGGCAATCTTCCGGGCGCGCTCATTTTTGCAGGTCCTAAACCGCTCGGGACTGGCGGCAGGCACCTGTATCACGGGGATCACTCCGCCATCGGACCTCGTTTCGGTTTCGCGTACAGCGTGACGCCAAAGTCGGTTGTTCGCGGTGCCTACGGCATCTACTATTCGGACGCCAATTACAACGGTTATACCTCTGTCCTGACGTATGGATATCAAGTGAAAGGTACATTTACCAGTCCGAACAATGGCGTTGCGCCTGCATTCAGGCTTGCGGATGGCGTTCCTAACACGTATCCAACCACCCCGAATCCAAATCCATCGTTTATCAACGGGCAGCGTGGTGACTACTATGATGACTTGTCGGCAGCCATGCCGCGTCTTCAGCAGTGGAACCTGACCATTGAGCAGCAGATTACGAAGAACTCCTCGATCAGCGCGACTTATATTGGCACGCATAGCACCCGCGAAGTCAATCCATACCTCCATAACATCAATCAAGTGGACTCGAAGTATCTTGCGCTGGGTTCTCTGTTGACTCAACCGGCTAACTCTGCTGCCGCCCAGGAAGCTGGAATTAAGCTGCCATGGGCGGGATTCACCGGATCCGTTGCAACTGCTCTACGCCCATATCCTCAGTATCTGGAGATGGATTCTGTAGCCGGTAAATTCGGAGCCTCAAAGTACAATGCCGGTTCGATCGTGTACCAGGCAAAGACCAGATGGGGGCTGATGCTTCATGCCTCGTATACCTTCTCCAAGGATATGGGCTATGAGAATGGTGATGTGGATGGCCCAGGTGCTCCCTACAACGAATTACAAGACGCTGGAAATCCTAAAGCGGAATGGTCTATTTTGCCACAGGACGTCCGCCACGCCGCGGTGCTGTTCTGGACATACGCGTTGCCGTTCGGGCCGGAGCAAAAATATCTGACCCACGGCGCTGCCGGCAAAATCGCAGGTGGATGGACAATTTCTGCGGTGCAGCGTTATCAGTCAGGAACGCCGATGGAAGTCCAAATGACCAATACCTTGCCGCTCTTCAATTTTGTATTGCGTCCCAATGTTATTCCCGGGGTGAGCCGATCGCTTCATATCTCCAACGGCAAGTGCAACCCGAGCATAAACTGTGTTTTCAACAAGGCAGCGTTTGCAGCGCCGGCTCCGTACACATTCGGCAACGGACGTCCCACTTACTCCGACCTGCGTTTTTATCCGGTACTCTACGAGGATGCCTCCCTGATCAAAGAGACTGAGTTGGGAGAGCATCTGAATTGGTCGCTGTATCTGCAGGCGTTGAACGTTTTCAACCGACACCGCTTCGTGGGGATGAGCACCAACTACAGCGCGGCTACGTTCGGCGTCCCTACTGCAGCAACCGATCCAAGATATATCCAGCTTGGGACGCGCTTCCGCTTCTAATCCGAACAGCAACCCGCTCTGGCGGGAAGACAATATGGCTTCCCGCCGGACTCTTCACAAAGGATCATTCTTTGTATGAGGCCAAATATGATGCAAGCTGGTAAGAATAAAGGCAAGCGCTTGCCTATCCTCCTATTAACTGTGGCAACCATTCTGCAGCCCATAGTGCTGTCAGGGCAAACGTCGAACTACATTGCGCTAACAGATCAGAAGCCGGGTGATCCGCGAATTCTATTGATGGACTACGGCCAAAAGGACTGGTCTTCAAGCAACCCCAGGGCCGTGGTATGGAGCTGGCGCCCTTCCGACAGCGGCATCGAATCTGCGGGGTGGAAGCTGCCGACAGAAGCCAAACTCCGCAACAGTTCCGTGTGGGGAGGACAATGGATGGCGACATGTGACAGTTATGGATTCATGGCTGTCATCTCTTATCCAGGAAAGATTCGAAAGTGGTCACTTGATGCCGGGAGGAAAGAGAATGTACACGGTATTGAGCTTCTTCCAAACGGCAACGTGGCCGCAGCCGCAAGCACGGCTGGATGGGTGCGGATTTACACAGCATCTCAAGGCCCATTTTCATCGGATTATGTGCAGTACAACCTGCCGGATGCCCACGACGTTCTATGGGACCCCAAACGACAGGTGCTGTGGGCACTCGGGAAAAATAAGCTGGTTCAGCTTCGTATCGAGGGCACTGCGGCCAGGCCGACAATCAGCGAGGTTTCAACCAAGATTCTCTCTGTCGACAGCGGTCATGATGTCGAGCCAAAATATGGCGATCCGAACAAATTGTGGATCACTGCTGGACGATCAACATTGATCTATGACAAGACGACAGGCATGGATCTGCCTTATCAGAACATTTCAAGCTACAAAAGCATCAACAACCAGTCTGACGGACAGATTGTTGAGACTCGGCCTCACGCTACCTGCAAGTATGACAGTTGGTGCACGGATGTCATCGAGTTCTTCTCTCCGGATGACATACGGGTTCGACCTGATGCAGCCATCTATAGGGCAAGAGTCTGGAACCCCAATTATCAATAAGACAAAGTCTGGGATAGGAAAGAATCCTTACAAGTTGCTTACGTGAGCTCTTCTAAAGGCGCTGTGGTTTCAGGCGCAGAGCTAACGCGCAACTGCAAGAACAGGTTACCGGGAACTACCGCAAGCGGGTACTCCACAAGCTCGCTCGCGACCTGAATTTCCCCAAGCTCACCTTCCAAGTCATTCGTAGAACGATTGCGACATTGGCTCAGAAGAAGGGCACGGTAAAGGATGTTCAGGGAGTGTTGCAGCATTCTCGGACGGCGACAACTACCCACGTCTATATGCAAGAGATTCCGGAAAGCGTGCAGTCAACCATCAACAATTGTTTTTGCCTGTTCTATTGTCTTTGACCGCGATAACAAGCGTTGGCGCGAAGAGAACAAGCACCTGATTCCTACAGTTAAAAAGCTACTGACCAATCCAGATATTAGCGTTGACGATGAAATGAAATGAAATGGACACGTTGCTTAAAGCATCTTCAACCAAAAGCCAAAGTTCTGAGCCAAACACAGATTCTTCGCAAGCACATCGAACGGTTGAAAGAGATAGTGAGGAATGGCAGACCATGCGAAGACTAGAGCTATTGAGAAAACGGGTTGAGAAGTTGGAGAGAGAGGCTAACCCTTCCGGCACAAGCGATTGCTTTGAAGATATGGCCGTTGCGGTTCCAGAACCAAACGATAGAAGCGAAGAAGAAAGTTATGCGTGTTACAGCTTCCAAGAGCTAAAGTTCGCGTTTGGCAAAGACGTTAACAAGTGGCCACTGGGCAAGAAACAAGTTCGGCGTTTAACAGGATAGTGCTGTTGATAGCTAAGGATGCCATTCTCTGCCAATGGGAAGGCGTTGAAACTAATTGGCCAACAGCACCAGCAGGATTGTCAGCTTGACCCGCTCTATTTCCTACAGTTTGAATTGCTCTTTCGTGCTAGCTATTAGCAAACGATACTCTCATTTTCAGCCTCCAGCACCTTGATGCCTGATAAACTCAGGCTGGATGAATCTTTCATCACCAATTTCTGTTTGCGTTGTATGTGTTCTTCGTTGGCTTTAATTGCCGCTTCCCATCCTGCGATTATGTCCTGTGGTCGTGTCATGGTTTAGGAATATCCTTGTCCTCGTTTTTCCAAGAATTTGCTTCATCGCCTTCGATAGTCATCTTGTTTACAACTACGGTTAGGAATTGAACATCTGTTGCCATGTCTGGAACTGTCATGCCGATTCCGCTGAATATTGTTTTGTCCAAGTCAGCTTTCTCTTTAGCAGTCATATTGGTGTAGGCCATAATCCAATCTGTTGCTAGATTTTTGCAGCGTTCTGGAATAGGAAAGACGTTGTGTCCGTGACCCATATACTCCATCACATATCGGTAATACGGGTTTTGGTTAAACTCCAATGCTTCATGTTGCGCTGCTTTGATTGCGTGATGACACATTGCAATCTCTTCCAACCGACTAGACAGATGTTCATGTTGTTTGTCTGCATCTGAAAGTTTCGGCTTCGTTTGACCAAGGGCATTGATACCTACAAGGGTGATCGCCAGTAAAAGCAATATTGTCTTTCTCATGCCTTCCCCCAATTGGATTTTACAGTTGGCTAGGTTCACTAAAGCATACCATTGATATTCGCTTTTTATTCGCCTAAAATAGCCGTCATATTTCATGGCCCACCAGAACACTTGTACCCCTTCTGCATTAGCTGTAAACGATGCCGTCAGACGATTGCCGCACCAGTGCAGACCATGCCGGATACATGATTCATTGCGACATGTCCGCTATGCGGTAATAAGACACTACCTGCGAGCGGAACTATTCAACGGAGGGATTATCTGGAAAATTGAAGAATGGGTGCAGAAGCTGACCCTGTGCAGAGGATAAGATTATTTGCCAGCGATAATTACCAAGGTGCGCCAGAACATGCTGCTGGATGATCCTGCTTCGCCAATGCAATCTCATCTAAACTAGTTGAGCAACAAATCTCTTTAAAGCATATTGTGCAATGTATGCGTATTCTTCCATCGGTTTCTGAGGTTTCTTTGAAACAATCCTCATCCTGCTCTACAGCTTCAGTGTTTTTCCGACGTTTGCCATGAAAGAAAACAGCATATTGTTGATCCGTAATCTGGGCAGCGCGAATAATGGATTTGAGGGTTTCTTTCTTAACCTCATCATGGTTGGGTATAGAAAGATAGACTTCAGGATGGTTAGGGTGAGTGAGGACTATGTGATTACCCTCGCTTCTTACAACCCACCCTAAGTCTTCAAAGACTTCTTTGTGTCGTTGACAGCTTGCTAGCGGGAGACTAGAAAGTCCCATGAGATTTATGCGTACACAAGTTCAGGCTGAGGCCGACTAATGGTTAGACGACGTTGAGAAGATATGCCCCGTAGGTCACGATTCATTCGGCTGTCCATGATTCGCCTCATAGCATCTGTGTACATGATGACCAGACATGATTGCATTGCATCTTTGATATTGATTTCAGCCTCTTCTTGAGTCTGTCCTTGTGAGACACACCCAGGAATCTCTAGGCATTCTGCGACCACATACTTGTTTGAATCTTCTGTAACCTCACGAAAAAAGACCGTTACCTCGAACTCCGAGGCTTTCTCACCTAAGTGCATGGCCATCGAAATGTCATCTCGTAAAGTCATAACGAACACTCCACTGAAACTCTGGTGAGGAAATTCTCACCTGTTATTCCCATTTATGGGCTAAAAATTACCAACGTTTTAATCTTGACAAATCATTGGTGATGATGCACTCCCATATCCAAGTTTTTCTTCTAAAGATTAGACGTTCCACAATATCGCAAGACCTAAAGAAAGTGCATGTTTACCATAGAATGAAAACAATAGTAATGACTCTTTAGATTCATCAGAATGCAGTCTTCCTGTGGAAAAGGGGGAACTCTAGTGCATATAAAACTGTACCATGCACTTTAATAAAAGTGCAGAAATTGCTTGACACATATCGCAGACCGGGTGCATGCGGCTTTCGTATTTTGTTCACTACAGGAATGGGCGCGGAAGAATCCACGCAAAGCCCACGTGTAAGGCACTTGCATAAAACTTGCTTAAAAGTGGCTTTTGAGGGGATTTTCAAGGCTTACTCTTGGAGTGTAAGTCCTTTATTTTGTGCTTGGTGGACCTGATCGGGATCGAACCGATGACCTCTTCCATGCCATGGAAGCGCGCTCCCAGCTGCGCCACAGGCCCACATTAAGGAAGGACTTCTCTTATTTTCTTGTATTGTTGCTATTTCGTCAAACGCAGTATGTCTTAAAGTCGCAAACTATTTGCGCAGTTCACTATCATAGATAGCAACCTAATATTGTCCCTTAGGCATCGGGAAATCTATGAACTTGATTCCATGCAGTTCTTCCAGAAATCTCCTGAATATTGGTATAGGTGCGATTGTTCTTTCATGTTGCGTTCCTTCCTACTCCCAGACGGTTGCGCCACAAACTGCAAACACTCAGGCAGCCCCTGCCGTGGCCAAAGCCTCAGAAATTCTGCAGCCGACACTCAGCCGGATCAGCCAGGTCATCGCCAGCCTGAACATATCGCATTGGAAGGCCCCCAATGAAGTCCGCGCAGCAACTCAACAAAATGCGGACTCCATTCAGCGAGACATGAGCGGCACGCTTCCGGGCCTGTTAGCAACTGCCGATACAGATCCTTCAAGGGTTTCCGCCGTATTCCCCGTCTATCGTAATATTGACGCGCTCTACGATGTTCTCCTGCGTGTCTCCGAAACAGCAGGTCTGGCAGCTCCTCAAAGGGAAATGTCCGATATTCATGACGCTCTACAGCAATTGGAGTCAGCCAGAACCAATCTCGGCAATGCCATATTTACACTAGCCAAAAATAACGAAGCCGCAACCATCAAGCTACAGGCCATCGTAGAGCAACAAGCGGCAGCTGCGCGTGCAACAACTACCCCTGCAAAAACAACGGTGATTGATGATGGACCGGTAAAAACCACTACGAGGAAGAAAAAGAAGAAACCAGCTACTTCTGCGCCGACAACCACTCAGCCGGCACCGCAACAATAAAGCAGGCGAGTGCTCTTCCTGACATATTAATAATTGAGCGCTCCTATCCCTCTGATTTCTGACCACGCTGAGAGTCGCAGCTTTCGCTGCGAATTAACAAAGAAATGGGCAAAAAAAGGGCCCCTCGGGGGAGGGGCCAATCTGCCTTGGTTCTCTCGTTGTGTGAGAGCTTGGTTGCGGACCTTCTATTGTTGTGGTCGAGCCGCTGGTTGCGACGCAGCACCCTGAGGGGAGGGCTGCGCGGAAGACTGCTGCGTCGCACCAATCGGTGAACCCGCATTCGAGGAAGACGAGTTCAAGGCCGCTAAACTGTTTTGCATGGTCGATACGCGAACCACGCTGCCGCTGGTCAACGTACCGTCTGCATTTTCAACTTTTGCATTGCCCATCGCTACCTGGTGGATGCGATAGACGGGAATCTGGTGCTCGGTGACAAGGTAGCGGACAACCGCATCCGCCATATGCTGTGAGCTCTGTATGCCTGCCTGTCCGCGAGCGCGCGAATATCCTTCTACTTCAACGATGTAGCCCTTCTGGCCCTGAAGCTGTGTTGCTACCTGGTCCAATGCTTCCTTTGCCTTGGCGTTCAGAGCTGTCTGTCCCGGCCGAAAGCGGATCTCGACATCGGTAACCTTTTGGTATTGGTCAAGTCCCGCGACCGTCGTGTTCAGCTTGCCTGTCTGGTCTGCAGCCTGCTGCGCCGTTGCTTGTGCCTGGCTGGCAGTGCTGCTGGCATTCTGAGCTGTCTGACTTGCCTGATCAGCCGTGCTCTGCGCCTGGTGGATACCGGCTTGGGCCCGGGAGTCTACATCCTTAATATCGTTCGCATTCTTGGCGGTCAGCTGGTCTAGCTCATTCAAACGGTCTTTTACCGGATTCAGCTGGCGATTTACCCACTTCTTACGGGCGAAGGGGTTCATGTGTCCCCAGAAGCCTTCATTCGATTTTGTGGAAAGAGGCTGGCCAGTCGCATAGGTGCTGTTGTCATTCGGATTCATGCCGTTTGACGTCCCATTTGCCGAAGCGCCCGTCTGAACCTGTGCATTGGGCGTGGGGGAGGTTTGTGGGGAGGACTGACTTGATTGTGCAAATGCCGGAATTCCAAGACTGGCCGCAAGAACCAGTGTTGCCACCATGCGAAGATCTGGATTTTTCTTAGTCATTTTCATCATTTATTCCTCTTTTTACTGCTCGCTAAGAACACACTCCGGATGCTGCGCAGCGTCCCGTACGCAGGAGAATAGAGCAGTTGCCATGCCAAACTTGGCCCTCTAAGCCAAGAAAATTAACATGTCATTATTTTTCAAATGCTTACAGGAACAGAAAGGACAGAAATCCACAGTTTGTCTTCATTAACTCAACCATGGAGCGGCTTAAAAGAGAGCACTTTTCGCCATACCGGGAAAAAATTGCCGGGTCGGATAGGAGTAAGAATTACTTGCCGGCAACCTGAATAATGCGCACTTCCGGATATTGACCGTTCCACTCACCTGTTACCTGGTCAAGAACAATCCTGAAATCGCGCTGCTCGCCTGGTTTGATCGGGTTCGCAGAAACCGCCTGTGTATCCACATAAGGCTCTCGGGTACGGATCAGTGTGAGCGGCAGCGTCTCTTTTTGCGCCAACTGGTTTCCAAAATCGCGGAAAGCGACTTGTACCGTGATTCCCGTAACCGTTCGATTGCCGGTATTGGCCAAATGACCATCCACATATGTCACTTTACCGCCGGCAAAATTACTGGATTCGCTCATCTGCAGGCCGGTAATCGGAAGACTGGCAGCATACGAATCAGCTGCCGCCAGGCCAGCGCCGCCCGGATTGTAAGGCGCGGCCTTCTTTCCGCCGAAGATGAATAGTAGGACAAGACCGATCACCACCGCGCTACCAGCAAGAATCCAGGGAAGATAGGAGCGGGATTCTTTGTCCGTAGCGGATCCGGAAAGGAAACCGGGACCATTCTGTGGATCGGTGGTCATCAGATGAATTTTACATCGGAAGCAATGACTGCGCAGCGCTGGCTCATATGAGTTGCCATCTTCATTTGGGGGCAAAGGTCTCCCAGGATATGGAAGAAATCTCTACCGTATGCATCCAATACCGGTAAACTATAAGAACTTTAAAGATTACAAGGTCTGCTTTTTTCCGATGATTGTTTGCTCTGTTGTCATTCCGCTGCTCAATGAGCAGGAATCCATCCCTGAGTTGTATACCCGGCTTAAGGTCGAGATGGAAAAGCTCGTTGAAAATTCGTCCGATCAATCCTTTGAATTGATCTTCGTGGATGACGGCAGCACCGATGACACGTTCAAGCTGCTGCGGGAACTCGCCGTCGTCGACAGCCGTGTCATAGGAATCCGTTTCCGTAAGCGCTACGGGAAGACAGCGGCGCTCGTAGCTGGATTCCGGCGTGCGCAAGGGCGATACATCGTCACCATGGATGGCGATCTTCAGCACAATCCGGAAGATATAGGCCGCTTTATCGAAAAATTAGACGAGGGATACGACATCGTCTGTGGATGGCGCGAAAAGCGTGTCGATAATGTCTGGCTGCGGCGTATTCCTTCCCGCATCGCCAATCGGTTGATGCGCCGCCTCAGCCGCGTCGATCTGGATGACTTTGGCGGAGGATTCAAAGCCTACCGGGCGTCAGTTCTGCGGGAAGTCTCGATTTATGGCGGCATGCAGCGGTTCATACCAGCTCTTGCCTCGGCTCGCGGTGCGCGCATGTGCCAGATCCCGATCAAGAATATTCCGCGGCGGTTCGGTTCTTCTCGTTACGGTATCTCGCGCGCCGTGCCCGTGTTCTTCGATCTCCTGCGCATCCATTTTCTGCTGACATATCTGCAGCAACCGTTGCGCTTTTTTGGAACGATCGGACTGGTTCTTCTCTCTGGCGGTTTAGCAGATGGCTTGTGGCTTGCCATCGAAAGACTGATCTATCACCAGCATATTGTGGATGAGCACGGTCCCCTGCTTCTGGTCGCGGCCATTCTGATTGTCACTGGGGTGCAACTGCTTATGCTTGGGCTGATTGGCGAGATGGTCGTATGGTTCTTCAATCAGAACCAGGACGGGCAGCCAAAGGAATATGCCATAGCGGAAATGTGCCAGGGACAAAACGACGTTCTCTTTGAACAGACACAAATCCTGCGCTAAATACTTTTTTGTCGTCCTGATCCGGAGGGACGAAGAAGCAGCAGGAGTTGCTCCTTGTTAAAAGGACCTGCTTTTTCCTAACTTTGTAGTGGAACTACGATGGCCGATTGCTCAGGATCGACTTCCCTGCGTAGGAATACAGTGTCCACAAACCGCCTTGCGAAGCCAGCGATGTCCATTTCCCCGGCTTATCTGTAATAAAGAAGACACGCTGCGAACCACTCCATAATTTCGCAAACGAAGCATCATCTTCGAAACGGTGCGGCGCATCGGCAAAGAGCGAGCCGTACCAGAGATTATTTACCCGCCCATTCAACATATAGAGGGGCTGCTCCGTATAGAAGCCAACGCTGGAAGCGTCGCTGTACTGGCCGTCAATCACAATTAAGTCGCCGGATTGCCATTGATGATTAATGACTTCCGCCAGCGGCTCCGACCCGAGGATAGGATAAAAAGTGCGATAAGCCGCGTGGACGCACATCAGCACCAGGCACATGGATAGCGTAAGCGCCAGATTGGCGGCGAAATACCGGCGGCGAAAGCGCAGAAAAAAGGCCAGCCCGGTGCCGAATAACATCCCAATAGCTGTGCCCGCCAACGGGGCACGAAAGAAGCTGAGAGCTGTCGTCGTTAGATCGTAAACATGGCCGAAGGAACGAGCGTAATACTCCGGGTGCTCGACGATAACCTGGTATAGCTCTTTCCCCGGAGGTGGATGATGCGCGGCAAGGGCGAAATATCCGCAAACAACGGCAACCGCCAGGCCGATGGCGAAGAGAATCCCTGAGGCCAGCTTGCCCCAGTAAGGCGCGCCCGTTTCGCCGCGTTCTTCTTCCCGCAGAAAATGACCAACGAGCAGCGCCAGAGCCGGAATCGCCGGAATGGTGTAGTACTCCTGCCTTGTGGAAAAGCTGAAGAAAAGCAGGATGAACAACGCCCACACTATAAACAGCAACAGCGGAGACGCTTCCACGGCACGCCGCTTGCGCCACCATTGCCGCGCTGCGCCCAGCAGGTAAAAGGTCCAGGGGGCGAGCCAGACAAGAAGCAATCCCCAAAAAGCGAAGAACGGAACCTTGTCATAATCGCGCGGAATGCGCTTGTTGAGATATCTGTTGATCTGGTCATTGATGAAGTAGAACCAGAACCAGCCCTTTGCTTCGCCTGATGGCGGATTTTGAATCGCCGCCAGAATGTGCCACGGCAGCGCCAGGATCAGCGTAAGGCTAACGCCGAGAAGCAGCCTCATGCGCAGCAGATAGCGCAGTTTCCCAATCAGCGCGAGATACACCAGCAGAACACCAACCGGGAAAACAATACCGATGAGCCCCTTGGTCAGCATTCCGGCTGCGATGACCGCGGCAAAGGCGCAAACCTGCCCGACTGTGGCCTTCCCTGCTTTCTCCACGCTGTCGATCATGCGCAAAGTCAGATCGGCGGCAATGGTCATCCACAGCGCAACCATCACATCAGGAATAAAAAAGCGGGTAAAAATAAATGGCCCAACGCAGGTGGCCATCACGCAGCCGGCATAGAATCCGGCGCGCTCGCCGTAAAGCCTGCCGGCGAGCGAATAAACATACAAAATCAGCGCTAAAACAGAAAGCGCCAACGGCAGGCGAACCGCCCAGTCATGCACTCCAAAGAGATGAATCCCTATCGCTCCGAGCCAATACGGGAGCGGCGGTTTGTCGAGATAGCGGATTCCATCGACATACAGAGTTACATAATCGTGACGAAGCACCATTTCCCGGGCAGCTTCTACATGCAAAGCATCCATATCGTCGAGCAGAGGCGGAGAAAAAATGCTGTAGAACTGCGTGAGAACCCAGACAATAAAAAGAATGAAGATGGAAATTGCTTTTTGCCTGCTCCCTGTGCTTGGGGATGCTTGAGGCCCGCTTGCATAAGACGCCATGAAAAAACCATATCAGAGGCGCTGAAAAACCAAAGGATGCCGACCTCCGTTACCTTTCGATAACCGAACCCGGTTGAGTGCGACGGGCAATGACGCAAACGATACTTATTCGCAAAAATATTTACAAAAAACGCACCTAACCCAGACAAAACTGTGTCTAAATGTAGCAAGAGAAGCGCAACGCTCACGATTGTTGCAACACTATAGAACAGTTACACAGGTGTCATATTTTTTGAGGCTGAAATGGAAGAATCTCCTAAGGCTCCCCCTACGCAGGACGCGCCCCGGCCAAGAAAGGCCGCGGATTATGTCTATCAGGCTGCCACGGTTGCGGCTGCATTGCTTTTGCTGCTGACGGCTGCCGTCTAAGCTGGCTCTCAGGCAAATCTGGCGCGGCGCACGCCGCGACGAAAATCGCTTCCGTTTATTTCCACCACAACACACATTTCTGCTAATCGAGAGCGCATGCGCTCCCCGATGCGGTCGCCCAGTGTCTCTTCTCGCATAGCGCGGTTCGGTCCAGCGGCGACTCCGCCGGGAGGCTGGTCGGCATAGTTCGTCGTGATGATGGTAGTGCGCTTGTCGTTGTAGCGCGTGTTGAGAATGTGCGCGACGGTATCCCACACCCAGTCTGTAGGCTTGGCCGCCCCTAATTCATCGATCACCAGCACTTCGGCGTCAAAGACCGGTCGTAGAATTTCAAGCTCTGTGGTGGCGACCTGCGGATTGTAAGAGTTCTGAATTTCCTTCAGCAGCTCGCGGTAATCGCAAAAAAGACCGTGGACCCCTTTTTCCAGAATAAGTGCCTGCAGGATGCCGACGGCAAGATGCGTCTTGCCTACCCCGATCGATCCGGTCATGAGCAGGCCGCGCCCATCCGTGTCAGCCGGATACCTGTCGACAAACTTGCGCGCCATAAGGGCAGCGGATGCCAGCGAGCGGTCTGCCCCGGGAAAATTGGATTCGTAGCTATCAAGCGAGCAGTGCTCATAGCGCTTTGGAATTGCAGCGCGCTTCAGCAATCGCGAAACACGCTGCTCATGCTGGCAATCGCAGGGTTCGGCAGCGGTACTTCCGTCTGCGCGACGGATAATGCGCATCCCCATGCCGTCACATTTTTGGCAAACATCACTCATGTCTTCTGCTTAGTATCGCAGGGGAGGGTGTGCATATCCAGGCATCCTCTATTTACCCAGATGCGTGTCGAAGAAATGCGCCATAATCTCATCGGCTTCATGCGATTCAGGCAAATCGACGTCGTTCCAGAAGGCGTGCGGCAGTGCCTCAAAAACAACTAACTGCGCATCCACTCCTGCCCGCAAAAAGGCGCGATGAAGAATTGTTGTGCCGCTGAGGAGGAGATCGCGTCCGCTCGTGATGAAAAGCGTGGGCGGCATGCCGTGCAAGTCAGCGTAGAGCGGCGAGAGCACCGGGTCTTTAGGATTGGTGTTGCCGACATATTCGGGATCGTGCACTCCTTCAAGCACCGGGGGCGACAGATATCCGGAAAGTCCGCGAAGAGCGTACATCGACTGCGAATCGCCCGCGAGGCTGAAGTCTCCGAGCCCGGAGAAGATTCCTAGCGCGCCCGGCAGCGGGAGATTGAGTTGCTTCAGCTTTACAGCTGTTTCGGCTGTCAGAATAGCCCCGGCGGACGTTCCGTAAAGCGCGATGTTTCCCGGTTTATACGTCTTGAGCAGTTCCTTGTAGACAGCGACCGTATCTTCTACTGCCGCTGGAAATGGATGTTCCGGCGCAAGCCGGTAAAGAACGGCAATGACTTTGGTCTGAGTAAGATTCGCAATAGGAATGGTCTCGGTCAGCGAGCCGGAATCCGAATTGAAGCCGCCTCCGTGCACATTGATGAGCACCCTGGCATTCTTGCCATTTCCTGTAACCGGCGGCGTAACGATGCGCACAGGCACGCCGCCGATGACGCCGGAAGTCACAGTAGCTGGATAGGCCTGCCGGTACGCTTCGCCCGCCTTTGCCTGCCACGTATCCGTCTTTGCGCGGCGGTCGGCAAGAGATTCAGCTGCCGGCGCATCGGAAACAGGTTGAGCAAGACTCTTTTGCGCCTCTGGACTGATGGTCTTTGGCACCGGCACAACCCGAGAAACGTGCGCCGTGCCCTGCGCGTCAATGTAGCTTGCGTTGGCCTGTGGCGCATTGGCGGCGGTAGTCTGCGCAAAGACGGCTGCCGAGAAAAATACCGCAGATAGAGCAAAGAAATTGCCGAAGTTCTTCATGCAGGCCACTACATCACAGATAGTTCCCCGATGTCGAGGAGCCCTTTTCACCAACGCATACTCAGGCAGAACAGAAATACAAAATTCCCATATACTGCCAGCGCTATTGGCCATGAAAAAATATTCGCAAAATTCAAGGTGTATCCGGGCAAAGCACGGCTCTGTACGAAGAGCGCCGGATCGGCAGGGTTGTGATAATACAGCCCCCATCGCCAGCAATCGTCACTATTGAACTCCACCGACGCAGGCGTGTATTTGTTGCCTTTTGCCAGACAATAGAACGAATGAAGAATGGCAAATCCCAGCAGGACGATGACAGCTATGGACCCAATCATATGAGCAATATGGCCATGGAGCAGAATCGTTAGCACCACCCCCGCAAAAATTGCGGTTGCAATCCAGGCCAGCGCTATCCCGACTCGCATATTTCTGCGAGCCAAAGGCGTGCGCTGTCGTGCGGTATATCGCAGCAAAAGCGCAAATACGGTAGCGGCGCATTGCATGCCAAGACTTAATCCGACCAGGGTCGAGCCGCCCATTGCGTCCGCCAGAGTGCTGAAGCTGCTCAGGCTTTGATGGCTTGCGAGTGCGCCCCCAATCCAGATTCCACTCATGACTGCCCCAGGCAGAAGAATTTGCCATAACGCAGGCTGAGACTGCCTGTCGCGCTGCAACAACGGAACTGAAATCCCTTGTTCTGCCGCTTCCCTTTGGACCGGTCCCGATGCGGCAAATGCTGCCCCTGCGGCGCGATGAGCCAGCGCAAATCGAATATGGAAGAAGATGTAAAGGTAAAGCAGCGCTGCTCCGAGTGCTGCAAAAGGAGAGAGCCTTCCCGCACCGCTCAAAACAAGAAGAAGAGCAAAGGCAATCATCAGGCCTGTGCGCATTTGCCGCTGATAACGCCGGCTTATCTCTTGCGCGGCGGCGGAAGAAATAAATGCCTCCGGCAGAGCGCGTCCAAAGAAGAAATACTGATTGATTCGCGGAATTCGCATATAAAACGGTGCTGTTGCGCTCAACGCCGCGGCGGCGATCAATAGTTGAAAGTAAAGATTGTGAATCATGCGGTAAGCTCCCGGCTTAAACGTTCCATTTCCTGAATAATCGTGCTGATCGAAAGGCCTTCGGCACGTACCTGCGCGACAAGACGCCGAAGGTGCTGTGAAAACTGCGCCTCGGTTTCGGGTCGCTCATTTGGGATGGAGCGCTGTTTTACAACAGCGCCGCGGCGGCGGCGCAGATCGAGCCAGCCCTCCTCGGCCAAAACGCGATAGGCTTCAGCCACGGTATTGAAGTGCACACTCAGCTCCAGCCCCAGATCACGTACCGTGGGCAGCGTGTCGCCCGGCTGCAAAGAGCCCTCAACCAGCAATGATCGAAGGCCATCCACAACCTGCCGATACACGGCGATGGATGAGTTAGGATCGATGCGTAAAACAGGTTCGCGTTCCATTGTTGTTTGTATATGTACAATGTACAAATACAAATGTCAAGCATTTGAGAGTGATGGAACAGTCTGTCGGCGATGAAAGGAACTAAATTTTCAAGACTATTAGCGGCATTTTGAGCACTATTTCTCGTGCTTTGTTATAGATGCGAAGGATTGCCAACTGGCGAAAATCAGCTTAGAATAAGAGGATTGCAGGGAAAGGTTTTATTGAGCTATGCCAAAGCAGGGTATTCATCCGAACTATAACGAAATCAGGGTTGTGTGTGCATGCGGCAACAATTTTGCCACCCGCTCGACCCACAAGGGCGACATTCACGTAGAAATCTGCTCCGCCTGCCATCCGTTCTTCACCGGCAAGCAAAAGCTGGTCGATACGGCAGGCCGCGTCGAGCGCTTCCGCCGCAAGTATGCCAAGGCGGAGACGGCTGCGAAGTAAACGGAGCCTTTAATACCAAGCAAAAGCCTCCGATTTGCGGAGGCTTTTGCTATAAGGTTCCTATTACAAGATCCTACATGACAGGTTCCTTTGAAACTCGTGCCCGACAACTGATGGATGCGATCTCACTTCTTCAGGAAGACCTCTCAAGCTATGCATCCGCTGTGGCGCTCCTATCGGTTCACTCAGCAATTGCATATAACGACGCAATTCAGATCAAGATTTCGGGAACACGAAAGTCTTTTGATGACCATCGACAAACTGCCATAGCTACTCGTAAGTTATGCAGATCAAAGGGTTACGATTGTGATGGACTAAGACATCTTGAGACGCTTTTAGGCCGGAAGTCGGAATTCTCGTATAGCGAAACTCTTACACTGCCAGATGTAGCCTATGTAGCGGTGACGCATGCGCGAAGATTCGAATCCTGGGCTTTACAGATATTAAGGAGAAACTAGATGCCTGTTTCTACTCAATCCGTGCGGCAACTTTCTCTGCGTCAACGGCAAGGTCGCGCTGCAAATGCAATTGCCGAACTGTTCAAAAAGAATTTACGAGTTCCTCATATTTATCTGGAAGCTGGCTGGCCAACACTGGGAGGCAAGCGGGTAGATGTTATGGCTGTAGACGAAGCGGGATCAGGCGACATCCATGTTGTTGAAATCGAATTGGGGCCACTTAGTAAAAAGGCTGCTATGCTTCGTGCCATGAAGACGGCCCCAGCTCACTATATGTATCTCGCCTCTGATTTTCCGGGATTAATGGAAATCGCCGAGGATGTTTCGTCTCTTTTTGCTAAGAGTGGAATTGGAAAAATTGGTTTGATTTCTATCGAGGAGCGGGAAGATTCCCAGCCTATAGCGAGGCTTATAAGCCCAGGGGAACGCTTTCGGATGCCAGAGGAACGCTATCGGGGCGTGAAACGATTCCTATTTAAGCATCAACCCGATTTTGAAATTCGTATCTGAAATGCAGAAGCACTGGGACAATCCGTTACAGCACGCCATGCCGGAAGGCGTGTGTGTTCCCGCGTCTTTCTGCATAGGAAATGTGACGATAGCTCCGGCAACCGTGCTCGCGCCAATGGCGGGAGTGACGGATACCGTCTTTCGCCGTTTTATTCGCAATGCCAGTGTTTTTACGGCATCCGCGGATTCCGGTTCCTCCGTAGAAGCGGAGATCAGTAACCAACAATCGGGTTGTGGCTTGATCATGACCGAATTTACGTCGGCGGACGGCCTCTCCCGCATGCGCGAATCGAAGCGTAAGCGCTATCTCACTTTCTACGAGGATGAACACCCGATCTCGGCACAGATTTTCGGTTCAAATCCGGCAACGCTGGCCGACGCGGCGCGCATTGTGCAGGATACCGGCTTCGACATGGTTGATCTCAACTTAGGCTGCCCGGCCAAGCGCGTTGTCTCCTGCAACGGAGGCAGCGGCCTGCTGCGTGATTTGCCGCTGATTGCGAAGATTTTTGAAGAAGTACGCGCAGCCGTCACAATTCCCTTCACCGTAAAGTTTCGCCTGGGCTGGAACGACAACCACATCATCTGCGTGCAATTAGCAAAACTAGCACAGGAGAGCGGTCTGCAGGCGGTGGCGCTTCATGCCCGCACCCGCGAGCAGGGCTACTCCGGACAGGCACGCTGGGAGCACATTGCCGAAGTGAAAGATGCTGTCAGCATCCCCGTCATCGGCAATGGAGATGTGCGCACACCGGAAGACGCCTGTGCCTTGATCGCCAGAACCAATTGCGATGCCGTCATGATTGGCCGTGCCGCGCCGGCAAACCCGTGGATCTTCCGCCAGATCGCGCAGTACACGGCAACAGGCCGCTACGACATCCCAACCAATCTCGATCGTTACCGCATGATCCGCAGCTATTTCGAGATGCTGCTTGAAGAAGGCAATCCCGAAGCGCAGGGCAAGATGAAGCAGTTTGCCTCGTGGTTTACGCACGGCGTCCCCGGCGGCGCGTCACTGCGGAAGTCTATTTATGAATCAAAGACAGGCGAGACGATCCTGACTGCGGTAGAGCGGTTCTTTGAGCCTCAGCTTGAGGCCATTGCTTCGTAAAATTTTCTACTTGCAGGTTCCCTTCCGCGCTATATGCATCGTTGAAGCCTTCCTCTCGTCGGCAGGATGACGAGTTGGAAAGCTGTGGGCGTCACGATGGCGGCTTCATCTGTTTTTTCGTCTATGCTTCATTTCTTTTGCGAAAAATCACTCTGATTTTTTTTCGCCAGTGCTCATCGAGGGCCACCAACTGCCATTCCACATCCGGCTTGAAATATCGCAATACTGTTTCATTTGCAGGGTGAATACGCAAAGCCGGCGCTACCAGAGTTAAAAGCGGGGGCGCCTGCGATAGTTCGATCCCAGGAAAATACCCATACCCCTGCAGTTCTCCTGCCAAATGCACCTGACGCACTCGCAGCCAATAATCCAGGCCTTGCAACGGCAGATGCAGATCCTCATCCGCCTTCAACTCAAGCACCAGCAGTCTACCGGAACGGGTAACGCCCAGCAGGTCGATCATGCCGCGATCGCCGCCTGCAAAAGCGGGCACCTGCGTGTAGACACATTCAGGGCGAATGGCAGGCTCAAATTCCTGCAGTCCGCGACGCATCTCCGATTCCAGCCAACGCTCGGATTGCATGCGAAACAAAGGATTACGCATACTGCCGCTGGGAGAACGTCCTTCATAGACCCGCCGGATGAGGTCACGAAATAAATCTTCTGTTTCAGGCGTGAGCGGCGTCTCATGCGCGCCGGCGCCGAAAGTAATCGCATCCTGACGCGTAAAAGAATTTGCGGCGACACCGTGACGAACGCGGGCAAACTCCAATCCATGAAGGCGAAAGCTGATTTCGGTGGTGCTTAACGGACAAACTTGTGTTTGCGCGCGCATGCCCTGCGGCAGGAGAGCAAGCACATGGTCAATTGCCGATTGCGAACGCTCGAGCGCGCGCTCATGGCTGAAGCTGCGAACCAGTCGAATATCGAGATTGCCCTCACCTCCGATATGAGCCGATTCCAGCGTCTCGCAGCGCTCATCCATCTCGTAGAGTTCCCATTTAGCAAGTGCCGGATTGAGCCATGCCATACGCCCTCGCGTAACGGCAGCCGATCCTCCAGGCACAATCACTTTCAGTCCTTCGAAAATGCGTTTTCCCCCGCCATGCTCGCGACAATAGGCCAGCCACAAAATGCCCAGCGTAAGCGCGCCGTCGATTGTGGCCTGCGCCTCTTCTGCATTCACAGCAATCACAGCCCACGCCTTCGGACCGCGCACAAGCGATCCGCGTGCATATGCAGGGCCAAAGCTATGTTCAAGATCGATAGCGTTCCCAAGGCTGTCCAGCGCGAAATCCGGAAATGAGCGCGTGAGAACGCGTTCCAGCAGGCGCAGGTATTTTTTTCGTGTAGCCTCGCGGGAAGATAAGGTACGAGTATCCCGGTCGGGCACCAACTGCAGCATTTGCGGCTTGCTCTGGCCGAAGCGCCGCGTCTCAATGCGCAGCACATTTTTTCGCGCTTCGAGACTGGTGATGGTGCGCACCAGGTTCCGGTCCTCCGACCACAAATGCAGCACGCAACGACCATGCTCGGCAGAAAGCGAGTAATGTCCCGCATTCATCTCGAAGAGAACACGTCCGTCTTCCAACACCGCGGCGCGCGGATGTTCAGCAAGAAACGCTTCCAGCATAGAAGCCAGATGAGCGGCTGAAGGCTCGGTTGTAGCAAGAGGCATTAAGGAAACTATGCTGGCTAGCACCCCGCGAAAACAAGCAATTTTGCCCTACCAGCCCATACGCTTCCGCAATTCGGTAACATGCGCCACATGATGCCGACCATGCCAGGCATACACCTGAAGAACATCCCCCAACTTCTGGCGTCCATTTTCCGAATGCACATATCCGCGCTGCCACTGATCCTCAGTCAAAGACTCGAAGAGAGCCACCCATCGGCGGTGCAACGGTTCCAAAAGATGCAATGAGACTTCAACTGGCAGCGTGCGCGCATCGGACAGTTCCGCCCAGAGTTTCTCGTCATAAGCTTTGATGGTGGGCCAGTCCTCGGTGAGCGCCAGCCTGGTGCGCACGTATGCATTGATATGGCTGTCTGCGACATGATGCACAACCTGGCGCACGGTCCAACCGCCTTCGCGGTACGGCGTATCCACCTGCTGATCGGTAAGCCCCTGTACGGCAGATCGTAGATTCTCCGGCAGCGCGGCGATAATCGCGATGCTGCCATGACGCTGCTCCGGCGTCTGCTCAATGGGCTTGGGACATTTGCTAATGGGATAACGAAGGTCTTCAGTCATAGGCGGCAAATTATCATAGAAACAGCGTTATGGGACATTTCCGGCTCTCAGCCTTTGTCCTGAAGCGAACGCCATTTCGCGTTACTCTAAGTAAGATGGCTGATAAAGCAGTTGTGAGCCTCTCCGGAGGCATGGATTCCGCAGTTTGCGCCGCCCTGGCTGCCCGCGATTACGAAGCTTTTGCCCTGCATTTCAGCTACGGCCAGCGCACGGAAACCAAAGAACTGGCTTCCGCCCGGGCCGTTGCTAACCAATTAGGTTTCAAGGGCTTTCTGCACCTGAAAATCGATCTTTTCCGCCGGATCGGAGGTTCCGCCCTGACCGACGAACGGATTGCTGTACCGGAGGTAAAAGAAGGCGGCGAAATTGGGACGGAAATCCCGGTCACCTATGTTCCCTTCCGCAATGCCCACTTCCTCTCTGCTGCCGTTAGCTGGGCCGAGGTGCTGGGAGCAAAGAAGATATTCATTGGCGCCGTAGAGCAGGACAGCTCCGGCTACCCGGATTGCCGCCCGGCATATTATGAGGCCTTTCAGCAACTTATTCGCACTGGAACAAAAGAGGGAGACATCGAAGTTGTCACTCCGCTCATCCATATGCGAAAGAAGGAGATCGTGGCGCTTGGTCTTGAACTTGGCGCGCCATTGGATTTAACTTGGTCATGCTACTCGGGTGAGGAATTCGCCTGCGGCGTGTGCGAAAGCTGTGTTCTCCGGCTCCGCGCTTTTCAAGAAGCAGGATCGCAAGACCGCATCCCCTACGCTGAAGTATGCTGAAGGCTGGCAGATCCGGACAAAGCTCCGGAGCCAGAAGGTTGAAAGAACAAAGGACCCGGCACGCGCACCAGCAAACAGTCGCGTCCTTGAGGAGAAAATATGAGAAAGACGAAGCTCTGGCTGGCGCTCGCACTGGTAGCGTTCCTGCCGGCAGTCCTTACCCCCGCATTCGCACAGGAGCAGACGGGCAAAATCCACGGGCATATTCAGGATCCCGCGGGCGTAGCAGTCACCGACGGCATCGTCACTCTGTCCACTGACGGCGGCAAAACCGCAAAGTACACCTTTAAGGCCGATTCCAATGGCGACTATAAAGGTGACGGCATCGCCGCCGGCGACTATACCGTCTCGCTGCGCAAGCCTGACACACCGCCCGATAAGGTCCTCGATCAGTTCCAGTCGGTGAAGATCACTGCGGGAACCGACACCGCGCAGGACTTCGACATGACCCGCCAGGAATACATCAGCAAGCTCTCTCCCGAACAGCGTAAGCAATTGGAAGAGCTGAAGGGTAAGAATGCCGAAGCAGTGAAGGAGAACGCGGTCATCAAGAATCTGAACGCCGATCTCACCACGGCTCGAAACGATAATAAGGCCAAGAACTACGCGGAAGCCGAACAGTTGATGCTGAAGGATACGCAGGCCAAGCCGGATGCAGCCGTCCTCTGGCTCGAGCTGGGTGTTGCCCAAGCCGGACAGAAGAAGAACAGCGATGCTGAGACTTCTCTCAAGAAGGCTGTCGAGCTCGATTCGGCCAGCAAGAAGCCGAACCCGGAAATTCAGGCCGCCGCTAACAATGCCCTCGGCGAAGTACTTGCTAACGAAGGCAAAGTTCCCGATGCTCAGGCTGCGTATGAAGCTGCGGCGAAGATCAATCCCAGCCAGGCTGCTATGTACTACGGCAATGAAGCCATTGTCATGAGCCGCGCGGGCCAGACCGATGGTGTCGTCGCAGCAGCCGACAAAGCCATTGCAGCCGATCCGAACAAGCCGATTCCCTATTATCTGAAGGGCCAGGCGTTAGTCAGCAAAGCCACTGTTGATCAGAAGACGGGTAAAATTGTGGCGCCTCCGGGCACCGTCGAAGCCTATCAGAAGTACCTCGAACTTGACCCCAATGGTCCGTTTTCCAATGAAGTCAAGGGTGTACTGCAGGGTATGGGCGAAACCATCAAGAGCAGCTACAAGGCAAACAAGAAGTAGCTTCCGTTCGTATTTCCTAAAGAGCGCCGCAGAAGTGGCGCTCTTTTTGTGTATTGAGAATTCGCAAACTCGCACAGACCAGGCGATAGAATCTCCCTGTGCCTGATCTTGTACTTGAGTATGCCCTTGCGGCGGACGTAGTTCAGCAACACGCGCAGGTTTTGCTGCTTCGTAAGCCTGCAATTGAAACCCTGCCGCTGTTGGCTGCGATCGACCGTGTTCTTGCCGCGCCTGTACTTGCAGATCGCGATCAGCCGCCGTTCCCCCGTTCAACTCGCGATGGTTACGCATGCCGCTCCGAAGATATCCAGACACCAAAGCCGCTCCGCGTTATTGGTCAATTGCGCGCAGGCGAGATCTGGGATGGACCACCCATAGGCGATGGTGAAGCCGTCGAAATCATGACCGGCGCTCCAGTTCCCAATGGGGCGGATTGCGTTGTCATGGTGGAGCATGTTCAGGTTGATGGCGATACACTGCGGATCGAGCCCGGACGCATTCCCACAGCTGGAGAAAACATTGTTCCCGCCGGAGCGGAGGCCACATCAGGAAAAGTAATTGTGCCTCCCGGCACACGGCTCAACGCATCGCACATTGCCGCTGCGGCAGCCTGCGGTTATGCAAATGTTCCCGTTTATGCCCGTCCGCGTATTGCGATCCTTGCCACCGGGGATGAACTCGTCTCAGTGGAACATACTCCCCTCACACATCAGATTCGCAACTCGAACAGTTACTCTTTAGCCGCACAGGCCATCAAAGCAGGCGCGCAGCCGGTCATTCTCCCCATAGCTCCCGATGACAAGACCGAGATTGAAGCCGCGATTCTCAGCGCCTCCCATTGCGATCTGCTGTTGTTATCGGGTGGAGTATCAATGGGAAAATATGACTTTGTCGAGCAGGCTTTGCTCTCGCTCGGAGCTGAATTTTTTTTTACTGGAGCCAGGATTCAGCCGGGACGCCCCATTGTTTTCGGAAAATTGCCGCAGCAATACTTCTTCGGCCTTCCGGGCAATCCGGTTTCCACCATGGTCACATTCCTGCTCTTTGCGCAGCCGCTGATTGCGGCACTCTGCGGTGACGCTCATGGAGGACCGAAATTTGCACAGGCGAAACTCACGCACAATGTAACAGTCAAGCGTGGCCTTACTCGTTTTCTTCCATCGCACATTGACTTCGCTATCCAAGAGGCAACAGCAGCCATCATTCCCTGGCAAGGATCGGGCGATCTCGCAGCAACTGCTTCCGCGAATGGTTTCACCGTAGTGCCATCCGATCACGACAATCTTAAAGCTGGCGAATATGTCTCGGTGCTGTTGATTTAGGCTATCTGCATGGGCAAACTCTCACACTTCGATGATGCTGGCGAAGCCAGGATGGTGGACGTCAGCAGCAATTCCGCAACACGCCGCGAGGCGGAGGCGTTTGCTTTCGTTGCGCTTTCCCCTGCGGTTCTCGCCGCCTTACCTGACAATCCAAAGGGCAATCCGCTGGAAGTCGCCCGCTTTGCCGGAATTCAGGCGGCAAAACGCACATCCGACCTGATTCCCATGTGCCACCCTCTGCCGCTGACATTCATCGATGTGAAAACAAGCACAACGCCCGAGGGCATTGCTGTTCGCAGCAGAGCCGCAACAACCGCACAAACAGGCGTGGAGATGGAAGCCTTGACGGCTGCTTCTGTTGCCGCACTCACGATTTATGACATGTGCAAGGCTCTCGATAAGAGCATTGTGATTCGCGAAGTTCGTCTTGAGAAAAAAACGGGCGGAAAAAGCGGCGGTTATCAGCGCAACTCTTGAGAAAAAACCGTTCGCCCAGTCTAAGCAGCCCTTACCTGAAGACCCATCTATGCGCGCACAATTTTTCATCCTGCTCGAAATACATCGTCGTGATTGGCTTTCCCGGGCTTTACCATGCGGTCGCTAAATAAACGCCAAACCATTCCCGTTCGTCGGTCCAATGATCGCTCAGGTGAAAATCCGCCCGCTCCAGCATTTCAATGACATTCTCATCACGAAACTTATAGCTATTCTCCGTGTGGATTGTCTCACCGCGCTGCATCGTCACTTCCATATCCAATGAAGGGATGACGATGTGCTGAGAAATCAGGCTTTCCAAATGCATTTCAACGCGTGAATATTCTTCATTCCAGCGCGCACGATGTCGAAAGAGCTTTACATTAAAATTTGCGCCGAGTTCGCGGTTGATCCGCACCAACACGTTTTTATTAAATGCAGCAGTCACGCCCGCAGCATCGTCATAAGCAGGCAGCAGCGTCTCGGTATCCTTTACCATGTCGACGCCAAGCAGCAACTTTTCTCCCGGGTTCAGCTCCTTGCGAATATCGCGCAATATCTGCAGTGCATCCGCAGGTTCAAAGTTTCCGATGCTCGATCCGATATACAACACCATGCGGCGATGCCCCGGTGCCTGAATCTGCCCCAAACCCTCGGTGTAATCGCAAACGCGTGGCACAACCGCGACACCCTCTAGCTCGGCTTCGATGCGTTGTTTCGCCTCGTCCAAAGCGCTCCCAGAAACGTCGATTGCGTGATAGGTTACTTTGTCCTGGCGACGCACCGCGGCTTTCAAAAGCAACCCTGTTTTGGTTGCCGTACCCGCGCCCAATTCGATCATCGTCAGCGGCTCGCAGCCTGCGGCAGTAGCCACAATTTGATCGGCATGTGCTTCAAGAATGGATCGCTCGGTGCGTGTCGGATAGTATTCCGGCAGTTCCGTGATCTGTTCGAAGAGCTCGGAACCTGCAGCATCGTAAAACAGCCATGGGCTCAGAGTTTTGGGGCGCGATGTAAGCCCACGATAAACTTCCGATCCGAGCGGAGTATGCGCCGCCTTTGGCAAAGGTGGAAAAGTCGAAACTACATGCATCGTTCCCGCTCCCTATTAAACTACTTAGCCAGTCGAATACCGGAGAATTGCCAGCGGGTTGCCGGAGAAAAGAAGTTCCGGTAGCTGGCGCGTATGTGTGTCTTCGGTGTCACGCAGGAACCGCCACGCAATACCATCTGATTTGACATAAATTTACCGTTATACTCGCCCAGCGCGCCGGGGAGCGCATGAAATCCCGGATAGCCAAGATAAGCGCTCGCTGTCCACTGCCATACGTTGCCGAACATCTGCTGACTGTCCGCTGGCGATGGATGCAGCTTACCGCTTTCCAAAAGGTTTCCCTTTATATCTTCAGGCGCGGCTGCTACTTCCCATTCCGCTTCCGTAGGCAGGCGCTTTCCTGCCCAGCGGGCAAATGCATCTGCTTCAAAGTAACTTACATGGCAAACCGGCGTATCCATCAGCGCATTTAAAGGAACTTCACCACGCAGAGTAAAGACGCTCCATTTGCCCGATGCTTTGTCCTGGTGCCAGTACAGCGGAGCATGCCAGCCCTCAGACTGCACCGTCTGCCACCCTTCGGAAAGCCACAATTCAGGCCGCTTATAGCCGCTGTCTTCCATAAACGCCAGGTACTCAGCGCACGTCACCAGCCGCGATGCCAGCGAAAACGGCTCCAGAAATACCCTGTGGCGCGGCAATTCGTTATCAAAACAGAATCCTTCCCCGGCATGTCCTATCTCGACCACACCGCCTGCATATTCTTTCCATTCCGCAGGCTGAAATCCAATGCCGTCCGTCTCCAGTGAAAGCTCCCGATAAGCAGGGCGCAATGGATTCGTCCAAAAGGCATGCTTAATATCGGTCAGCAGCAATTCCTGATGCTGTTGCTCATGGTGCAACCCAAGTATGACGCGCTGCTCCATCGACACAGATAAGCCCGCTTCCATCTGCCGTTGCAACGCGTCGTTCACATGTTGGCGGTAAGCTTGAACCTCGGTCACACCGGGACGGGAAAAAGAGGCGCGCAGCTTCTTCTCCGGCTGTTCGGAAACTGAGTTGTAATAGCTGTTAAAGAGCCACAGAAAATCCGGGTGGAATGGCCTGTATTCCGGATCAAGCTCGCGCAGGAGAAAGGTCTCAAAAAACCAGGTGGTATGAGCCAGATGCCACTTTGCCGGACTGGCCTCAGCACATGACTGCACCATCATATCTTCAGGCGTAAGCGACGCACAAAGCTCCTCGCTCCGGCATCGCACGCTACAAAACTGGTGCGTCAGAGAAAACTCTGCCACAGGCGCTGCTGCAAGTGCTGTCATCAGGCGACCAGACCTCCTCTACATTAGAGGGCAAATTGTGTTGCGCGTTGCTCGGAGAACAACGATGTAAACAAAGATGCAGTATAAAGGCTCCAGTTTCTATCTTTTTATAAAAAAGCGGCCAGAAACGGAATCAGGTCAAATACAGTTTGCAGGCGGAGTGAGCTCAAGCTTAATGTGCCGAGCCGGTTGCGCAAAAGAAAGGCTGGATTTTCAAGTGCATGCGCGGACTGCTTATGGCTTAAATGTCGGCGCGCTCCAGCATGAATTGCGCAGCAATGGGAAAGAGCAGGACAATCATAGTTCGGATAGCGATCTGAAGCCCCAGATGGCCCCCTATTGTGGGAGTGTGGTGGGAGAACGAGAATATCTGCAGCAAGAGACTTGGCAGCTCAAGCCCCGGCCAATAATGCCGGATCACCATGCCTAAAACAATATATCCAAGCAAGACACCAGCGCTCAAAAAAACTCCTCGAGCACTTTTTAGAACAATGGTTGAAAAATAAGTGAGACTGAAAACGAGTGCTGTCAGAAGAATTGCGGCAATGCAGGTCATACCGCAAAACTGCGACACAGGTACGCCAATATCCTGGTGGCCTAAGGCTATACTTCCCGCCCCAAGTGCACGATGAAATTGAAGCCAGATAACCAGGTTAAGACAAATATCAATCATCAGAACCTGCAAAAGTCCGAAGCTCCAATCCTGCCACATGAATTGAGCACGTTTTCGCGGGCGGCTGAAGATAAAAGAGCCGCTATGCTCCCCCATATCACGACCTATGCCAAAACTGCCGAACATCCAGGCAACAAAACATAATGGAAAAATCTGAAGATTCAGGAATACCATCCACAAAGCCGCGATCTGGTTCACGCTAGGCTCGGCTGGAATTCCATTCGTTTCAAAACGCTCCCGAAGCACCGCGACGAATAATCCGCCAATCACCAACAGGCTCACGCCGAACAGAATTCGGCTCTCACGCCAATATTTCCACAGGTACATGCGTTTCCCCCTTTCCCACCACTTCGAGAAACACTTCAGACAAATTCATCGACGCCACATCGAGTACGGTTGCACCCTGGCTGCGCAGTTCCCCTAGAAAGCCTTCAGCATTGCCGCGCAGCACATATTCGGTCGTTCCTTCTCGTGTATTCGTGCGGAAAATCTCGCTCCGCGAACCAAAGGGTAGATTCTCTCCAATCAAGCGAACTCGCCGAAATCCCGACCGTACATCGTCAAGCGGCGCTTCCAGCAATAATCTGCCGCCGTCGATAATGCCGATCCAATCGGCCACGCGCTCGACCTCGGAAAGATGGTGCGAAGAAAGAAGGAGCGTCCGGCCCTCGTTGGCAAAATCGTCCACCAGTACCCGCAGCAACTGATCTGTTACCACTGGATCCAGTCCTGCCGTTGGTTCATCGAGAATCAGCAGTTCCGCTCCCTGCGCCAGCGCCAGCAGCAGGCAGAGCTTGGTCTGGCTGCCGGTTGAGAGACTGCGAAACTTCTGCTTCATCGGAATCTCCAGCACCTCGGCATACTTCGCCGCCAGGGCATCCGACCACCGCGGGAAAAATCCGCGGTTGAAGCGAACCATATCCTCGCCCGTCATCGATGGCAGCAGCATCTTATCGATCACAAAGCCGGCGCGCCCCAGCATCGCCACCCGGTCCACTTGCGGATCCAACCCGAGTACCCGCACCTGTCCTGATGTAGCCCGAACCAACCCGGCAAGCAGCCGGATCGTCGTAGTCTTCCCCGCTCCGTTGCGTCCCATGAAGCCGTAAATCGACCCTGCCGGTACATGAAGATCGAGACCTTTCACAGCATGCAATGTCCCGTAGTGCTTGTGCATTGATTGCGTTTCGATTGCGAGATCGCTCATTGAGGCTCTCCCAGTTCGTCGTATGAATTTTCCAGAAGTTGGATCAGATCGGCACGCGGTAATAAAAGCTGTTTCGCTTCTACCGCGAGCTGCGTTGCCAAAGGCTTCAAACGGCGTAGTTTTTCCGACTTCAGAAGCCCGGAACTCAGGCCATTTACATAACAGCCGCCACCCGGAACCGTCCGTAGAATTCCATCCCGCTCAAGATTCTGGTATGCCCGTGCCACTGTATTGGGATTGATACGCAGCTCTGCGGCCAGTTTGCGCACAGGCGGCAAAATATCGTCCTGTTGCAGGGCTCCCGCAGCAATGGCATGCTTCACCTGCGACTCGATCTGGAGATAGATGGGAATACCAAGCCCGGGCTGAACACGGATAATCATTTTGTATTAATACAATAGTACAATTATCGCGCTGTCAAGAAAAATATGCACAAAAAATCATGCTATGAAAGTTTGTATTTATATGATTTTTATGAATAATTTCTCCGATCTCGCTAAGTTCCCAGAATGCAATCGGTTTCTTCCAATTCATGGAGAATTGGGTAAACTCCTATGAGAAAAGTGTTGACCTGTGTACTTAACGGTTATAAAGTCAAAAGTGCCGATGCGATTTTGATGGCTTCGGGAAAGTTTTGCTTCTCTCGTCTGCCTGAATCATTTTTGTCCCAGATCTAAATGCATGTTTAGCTTTGGCCTGAACGATGCACGGTAATGCGTTCAGAGACGGCACGCCTGAATTTCAGCAACCAGTCAGAAATTTCGACGCAGATAAGAAGTCAACGCAACTGTGTGCGAATTTCAACGAGCTGAAGAAAGGGCAAAAAAGATTGATCTTAGATGGCAGTATCTGCGTCTAAAAAGATGAAGTTCCCTGGTGAGTTGAAGCCGAGAATTACGTTAGTTTCGGCACGTTTCGGTCACCAACGATCCACTGCCGGATTTAGCGCGAAGGATCGTGGAATTTGTTCCGACATGAAGGAGAAAATACGATGCGTTCTGATTTGATTTTTGGGGCTCTGACCCACGTTTCCAATCGTTATCAACTCTGTCAACTGGCTTCCAAGGCGACTCGTAAGCTGCACAAACCAAATACCCGCGTGCAGGACACCACGAACGAAGTTATGACTCGATTCCGTTACTCGAATCCGCTTGCAACAGCTCCTGTTGTTGAGGAGAAATCCAAGGTTCAGCAGCGGCGCGCAGCATAAGCTGCGCCTGCTGCCGCAGGCCTTCATTTTTGATTAGAATTATTCTGCAAGACTGAAAAAGATTCCTCCCATCCAGAAAACCTCCCAAACACAACCTACCCACCGCAGGTGACAATGACCATTTCCGAACTGAAAGAAAAGAATATTACGGAGTTGAGCAAAATTGCGCGTCAACTCGAAATTCCCGGCGCCAGCGGTCTCCGCAAGCAGGACCTTATCTTCAAGATTCTGCAGGCCCAGAGTGAAAAAGAAGGCCACATCTTTGCCGAAGGCGTGCTGGAAATCCTGCCGGACGGCTATGGCTTTCTCCGCTCCCCGGATTACAACTATCTGCCCGGCCCCGATGACATCTACGTCTCCCCGTCTCAGATTCGCAAGTTCGATCTGAAGACCGGCGACACCATCAGCGGCAATGTCCGCCCGCCCCATGAGGGCGAGAAATACTTTGCCCTGGTCAAGATTGAAGCCATCAACTTCGAGTCTCCGGAAGAGACTCGGAACAAGATTCTCTTCGACAACCTGACGCCGCTCTATCCGCAGGAACGCCTCAAGTCCGAGACTGTCCGCGACAATATCAGCGGCCGCGTTATGGATCTGCTCACGCCCGTCGGCAAAGGCCAGCGTGGCCTGATCGTCGCCCCGCCACGCACCGGTAAAACGATGCTGCTGCAGTCCATTGCTAATTCCATCACTTCGAACCATCCTGAAGTCGTTCTTATCGTTCTGCTCATCGATGAGCGCCCGGAAGAAGTCACCGACATGCAGCGCTCGGTCAAGGGCGAAGTCATCAGCTCGACCTTCGACGAACCGGCAGCCCGCCACGTGCAGGTCGCCGAGATGGTCATCGAAAAGGCCAAGCGCCTGGTCGAGCACAAGCGCGATGTCGTCATCCTGCTTGACTCCATCACCCGCTTAGCCCGCGCCTACAACACCATCGTCCCGCCCTCGGGCAAAGTCCTCTCCGGCGGCGTCGATTCGAACGCACTGCAGCGCCCGAAGCGTTTCTTCGGCGCGGCCCGCAATATCGAAGAAGGCGGCTCACTGACGATCATCGCCACAGCCCTGGTCGATACCGGCTCGCGCATGGACGAAGTAATCTTTGAAGAGTTTAAGGGCACGGGCAACATGGAAATCATCCTCGACCGCAAGCTGGTCGATAAGCGTGTCTTCCCTGCCATCGACATCCAGCGCTCCGGCACCCGTAAGGAAGAGCTGCTCATCCCCAAGGAAGACCTTCAGCGCATCTGGGTGCTCCGCAAGGTGCTCAACCCGCTGTCGCCGGTCGAAGCAATGGAGTTGCTGGTCGATAAGCTGGGCAAAACTCGCAATAATGCCGAATTCCTGCAGAACATGAACTCACTGTAAGAATGTTTCAAGCAAAAAAGCCCGCTCTTGAGCGGGCTTTTTTTGCCATATTAATTTTTTCACTATCGTATGGCCTTCTAGGGTGTCTCCACTGGCTTTGTAGGGTGGACTTCGAAGGGATTAAATTAGGTTCTTTAAATCTTGCTCCTCAGATAGGATTTGAACCTACGACCCTTGGGTTAACAGGCTGTTCTGGTCCCCTGATCGACTTACAAGGACGGATTCGTAGCTGCGACCTCCATGAACACAGCTTTCAGGTAAGCAGAAAGAGCTGTCTTAAACTCTCCACTCACATCTGCCCTCTGGGAAATTTCGGCATCGTTATACATCTGCATCATGCCGCGCACGATCTGCAATATGAGATTCGCGCAAAGCTCGGCTCTCTGCTGCGTCATGGAAGGGACACGCAGTAGTAGAGCTTTGATGAGAGAAGCGCGGAAGGCGCGTTTTGACGCGACGCTTCGACGCAGCCGAATGGGCGCAGCCTGCAATTGAAGATAAGCAGGGTGCTCGGCGACGAAGTCTAGAAAACGGTCAATAAAGCGCTCGGAAAACTCCTCTGCCGAAAGCGAAACGATCTCGCTGAAAAGCGGACGCCAATATTCTTCAATCTGTGCGGCATAGGTGTCCAGCAACGCCAAGGCAATTGATTTCTTATCCGGGAAATAGCTGTATAGAGCGCCAATCGAAGAGCCTGCCCGCTCCGCAATTGCTGTCATCGTTGCCGCTTCGAACCCGAGTTCCGCAAATAGCGTCTCGGCTGCATCGAGAAATGCGCCGACGCGCCGAGTGGACCGGTCCTGTTGAGGAGAGCGTCGGACCAAATTTGACGAATGCGAGTGCATCCTCATATTCTAGCTTTATGAATGCGAGGATTCCCTCACATTCAAACAGGAGTGAAATGAGTTCTAAGTGGAAGCTGGACCCGAAGACAACTGCGCTGGTATTGATCGATCTGCAGAACGCTGTTCTGAGCCGTGAGACTAAACCCTACCCTGCCGGGGAGGTCGTGGAGCGATCTCGCGCCATGGCAGAAGCATTTCGTGCAAAGGGGGCCTTGGTGGTTTACGTGCGCGTTCCGCTCAAAGATATCCTCTCCTTGACCACGGATGAGGCGATGATACTGCCGAAGGATATTCCGGCAGCTGCCAGTGAGATTGCTGATGCCGCAGGCATGCAGAGCGGTGACCTGTTGGTCAGCAAGCGTCACTGGGGAGCGTTCGCGCAGACGACGCTCGAGACCGAACTGCGCAACCGCGGCGTTGAGACCATCGTGCTTGCAGGGATCGCGACAAACATGGGTGTGGAGAGCACGTTGCGACAAGGTACGGGCCTGGGATTTGCATTTATCACGGTTGAGGATGCGTGCAGCACCTTCTCGCCAGAGATGCAGGACTTTGCCTTCAAGACGATCTTTCCGCGTCTGTCGCATGTGCGCACCACACAGCAGGTCCTGGAAGCCCTTGCCTAGCTGGGAGCGTCAATCCGAGAGGCTGCCTGCACATCTCTGGAAGGTAGCCTCTGTCGCAATCCTCGGGTCGCTACTGGCACAGATCGACTCGACTGTGGTGAACGTATCACTGTCAACTCTGGCTGTGGACCTCCACAGCACGTTGGAGACAATCCAATGGGTCACGAGCGGATATCTGCTGGCACTGGCGCTGCTGATGCCACTGAATGGCTGGCTTGTAGATCGCGTCGGTACCAGAAAGCTGTATCTCTGGTGTTTCAGCGGCTTTACCCTTACTTCTGCACTGTGCGGAGCCGCGTGGTCAGCGCAGTCGCTTATAGGATTTCGCATTTTGCAAGGCATGGCAGGTGGTTTACTTGCGCCAATGGCGCAGCTGATCATGGCGCAGGCCGCCGGGCGGCACATGACAAAGGTGTTTGGCTATGTCGCCATGCCGGTCTTGCTCGGGCCAATCCTGGGTCCCGTCATCGCGGGCACGATTCTCACACACCTTACGTGGCGATGGTTATTCCTGGTCAACCTTCCGGTTGGCACACTGGGATTGGTGTTGGCCGTTCTATTTCTGCCGAACGATGAAGGCCGTCCAGAACGGCGAGCTTTCGATTTACAGGGCTTTCTGCTACTGTCTCCCGCGCTGGTGCTGTTCCTTTACGGCACAGATCATATCCGCAATCGTGCAGGACGGGTATGCTTTGCGCTCGGGCTGCTGATGGTAGGGGTATTTGCGCGCACGGCCCTGCGCAAAGGACGGCAGGCGCTATTAGATATGGAGCTCTTTCGCAAGGGGGTCTTTCCCGTCTCCGCGCAGACTCAGTTTCTCCAGAACGGGATTGTCTTTGCAACGCAGATGCTGCTGCCGCTCTATCTGATTCGCAGTTGCGCGCGCACACCGGCCGCGGTGGGTCTCCTGCTGCTGCCGCTCGGCTTAGGCATGATGGTGGTGTATCCGTCTTTGGGTTGGCTGACCAATCGGTTCGGGATTCGAAATGTGGCAGCGGGCGGATCGCTGACGAGCCTGTTCACTGCGATTGCGCTTGCGTCTTTGGCACGCCATAACGTTGTTGGCCCGCTGTTCGCTACAGTATTGCTGGTGCGAGGAATAGGACAGGGAGCCATCGGCGTCCCATCGATTTCAGCCGCATACAACGGCGTGCCGAAAAGCGAACTGCCCATGGCAACTACAACACTGAACATCGTTCAGCGGCTCGGCGGCCCTACCGTAACAACTCTCATGGCGACATTTCTCGCCTGGAGAATGCGACTCGGACAGTCGCCGGAAGCAATTTCCAACTCTTTCGTGCAAGCGTTTGTCTTAGTTAGCATCCTGCATGCATTGCTGCTTATCTCAACCGTGCATTTGCCGAAGGTGCTTGCAAAAGCAGTAGGAGAATCTGCGGCTGCCCGATGAGCCAAACCGGCACAACCAACTCTCACGGCAGGGCAAGCCACCAAAAACGGATAATGCCGGCTCCAGTCTCCACGAGCCATAAATCGCCGAGTCACTTATCCAGATAGCACTCCATGAGTGCTTTGCCTGTTATCGACGGTTAAGATTCTGGAGTGAGCAGACGCCTCGACATGAGATCGCTTTCGTGATCGATTACTCCGTCCGAAGCGCCTGCATAGGGTCTATGGACGTCGCGCGCATTGCCGGGACCGTACAGGCGAGCGCCGCGCAAAGGGCGAAGAGCGCGACGACTCCCATGAGGATAAGCGGATTGGAGTCACTGTTCCCTGCAACATGCACAAGCAGACTGCGCATAGCAAGAAAGATGGCGAGACCGGCAGCAAGACCGCTGGCGGCGGTGATCCCGATGCTCCGGGAGACGATTGCGAGAACGTGGCTGCGTTGCGCGCCAAGCGCCATGCGGATGCCGAACTCGTTGGTGCGCTGTGCGACGGAGTACGAAACGACGCTGTAGAGTCCCACCAAGGCGAGAGCGAGAGCGAGCGAAGAGAAGAGCCCGAAGAGTATGGAAAACAGCCGTTGTTGCTGGACCTCTGGTTGGGCATCAATCCATTGCTGCAGGTCGCGCACGTTGCGCTCAATCTGTTGATCGGAGTTGATTGATTGGACTGCGAGTTGGATGGGGTGCAGCATGGCAAGGGGCGGTCCGTCGGTGCGAACCAGAAACTGGGTGAACTGCCAGATGAAGCGCGAGTAGGGCGTATACACCGCGGGCAAAACGGGCTTGTCCAGTCCATTGTCGAGTGAATCGGCAACGACGCCTATTACCTGCATCCAGCCAGTCGAATCGGAAACACCAACGAGCTCGCCGGGATTCTCAACCGGAATTTCGAGCTCGGGCATGCGAATCTGGCTGCCGATAGCGCCTCCGTTGGGAAAGTATCGCCGCGCCAGCGTTTGATTGATGATGCAGACCGGTGCGCCACGCACGTTCTCCGCTTGGTCCCAGAGGCGGCCTTCGAGAAGAGGAATGCGGAGCGCTGAAAAGTACTCTGCATCCGTGAACTCGGCGCGCATAAACTGCCTCTGCGCGAAGGCTACACCGCGTATCTCGAACGGACGGCTTTCTCCGCTATCGGGCGGAGTAGCATCGGCAGAGACGGCGACCTGGGTGACACCCGGTACGGTTGCAATCTTCTGCCGCATCGTCTCGATATACGCCGCCCGACTCTCCCGCGTTAACAAGGAATGATGATGGATCGGCAGGGGCACCGATATCAGGTGAGCGGGGTCGTAGCCGAAGTCGCGATGCGTCATTTTCATGAAACCACCGATGGCATCTCCAGCGGCTCCCATGAGCACGACGGTGAGCGTGATCTGTGCGGCGATAAGGAAGTTCAGCGAGCGAGCTTGGCCCGTACGTCCAGCGACCTTGCGTCCGATCGTTAGCATCATCTGCGCAATGTCCGGACGCGACATGCGCAGCGAGGGCACGAGGCCGAAGAGAAGTCCGCTGACCATTGCCAAGAGGATGGAGAATGCCAGGATCGGCAGGTTGATGCGAATGACAGACTCGTGCATAAACACGTCTGGAAATAGGCCGAAGATGAGCTTGGACATCCAGAAGGCGAGAAGGATGCCGAGCAACGAACCTGTGACGGCGAGGACCAGAGACTCAACCGGCAGCTGACGAATGATGCGAGAGCGGCTGGCTCCCAGAGCGGCGCGAACTGCAAACTCGCTGTGGCGGCTCATGCCGCGTGCCAGCATGAGAATTGAGCAGTTGGCGCAACCAATGAGAAGCAGCATGAGCACGGCAACCACCAGCTGTGCCAGTGTCCGTCCGACAGAGAAGAGGATGCGGTCTGTGATGTGCTCCAGTCGCATTCGAAAATGGACGGGAAACTGCTGCGGCGCATCTTTGGCGAACCGATGCAAAAGCGCGCCGATCTCTGTGTCTGCCGCAGCGAGACTTACGCCAGGCTTGAGCTTCATGACGGGTAGTATGGACAAGCGCTCTCGCGTGGGCAGCAGCGACATCGGAACGTATAGGTCCCGCTCCCAGGCGTAATCACGCGGCATAACGCCGACGATCGTATAGGGCTTGTGGTCGATTTCAAGCGTGCGATTGAGGACATGGCGGTCGCCATTGTAGTGGCGCATCCAGAAATCGAAGCTGAGCACAATGGGTTGGCCGCCGGTCAGTTGGGCGTCTGAACGCTGTATGTTGCGACCGAGCAAGGCCGGGACGCGCAAAAACTCGTCGACATTTTCCGTGATATACGTGAGGGTGACGTCTTCGGGGATGTCCTGACCGGTAATTTCGGATTGGATGTTGGTGCTGCCAACCACATCTTCGATTGAGCCGGCGTTCAGCAGTTGTTGATACTGCGGCCAATTTAGGTTGAACCACCACACGGGTGATCCCGGCTGGTCGTCGTTCAGATAGCTTGGGTAGGTGAGGCGTTGCCAATCGGCATAGGGAACCGGATGCAGCAGCACGGCATAGATGAGCGAGAACATGGACGTGGTCGCGCCGATGCCCAGAGCGAGGGACAGGATCACGACGACAGAGAAGCCGGGGGACTTGTACAGATGCCGCAGGGCGTAGCGCAAATCGGCAACGGTCGATTCCAAAGTAGGCCATTGCCATACTTCGCGGCTGCGCTCTTCGATGGACACGACATTACCGAATGCACGGCGAGCAGTTCGCTCTGCTTCTTCCCGCGGCATGCCATCGTTCATTAGGACGGCGACACTTTCCTCAATGTGCTCGCGGATCAATTCGGAAAGCTCTTCGTAATGACGACGCCGTGAAATCAACTGCCGGAGCCAATTCATAAGACCTCCCCTATTTTTCTGCGATTGCAAGCACGCGGCTGATTCCGGCAAACATCTGTTCAACGCTTGGAATTTCCTTCTCCAGATGTTTCCTTCCCGCTTGGGTCAACTTGAAAATCCGCACGGAACGATTGTTAGCCGACAGGCCTTTTTCCGAATCGAGCCAGCCAGCCTTCAACATGCGTTGTAAAGCGGGATAGAGAGAGCCCTCCTCAATTTGGAGAAGGTCGCATGAGCTCTCTTTGATTCGTTGCGCGAGAGCATATCCATGCATGGGTTTTCGACTGAGCGTTTTGAGGATCATCAGTTCCAGCGCTCCTGGAAAGAGATCGCGATATTGGGGTTTTCCGGCCATGCGGTATGATAGCTCAAAAAGACTATTTTGAATATAGTATTTTAAGCCTAACATCTCTTCATGGTCATGGCTTTTGGTGGCTTGGTGGCGCCTCCCGGCAGGTGTTCGTCAGCTGTAGATCGCACTCGCTCACGAGACTGGAATAGCCTGCGCAAAAAAGAAGGAGCCGATTCTCAAATCGGCTCCTTTGCGGAAGGTCGAACAAATATTGTTAGTTGACGGTGACATTGACCGTTGCAGTCTGCTTGGCAGCCGAACTGCCGGAAGCAGGTGTTGCCGTGACGGTCACGGTGTAGGTTCCCGGGGTGACTGTGAGTGCTGACCCGGTTTTCGAGCTGCTGCTGCCATCGCAGCCGACCAGCATTGCACCGGCGGAGAGAAGAACAACAAGCCCGAGTGTCGAGAGCATGCGAATAGATTTGCGGCGGCCGATGAAGATGCCAAAGATCGCTGCAAGGCTCAGCGCGGCTGCCGGAGTTTGCCACGGAGATGCCGGATGCTGCAATGCGGCAACATTCGCAGAGGTTGTGCCGATAACCAGAGTTGCTGTGGAAGAGCCGTTTGCCGTCAGCGTCACACTGCCGGGGTTGATTGTGCAGGTGCCATTGGTCGGCATCCCCGAGCAAGTGAGCGTAACCGCGCCGCTGAAGGTAGAGTTGGCCGCCAGCTCAAGCGTCACAAGACCCTGCGCTCCGCCCGTCACCGTAACAGATGAGGGAGAACCAGTGAGGGTAAACGCCGGTGCAACAGTGGCGACGGTAATGGTGATGGTGGTCGAAGTAGCAGGGTTAAAGTTGGCGTCGCCCGAGTAGACAGCCTTGATGGTGTGCGTGCCAACCGCCAGCGATGCAGGAACGTAGGCGACGGTGCCGCCGCTCAGGGCACCGGTGCCCAGAAGCGTTGTTCCGTCATAGAAGGAGACGGTGCCGGTTGCCGCCGGGCGACCAGAGAGAGCAGCCGTAACTGTCGCGGTCAGCGTCTCGCTGTCGCCGTAGTTGATAACGGTAGCCGAGGGAGTGAGCGCAAGCGTTGAACCGCCCTGGCCCATGAAGAGTGCCGAGCCATAGCCGGTTTCGGTCATCACGTCGACGGCGCCATCAGCATAAAAGCTGCCTACCTGCGGCGTCTCGCTTCCCAGGCTTTCAAGCTGGTTGACTGGTGCGGCGAAGAGACCGTTCCCGTAGCCGAGCAGCGTAACCATACCGTAGTACTCGACGGGCTGGCCCTGGTGCTGGTAGAGCGTTGCTACTATGTCTTGATTGCCGTCATTATTCATATCGGCAGTTCGCAGCCCGAGGAAGAAGTTGTTCGAAGTGACCATGGAGGGCACGTTGAAGGTACCGTCGCCGTTGCCGAGAATCGTCAGGATGCCGCCGGTCGTGGTATCGTTGCCCACAACTTCTTCGGCGCTGAGGACGAGATCCATCTTGCCGTCGTTATTAATGTCAGCCGCAGCAACATCGCTGATGATATAGCTGCTCTCGATGGTGATCGCGTTGCCGAAGGTGCCGTCACCGTTGCCGGGAAGGAGGGAGACCTGGTAGCCGAAACCGCTGATGAACGGAACATCATTGAGGATCAGGTCCGGCACGCCGTCGCCGTTCATATCGGCAAGGGTTGCGCTGTAGAGTTCGGTGCCGAAGGATGTGAAGACAGGCTTGGAGAAGGTGCCGTCACTATTGCCCAGGGCTACCCAATAACCAGAGGCGCCTCCGGAAGAATAGCCGCAAGCGGAATCGCCTCCGTAGGGAACCACGATATCGACTTTGCCGTCGCCGTTGATATCCTGGGCATCGGCATAGTACTCAGGACAGGCTTGGGCGCCGAGACCGATGGATTTGGGAGTGGTAAAGGTGCCATCTCCCTTTGAGAGTGAAACCAAAACATCTCCGGTTTGGTTTGCGTAAGCAATATCCTCCAGACCATCTCCGTTGAAGTCGGCATGGAAGGGCTCGAAGTATTCAAGGTCGGAAGGCACACCACCTGCAAGAGCCTGGACGGCTTTGAAGTTGCCCTTGCCGTCGTTGACCATCGTCTCGACTGAGGAGACACTCGTGGCGTAATTGGCGTAGAGCATCAGCGGGCTAAGATATCCGGAGGCAGTGTACTTTCCGCTCGTGACCATCTCCCAATCGGTGGCAATGGGATCGCCCGAGCCGGTGACCGCCGGAGCTCCGCGCAGGGTTGTGCCGGTATTGAAGAAGAGAGAAACCTGCTTGTAATCGCCTCCAAGCTGGGCAACATCCGGCTTGCCGTCACCGTTGAAGTCCCCGGTTACGAGCGAATTAGAACCGGCCCCGTCAATGATGAACTGGCTTCCATAGGCCGGCTCGGCAAAGGTGCCATCGCCGTTGCCCAGCATAACCCCAAGGGTGCCGCCTGCAACTACGAAGTCCTGCTTACCATCCCCATTCACATCCAGAATGGCCGCAGAGGAAGCATCGGAGATCGGCTCATTGCTGGAAACAACCGTGCCGAAGGTGCCGTCGCCATTTCCGGGAGCGGTATAGACGGCTCCATCCATATCCGAGACGATATCGAGCTTGCCGTCGCCGTTCACATCCTGCAGGTAAATTCCCGAAGTGCTAAACGGAACAATGTAATTCCGTCCCAATTGCTGTCCCTGGATGGTCGCCGAGGTAAGCTGCGCGTTCCCCAGAGCTGCGAAGCTGCCATCGCCGTTACCGAGAGCCGTGGTGACAATATATATGCCGGTGGTGCCGAGGTTTTCATTCACTCCGAGCGCGAGATCTGGTTTGCCATCACCGTTGAAGTCCGCGATTGCCATGCTTTCCGTCTGGCTTTCCTGGGCATCGGCGGCAACGGTGAATGACTGTGTCTTCGCTGCAGAGGGCTGGCCGAAGGTGCCGTCACCGGCGCCGAGCTGCGTTTCCACCATGATAGTGCTGCTCGAGGTGGATTCATTGACCGTTATGTCATAGACGATGTCAGCTTTGCCGTCACCGTTGAGGTCCGCGACGTACACGCTGTTGGCGTATCCATTCGTGGTATCGAGCGGCGTAGTGACAGCGGCGTTAAATGTGCCGTTGCCGAGGTTGAGCCAGGTGATCATGGCATTATTCAGGTAGTCGTAGGCGATGACGTCGGGATTGCCGTCGCCGTTGACGTCCGCCGCATACGCAACCAGAACGTTGGTTGTCTCCTGGTTTGGATTCAGGTAGCTCACTGGAGCGGCCAGATTGCCGGCACCATCTCCCAGCAGGATATTGAGCGTCCCTTCTTCCTGAAGTGTGGCGACATCCGGCTTACCATCCTTATTGAAGTCGGCTTCAAGCTCGACCGTAACGCCTGTATCAAAGATGTCCGATGCCAGGGAGGCAGTGGTACGCGCATCGAACATCGGAGCGTTGACGTATCCGCCGAAGTTTGGCGTTGCGATATCGCTCCCGTTGTTTGCCTGGGCGTTGTTTGGCGATAGGTTCGAACCTGAAGCCGCTTTCAGATGCGACTTTAAGTAAGGGATCATGACCATATCGGCCGGCGTCTTGAAACGCTTTTGTTGTGTCGACTGGTTAAGTGCCGTATACGACCGTACCGGCAGGGTTCGTACAGGCCGCGCGGCGAACGCGATACCTGAAATCATCATCGTACACAGCGCGGCAGTTCGTGCGCCGGCAGGGAACAATCGCAGCATGGATAGCCTCCTAGATGTTCTTATGCACTACAAAAATCTGCACTACTCAGAGAAACCGGAACTCATCTCATCAACGCATGTAGTCTTTTCCCTCCTGCTGAAACCCGCATGGATCGCGGGCTTCAGTAGGCTTGTTTACAGCGTCGTTTTGGAGATGTGCCCGAGTTTTAATTCACCGTCACGTTGACTGTTGTTGTTTGCGTCGTTGCATCCGCCGAGGTTGCAGTCACTGTTACTACGTATGCGCCGGCGGTGGTTCCGGTCTGCGTGGTACCGCCGCCCGGGGGCGAAGTCTTTCCGCTGCCGCTGCCGCCGCATCCCATCAGGCTACCGAGTGAAACCAGGCCGGCCAGCAGGACGAGCGCGAGCAATCCTCGAAGCTTACGGATACGCCTGAGCGGCAGAAGGAAGAACAGTCCGATTGCAAGCGCCGTTCCGCTCATGTTTCGCAATGAGGGTTGGAGAAGGGCGCTAGTCGTACGGGCCGTCGAACTGATCGTAAGCGTGGAAGTTGCCGCTGCCGCGCCGCTGATCGTGACAGAAGATGGGGAGATGGAGCAGGTGATCGGATCTGTGGCTCCAGCCCGCGCCGTTGTCACCGTACAGGCGAGAGCAACAGCTCCGGTAAATCCATTGACAGGCGTCACTGTGAGATTCGCAGTGTTGCCCGAGGTAGCCCCTGCAGTCAATGTAATGGCTTGACTGCCGGTTAGCGTGATCGCGGGCTCACCGGTTACGGTCACGGCGCTTGTCGTTGACGCGGTAATCTTGCCCGTTGCCGCATCTGTGCCGGTGATCGTCACAATGTACGATCCCGCAGTAGTAGAGGCAGTGGAGTTAATCGTAAGCGTGGACGTAGCGGCGTGTGTACCCGTCAGCAGCAGCTGCGAGGGCACGCTGCAGGTGATGGGGCTGGCTGCATTCGCCGGTGAAGTGGTAACGGCGCAGCTCAGGTTCACCAGTCCGGCAAAGCTGCCCGACGACGTTGCGGTGATGGTTGCAGTGTTGCCTGTTGTTGCGCCGGCGGTCATGTTGATTGCAGTCGTTTTCAGCGCAAAACCTGACCCATTCATCGTGATTGTGGTCGTACCCGTCGAGCCTGCATAATTCGAGTCGCCACTGTAAGTAGCCGTCAGCGTATTGATGCCGTTGACCAGTTTTGAGCCTTGCACCGGGAAAATGGCCGAAGCTACCGCGGTGCCGTCGCTGAGAGACGCTCCGCCGTTCAACGCGGAAGTGGTTCCCAGTGTTGTTCCATTCGCCGTAAGGGTGATAGTGCCGGTGGGCGGATTACCCAGGCTGGATGTTGTAATGTCCACCTCGATGTTGTCGGTTGACGAAGATGACACTGTCGCCGTAGCTGGATACAGCACGGACTTCGTCGCTCCCTTCACCACCGTAAAGCTGACGGCATTGGATGTATTCGCCTTGTAACTGGCGTCGCCGGGGTATGTTGCCGTTACGGTGTGCGCACCCACCGCGTAGGGATAGACGCCTGCCGTCAGGCTTGGGAACGAAGCAAAGTTGCCACTGGTGATGGGAGCAGTGCCGATGGAGGTTCCATTGTCGAGCATTGTCATCGTGCCCGTCGCGTAACCAAGCGAGGCGTCATAGCCTTCTGCCGTGCCATATACGGAAGTCTCGGAGAAGATGTACGACCCATAGGGAATTGCGTTCAGGTTTGCGATTGGCGCTTCGCTCGGGGCTGAGTAGGCATTCACCCAGAGCTTTGTGGAACTGGCCTCCGAAGCGATGTTCACGCTGATCGCATTCGACTGGCTGGCCGACGTTGTGGTGTCGCCGCCATAGGAGGCATACACCGTGTACTGGCCGCCGGGGAGGCCGTTATAGCTACTGGTACCTGAGCCCAGGTTAATCGGGATCGTAAACGGCAGACCGTTAAGAGTGGGCTGCCCCTCGGAAGCAGTTACCGTAGTCACCAGTCCGGCAACGCCGGTGGCGCTTGCAGGATCGACACTCACGCTAAAATTCAGGCTTGTGCCATGCGTTACGTTGACCGCCGACGTTGCGCCGTCGATTGTCAGCGTGGTTGTTGAGCTCGCGCCTGTCGCCGAACTCCAGTTCGCCACCATCTGTGCCGCATCGACGCTGCCCAGCCCGGACGCCATATCGTATCCGGTACCGGCGTCATAGCCGGTGGTAAACCCGTTCGTTCCACAGTTTGGAGTGCCCTGGGTACAGACCACAGCGTTGTTGCCTTCCGTTATGTCATGAAAGACGGTGCTGTACTTCGTGGCTGCCAGCTTATACAAAACATAGTTGACATTGCCTAGGCGGGAACCGATCTTCTGTTCGAGAAGCGCCAGCATGCCTGCAAAGGCCGGCGTAGCTGCCGAAGTGCCACCTGCCCCGGAGAAGCGCGCGTTATCGGCGAAGACTCCCTGGTTGTTCGCGCAATCTACCCCAAGCGATGAACTCGCGGACACAAACAGTCATGGGCGATTGGGATGTGCAGTTCGATGCTTTAAGACAGATTGGACGGCAGCCAAAGTCGTGTGAAAACCGAAGGGTTAACTCTGAAGTTTTCCCAACATGGTAGAAGGAGGTGCTTCTAAATTGTTGAATTGATTGGCTCCTCAGGTAGGACTCGAACCTACAACCCTTCGGTTAACAGCCGAATGCTCTGCCATTGAGCTACTGAGGAGTGTCTGTGGAACAGGGGATGCTCCACTTGATTTTTATATCAAATGCTTATGTCTGAGTCAAAGGTTGAACACGCTGGTTTTGCTCAGGCCCATCCACAGTTTCATTACGGAATACTATTTTCTCCTACATCATTTCCGGGGCTGTAATCCCCAGCCATGCCAGGGAGCGAATCAGTTCGCGTTGAGTGATTGCAGCAGTTGCCAGTAGAAATTTCTTCCGCTCAGGGTCGCCCTCGGTCAGGATATGGTGCTTGCGATAGAAGTTGCTGAACTCCTGCGCTAACTGAAAAGCATGCTTGGCCAGGTACGCCGGCTCTGCGGTGGCAATGCACTGATCGAGCAGCAGCGTTGTCTTAGCCGCACGCAACCATACTTGCCAGATGCCGTCTCCTTCTTCTCCGGCAAGGAAGGGCGATGCGTCAACGACTGCAAAATCAGCCAGCGCCTGCTCCGCGGTAATTCCGGCTTTGCGGAAGATGCTGCGAGTCCGCACCACAGCATACTGCATGTAGGGCCCGGTTTCGCCCTCAAAGCTGAGTGCGTCTCTAAAGTCGAAAGCAATGACCGTGTTGCGCGTGTACTTGAGCATGAAGTAGCGCAGAGCACTGACGGCGATTTCGGTAGCAATCTGACTGCGCTCCGCTTCGCTCAGTTCAGGGTGGCGGCTATCGACTTCCGATTGGGTGGCGGCAATGAGCTTGTCAATCAAGTCGTCGGCTTTTACGCCGAAACCTTTGCGGCCCGAGACTTCGATGTAGGGGCGGCTGCGATCTTCTTCGGCAATGGTGTAGCCAAGCTCTTCAGCGCATCGCGGCGTAAGGGCCACCATCTCATAGGAAAAATGAGTGTAGTGATCGGCCTGATCGGTATATCCAAGCCCGCGCAATGCCTCAATGACATTGGCCTGCGGATCGGACTGGCGAGAATCAATCACATTGTAGATGGCCTGCGCGCCGCCGAAATGCGGATGGTCAGACTCGCCTTGTTCGGCTGAAATCCAGCAGGTGTGGTTCGGGTATTCGAAAAATTTGTTGTAGGCAAAGTCGCGGCCCAGCAATCCGAATTTCCAGAGATGATAAGCAATGTCCTTGCCAACATATGTAACGGTGCCGTTCGAGCGCACGATGACTTTTGCATCTTCGTCCGGGCCGGCAGTGTCTTCGGCCAGCATGGTCCCTGCGCGCTTCATCACCCAGCAGCCTTTGTTCTTTCCCTCTGTCTCAAAGTAGAGAACGCCTTTATCCTTCAGCTGCTCGAAGGCAAGATTCCAGAAGTGCAGATGCAGAATCTCGCTCTCGCGGGGCAGCAGATCGTACTCGATGCCCAGGCGCAGCATAGTCTCCAGATGACGGCGGAGCACAGCGGTAGAAATGATCTCTCCAATCTGCGCCGCCTCATTGCTGCCATGTTCAATGGCGTGCAAAGTATCGAGACGTACTTGCTTACGGGCCTGCTTCTGCGACTCGTCCGCGTCATACCATTGCGAAACGCGAGCATAGAGATCCCAGCAGAAATAATCAATGCGCTCGCCGTCTGCCGCGAGCTTCGCGACCAGCGCCTCCACATCTTTCAGCGAAAGGCCTTCCAGATGCATGAGCCCAACAACGACGTCGGCGACCTGAACTCCAGTATTGTCTATGTAGTTCTGCACGTCGACCTTTTGCCCGGCAGCGCGCAGCAGACGCACGAACGTATCGCCGAGAACGGCGTTGCGCAAATGGCCGACATGAGCGGCCTTATTCGGATTGATGCTCGTGTGCTCGACCAGCGAGTGGATCGGCGCTTCCAGCGCAGGAACATCGGAGCCGCCGGCTATATCTCTTGCTGCAATGCTGCGATCGAGACGCGCATTGATATAGCCCGCTCCCGCAACCTCGAACCCGGCAAAACCCTCAAGCGGCGACAACTCCGCGACAATCTCTTCGGCAATCTTGCGAGGCGCCTTCTTTAGCTTGCGAGCCAGCTCAAAGGCAACAGGCAGCGCATACTCACCGAACTTAATCTCGGGCGGCTGCTCAATCGCAAGTGTTTCCATCTCCACCTGAAACTTGTCGCGCAGGATAGTGCGAAGGCGTGCAATCAGCTTTTTCTGTTCTCTTAAATACACGTAGATTCACCGGGGAAATGCGAGCAGAAAATTCTGGCGCTCGACAGATCAAAATGCTTGAATTTACTGCTTGATTTTATCAGGCACGGAGCGGATGCCCTACATCTTGAAGAGATGTGGGCTTCCATCAGCTTTATTGAGAGCTGAAATGTCATCGTCCATGCGCCCGGCCTCGGATGTTTTAAGATACAAGAAGCGGCTTAGACCTTCTATTTCATGCCAAGCTCTGAAAAGTTCTATCTCACCACTCCGATTTATTATGTCAACGCGCGGCCACATATTGGCCATGCGTATACAACGATTGTTGCCGATGCGGTAGCGCGGCGAAAGCGTTCTCTCGGCTTTGATACCTGGTTTCTGACCGGCACCGATGAGCATGGCCAGAAGATTGAGCGCTCGGCAAAGCAGGCCGGCATCCAGCCGCAGGAATTCACCGACCGTGTCGCGGCAGAGTTCCGCGGTCTGTGGGATCGCATGGGCCTGACCTATGACGACTTCATCCGCACCACGGAGCCACGTCATAAGCAGGCGGTGCAGAAGTTCTTCACGCTGCTCAAAGACCGCGGGTTCATCTACAAAGGCTCCTACACCGGTCAGTACTGCGTATTCGATGAAGCCTATGTTGACGTTGCTCCCGGCGCGCCCTGCCCCGATTGTGGACGCCCTACGGAGACAATCAGCGAAGAGAACTACTTCTTTAAGCTCTCGGCATTCGAGCGCAAACTGCTGGAGTTCTACGAATCGAATCCGGACTTCATCCGCCCGGAAACGCGCCGCAATGAAGTCATCTCCTTCGTGCGCAGCGGACTCAAGGATTTATCCGTAAGCCGCACCAGCATCAAGTGGGGCATCCCCGTTCCGGGCGACGAGAAGCACGTGATTTATGTCTGGCTCGACGCTCTAAGCAACTACATCACGGCGCTCGGCTACGGCAGCAATGACCCCGGCAGGTTTGAAAAGTACTGGCCTGCCGACCTGCAAATCATCGGCAAGGAGATCAGCCGCTTCCACTGTGTCTACTGGCCTGCATTTCTTATGGCCGCTGGACTTCCGCTGCCGAAGAGCATTGTGGCGCACGGCTGGCTGCTCTTTGAAGAGAGCAAGATGTCGAAGTCGCGCGGCAACATTGTTCGCGCAGAGACGATCCTCGATGTTCTCGGAGCCGATGCTCTGCGCTACTTCCTGATGCGCGAAATCGTCTTCGGCAACGACGGCAGCTTCTCCTTTGACGCGCTGGTGCAGCGATATAACAGCGATCTTGCCAATGGATACGGCAACCTCGCCAGCCGCACGCTGGCGATGATCCAGAAGTATTTCGACGGCATTGTTCCCACAGCCGTGACATGCGATCCGGGTCTCTGCGAGGATGCCGCAAGCTACATCGCAACCTTCGGAAAAGAGTTCGATGCGCTCAATTTTTCGCGCGCGCTGGAATCCGTATGGAGCCTGATCGGCGCAGTTGACGGTTTCCTCACTGCCCGCGCTCCATGGAAAGCGCATGGCGACGTGAGCGAAGCGGATATGCGGCTCTACCGTGCCGACATACTTTACACCGCTGCGGAAGCCATCCGTATCATTACCGCACTCGTGTATCCCATCCTGCCGGACGCCTCCGCAAAAGTATGGGCACAGCTTGGGCTTGGGGACATCAAGAAAGCCGATTTGAAAAATCTCAAATGGGGAGACCTGAAGCCGGGGACAAAGCTTGGCGATCTCGGCCCTGTCTTTCCTCGCGCAGAAAAGGACGCAATTACCCGTATGCAAGACATCGAACAACAGAACGCAAAAGCAATCGAGGCCGCGCAGCCATCGGAGACGAAGCACCACACCTCCAAGCTCGAATCCATTGTGGACGGCCTAGCCGTCGCCATCTCCGAATCCACCAGTGAAAGCAGCGCCGTCGCAGCTATTGGTAGCGCGATTCGGAATGACATTACCGGCGGGCCAGCTGCGCCACCCACAGAAACGCAAACGACAGCAGTACCTGCTCCCGCAGAGACCGCTGGAGCAGCCGCAGCCGCCGGTCAGGCTCCCGTCGCGCCCGAACACGCAAAGATCACCATCGATGACTTTGCGAAGGTTGAGTTGCGCGTTGCGCAAATCAAAGTAGCCGAGCGCGTACCCAAGGCTGACAAGCTGTTACGCCTCGAAGTCGATCTCGGCTATGAGACGCGCCAGATTCTTGCCGGTATCGCAGAAGCGTACACTCCGGAGTCGCTGATTGGGCGAAAGGTTGTGATTGTCGCCAATCTGGCCCCCCGCAAGCTGCGTGGACTGGAATCGAACGGCATGATCGTCGCCGCTTCCCTGGGCGACGGTAAGCCGGTGCTCGCCGGATTCCTCGAAGATATCGAAGTCGGCGCTCGACTGAAATAGGTATCCAATAGTGCTCGTCGATTCGCATGCACATCTCGATAGCGCCCGCTATGATGAGGACCGCGATGCTCTTTTGCAGCGTGCCTGGGGTGCCGGGGTAAGAACGGTGCTTTCTATCGGTATCGGGGATGGCCCCGATACGATGCATCGCGCGCTTGACCTCAGCCGGGCCTATGCGGGGCGCCCGGAGACGCCGCGTATTTTCGCCAGCGCCGGCATCCATCCGCACGAAGCTCAGTTAGCCGACGGAGCAGCGTTCGACAAGCTCAACGGCCTGTTGCAGCAGCCCGAGGTGATCGCCTGCGGCGAAATCGGACTGGACTATTACTACGACCACTCCCCCCGCGAACAGCAGAAGACGGTCTTCCGGCAGCAGATGGAAATTGCCGCCGCTCACAGGAAGCCGATCATCATTCATTGCCGGCCATCCGATAACAGCACTAACGCATGGGATGACACCCTGGATATGATCGAATCCGAGTGGGCGCCGAGTGGCCTGGGCGGTATCCTGCATTGTTTTACCGGGGAATGGGAGCATGCCCGGCGGGCCATGGATTGCGGCTTCCTTATCTCCTTTGCCGGAAATGTCACCTTTCCCAAGGCGCAGCCGATTCGGGATGCAGCGGAGAGAGTCCCATTGGACCACATGCTGGTTGAGACAGACGCGCCTTTTCTGGCTCCTGTGCCGAACCGGGGCAAGCGTAATGAGCCGGGTTGGGTTGCCGAAGTCGCGGCCAAAATCGCGGAAGTGCGCCATTTGACGGTGGACGAAGTAGCTTCCCGCACCACGGAAAATTTTCATCGATTTTTCAGTATTGCTGCCGACATGGCACACTGAAGATAGCGGTCCTATCCGCGATTGCGCTGATAATCTTGAATAGAGAGTGATTTATGGCTGGGGATAACTCCTTCGACATCGTAAGCAAGGTAGACATTCAGGAAGTACGCAATGCCATCGATCAGGCGATTAAGGAAGTCCGCGCGCGGTTCGATCTGAAGGACTCGAAATCCGAGATTCACCTTGAGGGCGATGATGCAATTCAGCTCGCCTCCTCGGATGAGTACAAGCTCGAGGCGGTGAAAGAAATCCTCTCGCACAAGCTGGTTAAGCGCGGCATCTCATTAAAAGCGCTCACTTACGGCAAGGTCGAGCCGGCTTCGGGGTCGAGCGTTCGCCAGAAAATTACCCTGCAGCAGGGTATCCCCAGCGAGAAGGCCAAAGAGATCGTGCGCCTTATCAAGGATTCAAAGAAGAAGGCGCAAGCTTCCATCCAGGGCGATACGGTGCGCGTCAGCAGCAAAGATCGCGATACTCTACAAGAAGTGATTGCGCTGCTGAAGGGCAAAGACCTCGGCATCGACATGCAATTTACGAACTACCGGTCGAATTAGCAGAAAGTACGGGACGAAGTTTTTTGAGCCTGAGCGGAGAGCAAGTGAGCACAACCACCATCGCGACAGCAAAAGAGGTTTTCGACCTGCTGCACGACGATCTGCGCGCCATCGAGCGCGAATTCGGCGACGACGCTGTCTCTTCCGTTAAGGCCATCACGGAAATCTCCGACTACCTGCGCGAAGGCGGCGGCAAGCGCATTCGTCCTTCGCTGCTGCTGCTGGCGGCCAAATCGCAGGGGTACACGGGGCACGGCATGGTGCGCCTGGGCGCTGTCGTCGAGATGGTGCACACCGCGACTCTCGTCCACGACGACATTATCGACGCTGCCGACACGCGCCGGGGCCGCCCTTCGGCGAACACCACCTGGGGCAACGCCAAGTGTGTGCTGGCGGGCGACTGGCTCTACATGCAGGCCTTCCGGGTCGCGCTGGAAGAACGCAATTTCCGTGTGCTCGATCTCCTGATCGGCCTTACGCAGCAGATGGTCGAAGGCGAGCTGCTGCAGATGGAGACCCTGGGACGGCCCGTCACCGAGCAGGAATACTACGACCTTATCTATCGCAAGACGGCCTGCCTTTTTGAAGTTTCCATGCGCCTGGGCTCGGTGCTGGCGCAGGTTGCCGGCGAAGACGAAGACCGTATGGGCGAGTACGGCCACGCCCTCGGCATGGCCTTCCAGATCGTCGATGACGTGCTTGACCTGACAGCTACAGAAGAGGTTCTCGGCAAGCCCGTGGCCAGCGACCTGCGCGAAGGCAAAGCGACGCTGGCCGTCATCCATGCCCTCGAAAACGGCTCGGCGCTGGATCGCGAAGCCATTCTCACCGTTCTTACCGACCAGAACTTTGACCGCGTTACCCACGATCAAATTCTCGCAGCCCTCTCACGCAACCATTCCGTGGATTACGCCATGAATACGGCGTTCAAACATGCTGAACGCGCCAGAAATGCCCTCGCTTCGCTGCCGGATTCAGACTTCAAGCGTGCTTTACTGTGGGTTCCGGATTTTGTGGTAGCCCGGGAAAAGTAAACAGCCCCTCCCCCCATTCTGTACGGGGATCCTTTATTTTCAATTATTTACAGGATCGATTCTGTACCGAGATCGTTTGTTTTAAGCGGCTTACGCTGTGACGAGCGGATCAACTCGGATTTTTTGGCCCTTTTCTTTATTTTACCAAGATCAGGCGTAATTCCCTGCACTGCTATGTAGCTTGTTTTCATTTATTTAGATAGCCTAGGGGTTGACATTGGTTTGATTGCTGAACTACCCCACTCAAGCCAAATCGGGCTTGAGTGGAGGCACCGCTCATCTACGTTTAATGCCAGACGGCCCACCAACGGCCATAACAATCGGCTGAAGTTCCATCCCAGGGCACAATCAATTCAAATCCGGTATCGAACTGCACGGCGCCCTGCGTTCCCTGGCTGCGGCCTTGCAGAGTAGCGATGACCGGGGCGCCGGGCACAAAGAGTTGACTTGCAGCCTGCCCTACCGGCGGGCCGTAGCTTCCACCGCCGGCCGTGGTTACCTGGATGGGGCCAAAGATGTATATGCGCCCGGGCACATCGGCAATCAGATTCAGGTGCAGTCCAATCGTATCGCCGGACGGCAGATTATAGGTATCGGCCACGGAACCGCCGGCTGTCTGCCACGAAATCGGCGCGGGCGTTGCCTTCCAGTCTGCAGGATTCAGGTGGCTGAAAAATAAGCGGAGATCGCCGCCGTAGTTTCCTTTTCCGGCGACATTGCCGCTAAGGGCATAACTCAACGTAGATATGAGCTTCATGCTTCATCCTTTTAAACAATGGGATATGAATACGGGGCCCGGGGGAGAAACTGCTTTCGCAGAATATGCCAACCGACGCCGGAATGGCTATGACTGCCGTGCGAATTCTTACCCGTACTAGCTTCCGCCGAGAAAAGCGTGGCGCGCCGATTTGCCGGACGATTTCCAGCGCTTCACTATCTCGTAGACGATGACGCTGCTGTAAGTAACTCCAATCCAGACATATACTTCCTCGATGGGCAGATAAGACCAGGCGGTCACACGAATGCCGATCATCTGCTGTTCGCGAAAATTCCACCATCCATACGGCAAAGCCAGCGTCACCTCCCAAAGAAGGCTGGTGATAAGGATGACGAACAGCGTAAGGCTCAACGCACGCCAATTGATCACTGGGCGGGCCGTGGGCAGAAACATGCTTGACGGCCCGAGACTGACCAGAACCAGAAAAATCCAGTAGCCGGGGAAATGACCTGCCGGATCCGGCAAACAGAGGCGCTGATACGCAAACGCTGCGCCGATAAGGGCGATAGCCAGCAACATGGAGCCTGGATGGAAGCGCAAGAGCCGATCGAAGCTCACACGCTCCGAGGCGTTCGACGGGATGCTATAAAGACCAAGCCAGTATTCGTCCAACCAGATGTACAACAGCACCGTGGCAATAAAGCCGGTGAGATAAAAAAGGTATTCCTCAAGGGGCACACCGCCACCCAAAGCCGGCGCTTTGATTCCCAGCGTAGCTCCGGAGTTTGGGAAGATGAAGAAGTATCTGGCAAAGAAGAAATCCAGTACGGCCCCGGTGGGGAACAGCAGCCCAATTGTCCACCCAAAGGCTCGTTTTGAAATTCTGAGCTGCGTTTGTGAAAGAAACCAGACTACGATTGCAAGCGAAGGCACCAGGAACAGGAGCAGACTGACGGTATATCCGTAAGGCGACGCATCCGGCGGCGCATCCGGGCGCAGCATGCTGAGCCTGACTGTGTGCAGCGTCAAGGCGACCGGTAAAATCACGAGCGCCAACATGCATAGCGTTACACCGAATCCAGATGATGCTAAACGTAGCTGCCTCTTCATGGACCCACTCCAATCTGCGGACGATCATACGATCAGCAGGCGGAATAGGCTATCCCTTCCCGGAGCAGGATTAGCGCAGTCGCGGAAGAGTTGACGTTCGACTGAACAAACAACGATTACTGGCGCTGAAACGCGTCTTTCTTTTGGCGGTTGTAAGGTATCGGGCGGCCTTCTTCCGCGCCGGGACTGGGACGCGCTTCGGAGTCGTTCAGAGGTTGTAGTCCGTCTTCTCCAGCGGCCGTAGGAGAGCCGGGAACCGGAGGTTGGCCGGTCGCCGGAGCAGCCTTGGCCATTTCCGGCTTCCCGGTTGTCGTCAAATCGTTGGCTCGCTGCCACGCAGCATGATCTTTATTGGTGCGCCCCGTCTCGCAGCCGGCGGTAAAGATCAATCCGGCAGCGGCAGCAATCAGCATGGCGCGGGAAAAAATCTGCATGTATCGTCCATCCTCCAGGAATTTGAGAGCGCCGAAACACACCCTCAATAACTCCGAAACAGTGTAATGGCAGAACAGCAGTCTGCGGAATACCGCGGGCAGCCTGGGGCAAATTTTTATTCCATTTGAGAACGAATGGCTGCTGCATACTTTTCCGGCAAAGCGCGTGTCTGCATGCGGCTATCCACGACAACGTGGGTTGTCTGCGCTTCCGCAAGCAAGGCAGTTTTGTCCTGCTCAACGCGCAGCAGACGATAGGAAAAACGAATCAGGCTGGAGCGCAGCGCCACAATGCCGGTTTCGATCGTCAACACCTCGTCATAACGGGCCGGAGACTTGTAGCGGCAGGTAGCCTCGACCACGGGCAAGTGGCAATCGTCCGCGATCTCCATCTGCTTATAGTCAAAGCCAAGCCTGCGCAGGCATTCGACGCGGCCCATTTCAAACCAGACGAAATAATTTGCGTGGTACACAACGCCCATCTGGTCGGTTTCCGCATAACGGACGCGTACGGTCATGGTGGATGGTTTCATGCAACTCCGAGTCTAACGAAAAAGAAAAAGCCCGCGCGCGGCAGGCTTTTTATGTAACGGCTCTTACGCTATGGTTTCAGCTTCGAGAACAGATTGAGCTTGGACACATCGTTAAACATGACGAAGACAGCAAAGAGCACCAGCACGACGAAAGCCACCTGGTAGACCCGCTCTTTAAACTGCTGGTTCAGGTCGCGGCGGATGGTTCCTTCGATGAGCAGCAACAGAATCATGCCGCCATCGAGAATTGGAATCGGCAGCAGGTTAAAGATGCCGAGATTGATGCTGATCAGCGCCATCAGGGTGATGATCGGCTGCCATCCCGGCATGGTGACAGCTTCGCCGGTATAGCGCGCCATGCCCACGGGGCCCATCAGCTGTTGCACTTCCGAGCGACGCGTAAAGAGGCGATGCAGCACATCGAGAATATAAGCCGAGTTGTGCAGGTTATAGACAACCGAGCGGCGCACGGCCTGGGGCAACGGCAACTGCTCCACGCGCACGGGCGGCGGCTCAGCGTTAAAGCCAAGACGATAACCCATCTGGCCTTCCCCGTTGTCAGCCCAGGTTGGCTTGATCTGCAATGTCAGCAACTTGCCGCCGCGATCCACCGTCAGCGTGACGGGCTGGCCATTCTGCTGCTGCAGGAATGACATGACGGCTGCAACGGAGTGCAGCGTCTGGCCGTTCATTGCCTGGATCACATCGCCGGCCTTCAAACCAGCTTTATCGGCGGGGAAATTCGGCTCGACACTGTGAACTTTCACCGGATCGTTCTGGTAGCGCGGAATCAGGCCGATATTTTCAATTTCGAAGTCCTGCCCCTTGCTGCTGTCCACCAGGAAGAGCGAGCCGGGAACCTGCGTTGTCTGCCCGTTGACATTCCGCTCCACGATAAACGGCACAGTCGAGTTCACATCGAGCGCCGCGCGGATGCGGACTTTTTCCCAGGTGGGGTTTACATCTTTATCGAACTTGATGATGCGATCGCCGGTTTGCAATCCGGCGTGCGCGGCGGCGGAGTTTTGCGGCACGAGATCGATGACCGCAGGCCCATAGAGGTACTGCTCCACCTCGTTGTGCATCATGTAGTAGCCGGTCATGAGCGCAAAGGCCAAGATAAAATTGGCGACCGGGCCGGCCAGACCGATAAGAACGCGCTGCCAGCGAGGGTGTGAAGCGAATTCGCCGGGATCGCCGGTTCGCTCCTCCGTGGGATTTTCGCCGGCCATTTTGACATAGCCGCCCAGGGGCAGCAGGCTCAAACGGTAATCCGTATCGCCACGACGAAAACCGAACAGCCGTGTTCCAAAACCGATAGAGAAGACTTCGACGCGGACACGGAAAAATTTAGCCACCGCAAAGTGGCCGAACTCGTGTACGAGCACCATGACGCCGAGCACGACGAGCATGGAAAGGATCGCAGTTAGGGCAAAAGGCATGAGTTTGTATGAAAACCTGTCAGCAGGGGTTTAGCTTCCGGGAAGGACGGCTTCGTGTCCGGCCCTCGCCAGGACTTCCCTGGCCATTTCGCGTGCCAGCTGATCGAGAGCCAGTACCTCGCGTATGGTCCCGGGATGAGTCTCGGGGGTAGCCTGCAGTACTTCTTCTATTGTACGCGCTATGCCGGGAAAAGAGATTTTTCTTTCCAGAAAGGCCTCGACAGCAATCTCGTCAGCGGCGTTAAGTGCAATGCAATGAGCGCCTCCCTTCTCTGCCGCCTCGTAGGCAAGGCGCAGGCAGGGGAAGCGGGCAAAGTCTGGCGGCTCAAAATTGAGCTGACCAAGAGCAGCCATGTCGAAGGTCAAATCGGACGGCACCCGCTCCGGATAGCTCATGGCATAGAGGATCGGAAGCCGCATATCCGTCACGGAAATCTGCGCCAGGATGCTGCCATCGATATATTCCACCAGCGAATGCACCGTCGATTGGGGATGCACGCTGACCTTCACCGCCGATGGCGGCAGATCGAACAATCGGCAAGCTTCAATGATTTCCAGCCCTTTGTTGAGCATGGTGGCGGAATCGATGGTGATGCGCCGTCCCATGACCCAGGTGGGATGCTTGAGCGCCTGCTCCACCGTAATTCTTTCAAACTCGCTGAGAGGCAATGTGCGGAACGGCCCACCGGAGGCCGTAAGCCAGATACGCTTGACTTCTGATTTCGCTCCGGCGCGCATGCACTGATGCACGGCGTTG
>DASRSR010000092.1:0-23745 GCA_035656355.1 Edaphobacter sp.
GACGCGCTACTACAATCCGAAGCGCAAGAAATTTGTCTTCAACGACACAACTGAGGCACAACAGCGCGAATTTCTCGCGGCAAAAACCTATTGGCTCTCCGGCGTGCTCGGCAACGGAGCACCGGTTTGGCTGATTGATCCACGCGATGCGCAATACCTGGACACAACGCTCGATGAACTGAAGAAGCACGCCAAAGCTCTGGCCGCCGAAGGCCTGATTCAGCTTGCGCCGGACGGTGAGTATTCATCGCCAACGGAAGTCCTGATGTCCCAGCGGGAAAAATATGCTCACGAAATGGCAGAGGCCCTCGCCTTCACCAAGCCCAGCTTCAATGAAGAAATGCGTGCCGGCCATACCAATATGTAATTCGACATCGCGCTCTTTTGATGACGTCAAATAGCTCAGTCAAACTGATTGACTGACTTCTGAGATTCTTTGTCTAATAAAGTAAGTTGTTGAACCTCATATAGTTAGACATAGGAGAATCAATGAAGAAACTCAGAGTGTTCGCGGTAATCGCCGCATTTACGGTTGGACTGATGCCAGCAAACGCCACCAGCTCCAAACCAGCCAACACCGAGACGGCAACAACAAAGATCATCAAAGGTCATTCTTCGTTGACCTGCGAACTGTGGCCAGGAGAAGGAATCTTCTGCTGCTCCGGAGATCGATGCGGATTCTTCGGCACCCCTTCGATGCCCAGTCGATAAGCGAATCCCCTCCCAGTAACAAAGGCCCACAAATATGTGGGCCTTTGTTCTTTAAATGTTCTCCCCATTCAGCTATTTACCCGCGTTGCAGTGGATGCTCCGCAGTGAGTGCAAAACGCAGCTTCCGGATCAATCATCGCTCCGCATGAAGCGCACGCTACCGGAGGCGCGAGCGGCGTATTGAGGATCTGCGCCGAGATATAGCTGGCCTGAGCGATGTTATAGTCGCGGACGCGCCCCGGCATAAAGAAGCATTCGATAAAGCCGAGGATCGTTGTAATGCCTGTCCAGCAGAAAAGGATATAAATGAGACCCAGGCCGTTCCGCCGCAGATAAAAGTGGTGTACACCGAAACACCCCAGAAATAACGCAAGCAGCACACCAAGCGTTTCGTCTTTGCGTGCCAGATTATATTCCGCATAAAACCATGCCCTTTGACGGGGATTCATATTAGCGGTGTAAACGGAGTCAGTCAGCGGCATCATGTCGTTCCTCCAGATGTGGATAAAGATACGACCGAAAGCCATGTATGGTTCCGTCTATTCTGAAGCCGGATTTTTACAATAAAATTCAGCTACCAAGCAACGATGTTCCTCCCTTAGGCACTCCGATTAGTTACACAAGGAGGTAGCTATGCAGGCAGTTCATGCAGGACAGTGCGGATTGTGTACCCATTTTGGCGAAAGCCACGCATCAAAATCGGAGCTGGTGACAATTCTTACCAGCCATCAGGCTCCCTTGAATATGCTCGACGAATGCGGCCATCCTAAACATGCGGCATTGCATTTGAAGGTAACGCCCATCAGCGGATGCGATGGCTTCCAACCTGCGGCCCAGGCTTAGCTCAGAGACAAAAAAATGCCCTCGATTCTTCGAGGGCATTTTTTGCTGGAATACGAAACGGCTTAGACCTCTTTTACCCCATCAACAAAGGCCTTGAGCTTACGGCTGCGGCTGGGATGACGCAGCTTGCGCAACGCTTTCGCCTCTATCTGGCGGATGCGCTCACGCGTGACCTGGAAGGACTGGCCGACCTCTTCGAGTGTGTGCTCGGAGCCATCTTCAAGGCCAAAGCGCATCTTGATAACCCGTTCTTCCCGTGGGGTCAGGGTGCGCAGCACCTGCGAAGTGTACTCCTTAAGGTTGACCGAGATAACGGCGTCTGAAGGCGAAACCGCCATGCGATCTTCGATGAAGTCGCCAAGGTGCGAATCTTCCTCTTCGCCGATTGGTGTCTCCAGCGAAATTGGCTCCTGCGCAATCTTCAGGACCTTACGGACCTTTGCGACCGGGATGTCCATACGCCGGGCAATCTCTTCCGAAGAAGCTTCGCGGCCAAGCTCCTGCACAAGCTGACGGCTGGTGCGGATGAGCTTGTTGATGGTCTCAATCATGTGCACCGGGATACGGATCGTCCGGGCCTGGTCCGCGATAGCGCGGGTGATGGCCTGACGAATCCACCAGGTGGCATAGGTTGAGAACTTGTAACCGCGGCGATACTCGAATTTATCAACCGCCTTCATCAGGCCGATGTTTCCTTCCTGAATCAGATCGAGGAACTGAAGACCGCGGTTGGTGTACTTTTTGGCGATAGAAACGACGAGGCGAAGATTGGCCTCGATCAGTTCCCGCTTGGCACGCTCAGCGTCCATATCGCCCTGAATCATCTCGCGCTGCGTGCGCTTAAGATCGGCAATGCTGATGCCGGCATCCTTCTCCAGTTGATCGAGGTCGGTGCGACAGTTCTTCTGCTGGCGCTTATACTCCTTGCGCAACTCCTCGGATTTGGAGGCCTCGTGCTTGGAATCAAGCGTCTTAATCTGCCGTTCCAGCGTACGCATCGCGTCGGCAGTCTTATTGACCTTGTCGAGCAGCCGCTTCTTTTCCGCGTTGGTGTACTTCAACTCGCGAACGATGCGATTGATGTATACATGCTCACGGCCAATCAGCCAGCGTGTCTTGCGCGTGTCCTTCGCCTTAGCTTTGGCGTCTTTGCCATGCGGTGCGGCAAGTTTTTCTTCAAGTGCCGCAATCTTCTTCTGGTGCTTCAGAATCTGCTCAATGCGGCCAACCGTATGCTTGACACGCGTCTGCAGAATCTCTTCCGTCAGCTCTTCTTCATCGAAGGTAACGACCTCTTTGATGTTACGCACACCGCGTTTGAGGTCCTCGCCAAGAGCGATAATCTCGCGGATCACAATCGGCGAACGCGAGATGGCCTTCATTACGCGGAGCTGACCACGCTCGATACGCTTTGCGATCTCAACCTCGCCCTCGCGCGTAAGCAGCGGAACCGTGCCCATCTCCCGCAGATACATGCGAACCGGGTCATTGGTCTTTTCCAGCGTGCCCGGCGTCAGGTCAAGCTCGACATCCTCGGACTCTTCTCCAGCTTCGGGCTCATATTTATCGCGCTCTCCCCCAAACTTCGATTCACCCGAGAGAACATCGATACCCTGGGTATTGATGGTGGTAAGAAGGTCGTCCAGATCGTCGGGAGTGGTAATATCACCCGGAAGCAGGTCATTTACCTCACCATAGGTGAGATAGCCCTTCTCCTTCCCCGTATCGATCATCTTGTCGATCTCTTCTTCGTACTTGTCGATTTCTTCAGCCACAGATATACGCACTCCTGCGAGATTTCTATTGATTGGGATGCCGCCGGTCAAAAGAGGTGGTATTCAAGGCGTAGCTATCCCTTGGTTGTAACGTGGTATGCAGGGAATAAGTGCGGTTTATACCGCGGTGGCAAGCCCGGTGACCTCGGACGGTCTGGGCATTCAAAGGCACACGACCCCAGCGAAACATAGAATACCACATACTTTAGACGCTTTTAATATGAAAAAAGATTCGGAGCGGCCTCCCGAAGCGGCTCCCCTTTAACCCCATCCTGATGCCTGGGACACCGCCGAAGGTGAATATCTTTGCCATTGGAACCATATTCATGCCCGCAATGTCTGCAACGGAGGTGATAGATCGTCTGCCCAGGAAAAGATTCCGAAGGAAATCCCGTCCGGGCAACAACAATTTGGCCATGTTTGTTCTTATAGCCAGGATCATGGTCTGAAAACGTGATGGCATTCTATAAACTTACAGCGTGTTTTGCTAACCAGACAGCCAGCTCATCTTCGCTGAGCGTTCCTTCTGCAAGATGAACAAAGGTTAGATAGGTGTCTTCTTTTGAAGCAACAATGTCCCATCCGTTTCTATCCAGAAACGTAAGAGACACAACAAGGGCTGTCCGCTTATTTCCATCAATAAACGCGTGATTTCGCGCGATCCCAAAGGCATACGAGGCGGCTAATCGAAAGATATCGGGATCATCTGCATTACGCGGTTTTGCGAGCGCAGAATCGAGCAGGGTCTCATCACGAATGCCATCAGAACCGCCGTGCTCGACAAGTTGCTCACGATGCATAGCCAACACGGCTCGCTTGGAAATCCAACGTGGTTCTTGCATTTACTTTGCCAGCCGATGAAGAACATCGCGATGCTTTTTCATGACCCGCCGCGCGGCTTCCATCTCGTCAGCAAAATCCTGATCATAGGGGGAGAGAGTAATTCCTTCAGGAGTATCGACAAGATACAAATTGTCACCTTTCGTGACATTGAGCTTTGCCAAAACTTCCTTTGGCAGAATAATGCCCGCAGAATTGCCTATCGTTGTGATCTTTACTGCACTCGCCATAGCAGCTCCTCTAGCCGATTATAACATCTGTTATACCAATCAGCTCTCATATCCCGGACTCGATCTCCGGATACGTGCAAGCAGCGCCGCTGGACGCAAAGATTGGGGATAGTGCAACATACTGGCGAGAAATGCAGAGAAATTGTCCTGCGAGATGCGCAGAGAAGCCGGAAGTACATACAGGTTCATCACAATCTCGGAGATCAGAAGCGAAGCAGCAGCTCCATAAAGACCAAACCAGCGTGCGAAGAAATAAGCAACCGTGCACGCGAGGCCAGTACCGATAACGTAATAAGTCGCCAGCCGCTGATGCTGGTTAGTAGAGGTCATCAGCACGGAACTGGTAGACCAAAGCGCATAAAGAATAACGACGCCAAGAAGAATATCCAGCAAAGTGCGGCTTGGCGGTACGTGGCCACCCGTCCAGTGATGGAGGAACCACGGACCGCCCAGCATCATGGCAAAGACAGTAATGAAGGCCACAATCAGGGCAAACTGGCAGGCACGGCGAAGGAGCGAACGGACCAGCGGCAGGTTTCCTGCGCCATACGCAATTGACATCTCCGGCTCGAACGTAGTGTTCACCATCGAGACCATCTGCAGCGCAACACGTGAGACAGTACGCGCCGTGCCAAAGACCACCACGGCCGTGGGGCCAAGCGCATAACCGACCGCAAGCAGTGTCCCCTGCAGGCTTAGCGCATTTCCAATGGGAAATCCCATAAATGCAATTGCAGGACGAGCCAGTCCGCGAATCTCGGAAAAACGGGCATGTCTCCAGCCGAACTCAATCCACGGAATATCACGTTTTACCATCGTGCACAGAAAGACCGTTCCAGTGACATTCGCTGCGGCAAAGACAAGCGCAGTAATGCGAGGACCAGCGCCGAAGGCCACCGAAAGAATCATGCAGCCAAAGGCAGAGAGCGACATGATGCTTTTAACAAATGAGCCATATGGATAGCGTCCGATGCAACGATAGGCTGACTGCAGAAGCTGTTCGAACTGCCCCAGCATAACCGCGATGCCAAGATAAAAGATGATCCACTTCGCATCGTCCCGGCCGATATAGTGAATCTTGAGAAGACGCGCTGCCGGAATGTAGTAGAGCACGATACTGAGCAGAGCAATCACCGCAGTGCAGATAATAGCGATTAGCCACCAGCAACTTTGGAAGACCCGAAGCGCCCCTTGACGGTCTTCCCGAGCAACCATCATCGTCATTTCGTTACCGGCAACACTGCCGAAGCCAATATTGCTGAAACTGAGATACGCCGGAATAGAATTCAGAATCATCCACTCGCCGTAGACCGGAACGGCCCAGAAATGGAGAAAGACCGGGACCTGAACGAGCTGGATAATGGTCGAGGCCAACCTGCTGATCCAGTTGGAGATAAATCCAAGGGTCAACCGCCTCTTTACAGAACTATCCATGCACCGTCCTTTTTGCTTTAACTCTCAATCACCAGTTTAGCGGCTCTTGCGTGAACCTTCGTTTAACGTTGACGCAGAGCACGATCAATTTGGAGTTTTTCGGCAGTAAGCTGTGCAAGGATTGCATGATCACCACGACGGTCTGCTTCGGCAATCAGCGTACGTATCTCGCGCTGACGTCGCTCAAGACGGCGGGATTCGAGTGCATGGAGAGCATTTTCCACCTGCTCAACCAGCGACTGCGGTTGGGTCCACGAAGAACTCTCGCCGGGCTCTTCATGGTGCTGAAGAGCAAGTGCCAGCAACATGCGACTCTGCGCATCAGGCGCAGCATCCAGCGGATTGGCCGGTACCGGCGCATTTGCCAAAGTTTCCATAACAGCAGCCGACGGCAGATTCTCATACCACTCCGGATGCTGGCTCAACCGCTCCGCAGCAAGAATCCGAGCAGGATCATCTTCAGCAAGAACCAGTGCACGCAGCAGAATGCGTTCATTCTCGCTGGCCGGATCGGCACTATGAGCACGCACGCTTTCGACACGCTGAGCGGCAGCCTGTCTGATCTCCTGTCGCAGAATCTGTGAATCAATGCCGAGTTTCTGAGCAGCATCGGCGGCGAACTCGTCGCGCTCGAGCGGCGAGGGCAGGCGACGGATATGCGGCAACAAGAAGTTCATCGCCTTCACCTTGGCATCGGTAGAGCGTCCGGGAAAGAGTTGGCTCGCGCGGTCGATGAGATAGTTAGAATACGTCTTTGCAGTACGCAAGGACTGACCGTAAGATTCTGAATTCTCGTATTTATCACGGCCATGTTCCTTAATAAAGCGGTCTGGGTCGAGGCCAGGTTCGAACGAAAGAACCTTTATACGGAAGCCTTCTTCAATGAGCAATTCGATGGTTTTTTGAGTTGCGTTAGCTCCGGCAGTGTCAGGATCAAAATTAACGGCAACATTCTTGGTGAAGCGGCTCAGCAGACGCACCTGCATCTCGGTGAAGGCAGTACCGGAGGTGGCGACAACATTTCGAAAGCCGGCCGTATAGACCGAGATGCAGTCCATCTGGCCTTCGACGAGAATCACGTACTCGAGTTGGCGGATGGAGACTTTGGCCTTATCGAGATTGAAGAGAACCTGCCCCTTGGTATAAAGCGGCGTCTCCGGAGAGTTCAGATACTTGGCGATGTCACGTCCCTTTTCGTCATGGCTGTCGAGCGCACGCGCTGTAAAGGCAATCGTTTTGCCTTGCTCATTGGCGATTGGAAAGGTCACACGCTTGCGAAAACGCGCATACAACTGACCCTGACTGCCGTCCGCCTGCTCTTTCGCGCTGAAGAGACCGCTGGCACGCATGACCTCTTCACTGAAATGCTGTGCGAGTGCGTTGCGCATCTGGTTGAAGTCATCCGGCGCATAGCCGATGCGGAATTTCGCAATCGTCTCCGGCGTAACGCCGCGACCGGTCAAATACTCGCGAGCGCGGGCAGCCTCGGGAGACTTCAACTGCGCTTCAAAGTATTGGGTCGCAGCTTCATGAATATCGAGAAGCTGGCGTCGCAGTCCGGCCTCTCGCGCCTCCTCCGGAGAGTTGAACTCGCGTTTCGGCAGCGGGATGCCGCATTTCGCGGCAACGGAGCGAATCGCCTCAGGAAAGCTGATGGTCTCCATCTTCATCACAAAGGTGAAGACGTCGCCCTTCTCGTGGCAACCGAAGCAATAGAAGTAGCCGTGCGTTGCATTAACCGAAAACGATCCCGTCTTTTCTTTGTGAAAAGGACAAAGACCCGTGTAGTTCTGCGCACCGCTCTTGCGCAGCTTTACGTACTCGCCAATGACCTTGACGATGTCGGCCTGCTGTTTAACGGTCTGGGCAAAATTGTCGGACATTTAGATTCTTCAGTTAAGGGCACGGCTTCAGCCGTGCCATAAGTGACCTGTTTGAAAAGGGCTTTAGCCCCTGAGGGCAATGCCGGAAACTCAATCAGATCTTCTTAAACTATATCGATTGACCTCCAACGAGAGGCGATACACACAGCCAGTCCCAATCACTCTACAAGTTCGCTGTTAAGGATGAATTCTTTGCCCCTGGTTTCGTTTGCAGGAAGCCCACTCTCCTCCGGCGGCAGACGCGGCACATGAACGAAGGAAACCAGAATAAAGCTGATGATCATCAGCAACAGCCATGAGCCATATTTCGCAAAATAGACCGGATGCCAGCCGCCCCTCTGATGCGGATAAACCCACACGGCAGCGAATGTGCCTATGTTTTCTGCTCCCCAGATAAAAAGAGCGACCAGGCAGAATCCAAGCAGCAGAGGCATGCGATGGAACATTCGATAAGGCCGATAGTAAACCCATGTCGGGCCGAAGAGGATGGCCACAAAGGCAAAGAGGAAGATACGAATATCCGGAAGAAAGTGATGCGTAAAGAAGTTGGCGTAGATTAGCACAGCCAGAACTGCCGTGACCTTAATGTTGGGATAGCGCGTATATCGCATATCGAGAATGCGCGTAATGCGCGCCAGATAACTGCCTACCGACGCATACATGAACCCGGAAAAAAGCGGAACGTGACCAATCCGAAAGAAGTTGCTCTCCGGATACGTCCACGACCCCGCCTGGGTCTTAAAGAGCTCCATCAGCGTTCCGACGATATGAAAGATCAGGATGACCTTCGCCTCACGAATGGTCTCCATTCGCAAAATCAGCAGCAGCACCTGGATGGCCACGGCGGAGAGAAACAGAAAGTCATACCGCGCCAGCAACGCATGAGCAGGCCAGTACCACTTCGTGAGCAGCACAAGGAACAGCAGAACACCGCCAAAGAGGCAAGCCCACGCCTGTTTAAACCCAAAGAGAAAAAACTCCCACAGAAATCCATTCAGCCGGCTTGTAGGAGCATGGCTCTCCAGCCGCAGACGAATCTCATGGAACCGGGTTTTGGTGTATGCAAGCATGAGCGGACAGGCTGTAACAGACTACACTGCGCCCGCCGATAGATATCTAAGCTTTAATGCATCATCCGCTATTTGCTGCTTGCTGAAACAGACTTTTCAGGTACCGACGGCCGAAGCTCCTTTGCATCCTGCTTGAGATACGGAGCGAGCGCCTCGTACTGATCGGTGGCAATAAAGTTGACCCCGGCAGCAATTGCCGCTTTCCAGCGTAAAACCACCGCCTTGCGCGAGCCGAAGTTGTAACTCGATCCCCAGCCCTGGTCTTCCGAGGGAGTAAAGCCATCGAGTGCATAAAAGCGCACCCAATAACCCATCGCGTGCGCATGATCGACAAGAGCCTTCAATCGCGCATTGTCCGCAGCTGTCCAGTCGCCGGCATGTGGTTCGCCGCCTTCTTCCACCGCATACCATGAACTGTTCCACCAGCGGCGATAGTTTGTCGGCTTCTCCTTCAAAAGCTCCTCAGGGCTAACCGTAACCGCCCAGTGGTCCTGCTGTTGCTTCGTCATGTTCTTCGGTGCAGGATGCGTATGCGCTGAACCGAACAGGCGCAGGCGCGCGCCCACGGGCAGATCGTCATAAAAGATCTTCTGTTGTTCGTCGTTCTCTTCGGTAACTACAAGAATAGGCTTGCGCTCGATAGGTGAGAGCTTATTCGGATCGCTGGTCTTTACCGCGGTCGAAAGCCAGTTCTCATGTTCTCCAAGTATCTGCCACACCGCCCGCAGCAGAGGATCATGATTATCCTTGAAATCGAAGTGAAGGACGATAAGAGGCCACTGGCTGCGCTTGTTTTCCGCAATCGCTCTCTTCACAACAGGGCTGACCTGCTTGAAGAAATAGTCTTCCAGCGTAGGCTCCGCTCCAGTTGGATTAGGCGAATGAGAGACGACAACGCGCCCCTTACCCGTGGCCGGATCGACATACCAGGCCAGGTCCTGCTCAATCGATACTGGAAACCCCGAGTTGAGCGCACGCTCAATGCGATTGTTCCAGCGCCCTTCATACGGATAGCAGTTATGCGCATCCACGATGGATTGATTGTGATTCAGAAAATCCAGATCGGCCCGCTGAGCCTGAGCGGAAAAAGAAGGTACGGCGAGGGTCACGACCAGAGCGGCCAACGAAAACGTGTTGCGATACATGCTCCATTCCTTTCGTGATTCATGCTGCACTGTGCGGTGTCTGCTGCCAGACTCATGCCCTGCCTGAAAACTCACCATTTTCAGTCGAGACCTTCACCTTTTCCTCTTCTTTGATAAATGGAGGAACACGGATCTCAAGGCCGGTCTCAAGCCGCACCATCTTCGTGCCGCTTCCGCTGGAGGAATCGCCTCGCGCTGCGGGCTCGGCATAAACCACCTTGAGTTCGACAAAGATAGGCAGTTGCAGACCAATGGGATTGCCGTTGTACTTATTCAGTTGAACCAATGCTCCCTCCGTTAGATAGTCGAGTGCGTTCCCCATCATTGCTTCGGTAAGGGTAAGGGTCTCGTAACTCTCCTGATCGAGAAAGTGCGAACCGTCGCCATCGCTATAGAGATAAGAAGCCGAGACGAACTGTACGTCCGGCTCTTTGAACTTCTCTCCCGCTTTGAAAGTCTTTTCAAAGACAGCATTGGTAAGCAGATTGCGAACTTTCAGACGCACCAGGGTTTGACCGCCGCGAGCCGTAGGCGTCGTGATATCAGAGTCGAGACAGGCATAGGGCGCGTTGTCGAGCTCAAAGAGGGTCTTGCGCTTAATGTGAATTGCTTCGATAAGGGCTGCCATTGCTATTCAGTATAAGGTTTGGAATAACCCTGGCAGCCTTCAATCACCGCTGCTGATGCCCCTCATTACGAACATCGTGCGATTGCGCTCGCGGCGCGCTTTCGCGTTGTGCCTGAGGCTGGGAACGCGGTTGCGGCGCTGAACGAACTTGTGGCCGTGGCTGCGGCTGGACCGGTCGTGACTGAACTTCAGGCCGTGTCTGCGGCGTTGGGCGCCCCTCCGGCCTTGGTTGCAGAACAGGTCTGCTCTCCTGTGGCCGTGTGGCTCTCACCTCTGGCTGCACCGGCCGCGTCACTGGACGGTTGGGCTGAACAGGTCGCACCTGCTGCGGCTGGGTGGGTCGAATCGCCTGATTCGGCTGGGTAGGCCGAACTTGCGGTTGGGAGGGTCTCTGCTCCGGATGCACTGGTCTGGATCCAAAATTAGGTGCTGGCCTGGTTTGAGGCTGGTTCGGTCTTACTTGTGGTTGGTTTGGCCGCACCTGTGGCTGATTGGGCCGAGCTTCAGGACGATTCGGCTGGGCAGGTCGCACCGTCTGATTTGGCTGGCCAGGCCTTTGATTCGCATTGGGCTGAATTTGTGGTCGGGCCGGCAGTTGCCTCGACTGTACGGGGCGAGCGGCAGGCCGTTGAATTCCTTTATCTGCTACCAGCGGATGAGAGACAGCCGCAACCACCGGCCGTCCCTTGTTCTGCTTAAAAAATTGTTGCCGGTTTTGCGCCGCCTGCTGCTGGTTGTGCAACTGAGTCGTCATTGGCGGCACTTTCGGTGCACGCATGGCGGCAACTTCTGCTGGCCTCGGTCGAGCCTGTATGCCACCTCTACCGCCGTTATAGGAGATACGAGTGTTGTTGTAGTTGTTGACGATAACCGTGCGGTTGTAGACATTGGTGATCTTCGTTACGTTGATATGGTTAACGGCCCGGTTGTAGTAAAAATTGTTTCCTCTCCAATAGCCGCCGTGATAACCGTAACCCGTATAGCCACAGCCATAGGGGATACCGCCATAGAAGCCGATATGCAGCCCCCAGTAACCTCGATAAAAGCGATAACGATTCCCATAAAAGGCCCAATAACCCGGAGTCCATAACGCTCCGGGAAACGGCGCCGCAACCCACGCACCAGGTACCCAGTAATAACCAACAGGAGCATAGCCCCAATATCCCGGAGTCCATATATAGTTGGGCGCCGGCGCGGGAGGTTGCACATAAACAGGCAGCGGAGGCGGAGGCTGGTCTGCCTCTTCTACGGGCTGCTGATCCGTCTCGTCGGGATATTCGTCGTTCGCGTATGACTGATCGCCCTGGTCGTTCTGATCATAGGCCTGGTCCGGCGGAGCGCTCTGTTCCTCATTGACCGGCGCTTGCTGATAGTGTTCTGCCTGCTGCTGACTCTCGTTCTGTATTCGCTGTCGTTGAACCGGCGCCGGTACCATAGCCTGTTGCTGGCTCTGATCAACAGGCTGCTGGTTTGCGTCTATCGGAGCCATATTTTGATCCGCAGGATCAGGGCCGATATCGCTCGCTGCCTGGCCTGCTGTCGCTTGCCGATGGCACCCCGAAACCCCCGTCAGTACGGCAAGACCGATGACACAACTTAATAAATGTATGCGACCCAACCCGCCATCGAATTTGCGAACGGATAAGCTCATCGTGCAACCCTCTCTGAGAGATAAAACCCCGACATCGAGATTAGGATGCGCCGCTATCCGCATATTGCTGCGGGCTCTCAGTTTTTTGAGAGGCTAGTAATACAACTCAAATTCTTAGCACTCTAAATACAACAGACAATATCCTGTTCTTTCCCAATCACGAAAAAATTTATACGCATACGGCAGATATTGCAGCCCAACGGGAATAATTGCACTTACGTCTGAATCCTTTATCTGAATTTTTTGTCTCCGCGAGTGAAAACTTCATGACCGACTGCGTGTTTCAGTAACCGTATGTTCGAGTGCATGGCTTCCCCGCCTCGAAAGATACGTCGGCATAAGTAACGCCGAAATGTTTTGTCCGAGGTAATGAAATGCGATCCTTCAATGCACTTCGCAAAGTGGTCCTCGCAGCAGTACTGATTGCAACACCCGCTGCTTTTGCAGGCGTATTTATCTCCGTCAATATCGCGCCTCCCGCGCTGCCGGTTTATACGCAGCCGCTTTGCCCTGGTCCCGGCTATATCTGGACACCCGGTTACTGGGCCTATGGACCGGATGGCTACTATTGGGTGCCCGGGGTCTGGGTTCGCCCGCCAAGAGTAGGCTTTCTATGGACACCCGGCTACTGGGGTTGGAGCGGGACAGCTTATATCTTCCATGCCGGATATTGGGGACCGCACATCGGTTTCTATGGCGGCGTGAACTATGGCTTCGGCTACACCGGCGTTGGCTATGAAGGCGGCTACTGGCGCGGCAGCAATTTCTACTACAACCGCAGTGTGAACAACATTAATGTCACCAACGTTCACAACGTCTACAATAAAACGGTTGTCGTGAACAACTACAACCGCGTCAGCTACAACGGTGGACGTGGCGGTATCCAGGCGCGGCCCAATGCGCGAGAAGAGGCTGCAATGCGCGAACAGCGCATTCCACCCACCGCAAACCAGGTCAGCCACCGCGAAGCTGCCGCCCGCGACCGGGGACAGCTTGCTTCCGTCAACCACGGTCGCCCGCAGGTAACGGCGATGCGCAATGTGAATGCACGCGCTCTTAACCAACAGAACCGTGTTGCCAATGGCATTCGTTCCGGCCAAATGACCCCACGGGAGACACGCAACATCGAAAGCCGCGAGTCCAGCATCAACCGCCAGGCAGCACGCGACCGCGCCGCCAATAACGGCCGCCTGACACAGCAGCAGCACAACCAGATCGAACGCAGACAAAACAACGTCAGCCGCTCAATCCGCAACGACAATCACAATGCACAAAGACAGGTCCGCCCTCAGCAACAGGAACATTTTCAGGGCGGTCATGGAGAACGCAGATAAAGCAGCTTTAGAGCCGAAAGCCGGGTGCCCTCTGCATCGCAGCTTCGTTGAACGAACCTGGCGGCGCCACAATCCGCAAGAGCGCCAACAGCGCGACTTATACCAGCCTGGGGCGACAGCCCCAGGTCCATGGTTATAAGAACAGAGGGCTGAAAGCCCGACTCATTCTTCCACTCAGGAGTTGCGCCTGCATCGCAACGGTTCCATCGTTGCGATCCAACCCACGTCATCTCGACCGAAGGCCGGAAGGGCCGCAGCGGAGAGATCCCTGTATTAAAAGAATTGTCATCCTTCACCGCAGGCGGAGGACCTGCTTTTACTTCCGTTCAGTCCCAACCGCTCGGGTGCCCCTTCTCTTGACACTGTCGATAGAACTAACTTAGGAAAACAAAAGGAGTCCGGAATCTCCGGACTCCTTTTAGTCTTAAAACAAGCTCAGCTTGCGCGGCATCTCGATTCCCAGATGCTCATAAGCCAGCCGCGTCGCCACCCGTCCTCGCGGAGTCCGATCAAGAAAGCCAATCTGAATCAGAAACGGCTCGTAGACCTCTTCCAGCGCGTCCTGCTCCTCGGCCAATGTCGCCGCAAGCGTATTCAACCCCACTGGGCCGCCATCGTACTTCTCGATAATGGTCCGCAGCAGCCGCCGGTCAAGCTCATCGAAGCCATGCGCATCGACCTCCAGCAAAGTCAGCGCAGCTTGCGCCGTTGCTCTGTCAATCACGCCCTGCGCGCGCACCTGCGCATAATCGCGCACACGACGCAGCAGGCGATTGGCAATTCGCGGAGTTCCACGCGAGCGCATGGCAATCTCTGCCGCGCCGTCCTGGTCGATGGGAACACCCAGAACCTCGGCACTGCGCTCGACGATGAAACGCAGTTCGTCGTCGGTATAAAACTCCAACCGCAACAGGATGCCGAAGCGCGAGCGCAGCGGCGAGGAAAGCAAACCCGGCCGCGTGGTCGCGGCGACAAATGTGAATGGTTTGATATCCATCACATGTGTGCGCGCCGCCGGTCCCTGCCCAATCATGATGTCCAGCTTGTAGTCTTCAAGCGCTGTGTAGAGCTTCTCTTCGAGCACCGGCTGCAGGCGGTGAATCTCATCGAGAAACAGCACCTGCCGCTCGCGCAGATTGGTCAGAATCGCGGTAAGGTCGCCCTGAATCTGCAACGCCGGCCCGGAGGTCTGCTGGTACCCGACCTCAAGCTCGTTGGCGATAATCGTCGCCAGCGTCGTCTTGCCCAGACCCGGCGGTCCGAACAACAGAACATGGTCCAGCGCCTCGCCGCGCGACTTCGCGGCTTCCAACGCAATCGCCAATTGTTCTTTCGCCTTCTGCTGGCCAACAAATTCGCGCAGACGTGTAGGGCGAAGCTTCAATTCAAACGCCGCGTCCTCATCCGCGCGGCCAGCCGAAACCAGCCGCTCCGCCTCTGCCCCTATCCTCGCCTTGTTCTTTGGAATGTCCACTAAGGGCGATATTATGGCGAAGATACTAATTCAGCAATAGCACGCCGACGTTCATCTCTCCGCAGGAACCAGATCTCCAATGGAATCGCCTCTTCTCGACATCCGCGATCTCACTATCGACTTCGGCCAGCACCCTGCTGTGAAAGGAATCTCTTTCCACATCGGTTCAGGAGAAACGCTGGGTTTGGTAGGCGAATCGGGATCTGGTAAATCGGCGACGTCGCTCGCCATCATGCGTCTGCTTCCAGCTACGGCGCACATCAGCGGCACAATCTCCTTCGCCGGCGAAAACCTGCTGCCGTTGCCCGAAGAGACCATGCGGCGGCACCGGGGCAGCAGCATCGGCATGATCTTTCAAGAGCCCATGACCGCACTCAACCCCTGCATGACTGTCGGCGCTCAGATCGCCGAAGCACTCGAAGCGCACCACCCTGAACTGTCACGAGCGTCGGTTCGTCAAAAAGTCCTTGCTGCAATGGATGAAGTTGGATTGCCCAATTCGGCGAATCGTATCGGAGACTATCCGCACCAGTTCTCCGGTGGACAACGCCAGCGCATCCTCATCGCCATGGCATTGATCAATCGCCCGCGCTTACTTATTGCCGATGAGCCGACAACCGCGCTCGATGTCACCATTCAGGCACAGATTCTCGCGTTGCTCAACGATCTACGCCGGACACACAATCTTTCCATGCTCTTCATTTCGCACGATCTGGCCGTCGTCTCGCAGGTTGCCGATCGTGTCGCCGTCATGCAGCATGGACAAATCGTCGAGCAGGCCACCGCGCGGGAACTCTTCCAGCATCCGCAGCATCCATATACGTGCAGCTTGCTGGCTGCCGCACCCACCATGCAGACCGATCGCAGCCGCCCGCTGGCATCCCCTGTCAGTGCTGTTTAAACTACAAAACTGATTGATCCTTATGCGCGCCCTCATTGTCTCGGACATCCACGCGAACCTCGAAGCACTCAAAGCCGTCCTCAATGCGGCATCCTTTGACGTTCTATGGAACCTTGGCGATGTTGTCGGCTATGGCGCAAGCCCCAATCAAGTGATCGATCTGGTGCAGCCGCTTTCACGGCTCATCGTCCGTGGCAATCACGACCGCGTCTGTTGCGGACTTACCTCTGCTCTGGGATTCAATCCTGTCGCACGCGCCGCAGCGATGTGGACTCGCGACGAACTTACACCGGAGAACCTTGCGTGGCTGAAGACACTGCCACAGGGACCGGTCCAACCTGACGATGCCGATGCAATCTGCGTGCACGGTTCGCCGCTCAACGAAGACCAGTACATCCTGAACGTCCGCGACGCCTGGGCGCCGCTCCAGCAGATGACCACACCTCTTATGTTCTTTGGCCATACGCATATCCAGGGGGGATTCACGCAGCGCGGACAGCAATGGCACGAACTGCACCCGCTTGTGCCAGTCAGCAATGACTCTGCCTCCTGGACTATGCCGATTGACCCGGAGATGCAGTTTCTCATCAACCCCGGCTCCGTTGGCCAGCCTCGTGACTGCGACTGGCGCGCCGCCTTTGTCATCTACGACTCAGAAGCCAGGACGATTACCTTCCATCGCGTTCCCTACGACATCACTGCCTCACAAGGACGCATCCTCATGGCAGGATTGCCGGAGCGCCTTGCCGCACGCCTCACCGAAGGCCGCTAGGAAACCTTTGAATTAAGTTCCTTTTTGAAAGGGACGGGCTTCAGCCCGTCCGCAAACTAAGCCAGGCTCTGTTCTTCCAGCAAAAGCGCAAGCTCTTCCCACTCCGCCAACCGCTTCGCCCGCTCCTCGCGCAGGTGTTCCAACTCTGCCGCCGTCCGCTGCGCTTCTTCCGCCGAGGTAAACACTCCCAGCTTCTCTTCCGCCGCGGCAATCGCGCCTTCGAGCCTCGGAATCTCTTCCTCTGCAAACTTCAGCTTATCTTCGAGCTGTCGCAGCTTAATTGGATTCAGCCGCTTCACCTGCGCCTGTGGTGGTGTCTCCACCTTTGGGGGCGGTGGCATTTCAACAACTGGCTCCGGCTCCGGCGCAATCGAGGCGATCACCTTCTCCGGGCCGCCCTGCTTGCGCCATAAATAATCTTCATAATTACCGGGATAAATGTGGACGCGGCGATCCTCTACTTCAAAGACACGGGTCGCCAGGCCATCAATAAAGTAGCGATCATGCGAGACGAAGAGCACCGTACCGGTAAAGTTGCGAATCGCATCCAGCAGAACGTCCTTGGCACGCAGATCAAGGTGATTTGTCGGCTCGTCGAGCAACAGCATGTTCGCCGGCGAGACCAGCATCTTCGCCATGGCATAGCGATTGCGTTCCCCACCCGAGAGCACGCCCAGCGGCTTGAAGACATCGTCGCCCGAGAACATGAAGCAACCCAGCAGGCTGCGCAGCTCCACCACCGGAACCTTCGGCGCAATGGCAGCCATGTCATCCAGCATCTTCGCCTTCGGGTCCAGCACCTTGTACTGATCCTGGGCAAAATAATCTGCCAGCACATTGTGCCCCAGCTTGATCTCGCCGCTGGTCGGCGGCTCCAACCCGGCCAGCATCCGAATCAGCGTCGATTTTCCTGCTCCATTGGCGCCGACCAGCGCAATGCGGTCTCCACGGTCGATAGTGAAGCTGACGTCTTCAAGCACATGCTTCGGCTCATAATTCTTCGTCAGGTTCGAGACCTCGATCACCGTCCGTCCCGACGCCGGCGGCTGCGGAATCGTGAAGTGGATCGTCGCTTCCTCCTCCGGCACCTCGATGCGCTCGATCTTTTCCAGTTCCTTGATGCGCGACTGTACCTGCTTCGCCTTTGTCGCCTGATAGCGAAAGCGGTTAATGAACGCCTCCAGCGCCTCAATGCGGTCGCGCTGATTTTTATACGCGGCCATCAACTGAGTGCGGCGCTCTTCCTTCTGCGTCAGGTACTTCTCATAGTTACCGTGATAGGTCTGCATCCGCTTGTTCCATATCTCAACCGTCTTGTTCACGGTGACGTCGAGAAAGTAGCGGTCATGCGAGATGAGAATAAACGCATTGGGGTAGTCGTGGAGATAGTTCTCCAGCCAGTTGCGCGATTCCAGATCGAGATGATTCGTCGGCTCGTCCAGCAGCAGAAGCGAAGGTTTTTGCAGTAACAGTTTGGCCAGCGCGATGCGCATCTGCCATCCGCCGGAAAACTCTTCCGTATTGCGCTCCCAGTCCTCTTTTGTAAATCCAAGGCCTCCAAGCACTGCACCCACCTGCGCGTCCAGCGTGTAGATGTCATGCACATGCAACTGGTCGGCAATGTCGGAGTAGCGCTCCGCTGCCGCCGCATATTCCTTTGATTTCGGATCGGCTTCAGAGAGCGTATGCGTCAGCGCCAGCGATTCGGCCTCAAGCGCATGGAGATGGTCAAAGACAGAAAGGCACTCGGCGAAGACCGTCTTTCCCCTCAGCGCCAGACCATCCTGCGGGAGATAGCCGATGGTCATGCCTTTAACACGGGTCAGCGCGCCGTAATCCAGCGTCTCCACTCCTGCAAGTATCTTGAGCAGAGTGGATTTACCGGTGCCGTTACCGCCAACCAGGCCGGTGCGTTCATCAGGAGTAATCAGCCAGTTGGCATCTTCAAAGAGCAGTTTGGGGCCGAATCGTTTACCGGCTGCGGAAAGTTGAAGCATCCTCTCTATTTTCGCACTGAACCGCTCTGCACCTTCTTACAACGCCGCCGCATCTCATTCCCGCGATTCCGATTTTCCAACAGGTATCACTCTCGAACCCGGGAAAATACCTCGACAAGCAGGACAACAGCCGAGCGCTCTGCTACTGTCAATCTTGGGAGTTTGATGTCCGGAGAGCCACAACTTTTTCCGAATTCCGAGCCGCCCATCGAACATTCGGCTGAGGACAATGGGAACACTCGAAGAGCTGCGCCGATATGGCTGCAACGTATCTCGCTCTTTGTGCTGGTGCTGTTCTGCGTCTATCTCGGTGTGCTCGTTATGCTGTTGCCCTGGTGGACACGTGTGTGGGACCACAACATGTTTATCCAGGCGCATCCTGCGCTCTCTGCTGTACTGCATAACGGCGCAGTCCGTGGCGTAATCTCAGGTCTGGGCCTGCTCGACATCTGGATCGGCATCTCCGAGGCGGTCCACTATCGTGACTATCGTGGATAAAACACTGCAACCTGGGAACAACAGAATGGATACACCTCTCAAGGAACTGCCTGAAGCTCCACTCGCTTACGAGAATCCAGAGTTTCTCAACTCACCCGATGGCCGTATGCTGCGCATCATCGCTGAATATCAGGAGCCGATGTCACGCTTTCGCCGCGAGCGAATTCAGGATACCGTCGTCTTCTTCGGCTCTGCGCGTTTTCGCGCTCTCGACATCGCCAACGCCGCTCTCGAACGGCTGGCTAACACCGGTTCAGCCCAGCCAGCGCCGGAGCACGAGCAACCCGCCAGCGCCGACGAAATTGAGCGCGGTGAGGCCAGCGCCGAGAAGCTGCAACTGGCCGAAGCCGCAGTCGAAATGGCCGCCTACTACGAGGATGCACGCAAGCTTGCCTTTCTCGTCTCAAGCTGGGCACAGACGCTGCCCGGCCCCCGCCATCGCTTCGTCGTCACCTCCGGTGGAGGCCCGGGAATCATGGAAGCCGCCAACCGCGGCGCTTATGAAGCTGGAGGCAAGACCGTCGGCCTCAATATCAAGCTGCCCTTTGAGCAGCATCCGAACCCGTACATCACCCCGGCGCTCAACTTCGACTTCCACTACTTCTTCATGCGCAAGTATTGGTTCGCTTATCTGGCCAAAGCACTGGTCGTCTTCCCCGGCGGCTTCGGAACGCTGGACGAGATGTTCGAGCTGCTGACACTGGCACAAACTCACAAGCTGGCGAAGAAGATCACCGTCGTGATCTACGGTTCGAGCTACTGGAAGGGCGTTATCAATCTGGAGATGCTCGCAGCAAAAGGCGCTATCGCGAAATCCGACCTTGAACTGTTTCAGTTCGCCGATACCCCGGAAGAGGCCTTCGCCATCCTGAAGCAGGGCTTGACGGAGAACCATCTCGAATCTGCATACGAGCGTGAGCGGCAGCTTTACGAGCGCGAACGCATCCCTGTCGAACCCGCCCCAACCGCACAGGAACTGCTCGGCCCCGACATCACCAAAACCCGCTGATTAGTCAATCGTTGTTAGTTGTTAGTGTCCATCCATCACGACTGTCAGGGTTCTCGACGAGCTTGCGGGTTGGCTGATACTCACGATGGATGGGAAGTAAAGATTTCAGATCATGCTGCATACAAAGAGCGCCAACGGCGCGCTCCATACCAGCCTGGGGCGGATCGGACGCGGCGTGCGTTCTTGCGCGCCGCATCCGAGTAGCCCCAGGTTCAAGGCCAACCAAGCCTCTGAGCGCTGAAGGCGCGACATATATTCGCTTCCCGACGATTAGCCGCACAATAAAGGGAAATCGTTCAACAGGACATCCACGTCATCTCGACCGAAGCAACGGACAGCCTTATTGTCCATTGCGAAGTGGAGAGACCCCTGTATTTGCTTTTCGTTTCTACAGCCATGGCCTGAAAACGAAGCAACGCATCATTCATGCCGCAACGCCTGCATGGGATCGACTCGCGATGCTCGCCGTGCCGGACCATAAGCCGCTGCAAGAGTAACTGCCAGAAGAATCACGGCCGCGGCAATCAGAGTTGTCAGGTCCGTAGGCTGAAGACCGTAAAGCATCGTGCGCACAAACCGCGTCAATCCAAAAGCGGCAGCCAGGCCCGCCGCAATTCCAACCGCCGCCAGCCACGAGCTTTCGCGCAGCACCATCATCAACACACGCCTGCTCTCCGCGCCCAGCGCCATGCGTATGCCAATCTCATTGGTGCGGCGGGCAACGTTGTACGCCATGATGCCGTAAATCCCGATGCAGGCAAGAACAAGCGCCAGAAATCCAAACCCGGCGGTCAGCGTAGCGAAGAGCCGCTCCTGCGAGATGCTGGCTTCAATCTGCTCGTCCTGCGTGCGTATGTCGCGGAGCGGCAGATCTTTATCAATGTCTCCAATTGCACGTCGAATCGCGGGCAAAATTGTCTCCAGGGGAAGCTGCGTGCGCACCGCATAGGTCATGTATTGTCTATCTTTAGATTGGCGATAGAGTGTGTAGAACGTCGCAGGCAGATCACCACGTAACTGATCGTACTTCGCATCGGCAGCGACACCGATGATGCGATAGATGCGCTTATAATCCTCGCTGCCGCTGTCGAAGGTCTTGCCAACCGGATCTATATTGGGGAAAAACTTCTTCGCATTCGCTTGATTGATAACGGCGACCAGAGGAGACGTGCTCGTATCTGCAGAATTAAAGTCGCGGCCATACAGAATTGGAATGCGGTAAGTTCTAAAAAAGTTCTGCCCTACATCGTTGAGCCAGGAAATATTGGCGTCATCATTGAGCTTCGGCTGACCAATTGGCTGGAAGTGAGTGTTAGACATGCTATGAGCAAGGATCGGAATCTGTGTCGGACTAACAGACTGAACACCCGGAATCTGCGCAATTCTGTCCTCAATCTTCTTATGGAGCTCAACGTTTTGCGGTGCAGGATAGCGTGATGGCGGGGCCGCAATATCGAATAGCAGCAGATGATGGGAATCGAAGCCGAGCTTCGTATCGTTTAAGTTGACCAGCGTTCTGCTGAAGAGTCCCGCGCCAATGACAAGCAGTAATGAAAGGGCGATCTGAAAAATAACAATTGACTTACCCGCCAGTCCCTTGCGCCGATGCGTCGCAGAACTGGCAGAGTCCTTGAGAGACGTATTCACATCCGTGCGCGTAGCCTGCAACGCCGGGGCCATTCCAAAAAGAATGCCCGTCAGGATGGAAATCCCCGCCGTAAACGCGAAGATACCAAAATCGAAGCGCGTGCTCAGCGGATTCGGCTCCCACGCAGACGAGAGCAGGTGCGGGATAATATTGCGGCCGAAGTATCCCAGTATCAGTCCAAGCAACCCTCCGCAAAAGGAAAGAAGAAGGCTTTCCGTTAACACTTGACGCAGAACTCGACCGCGCCTCGCTCCAAGAGCAATCCGGACCGACATCTCCCGCTGCCTGGCGGACGAACGGGCAAGCAGCAGATTGGCGAGATTCGCACATGCAAGCAGAAGCACAAAACCGGCAAGCGCAGAAAGTACATAAATGGGCTCGCGGTACCTGTGGGCAAGACCCGCCAACCCCTGACTGCCGTCTTTCAGTACAAACCGCGGCATCTGCGCATCTTTTTCAACCGGCATGGTGGCGCGAATATCCTGTTCGAGCCAGACCGCCAGCGTAGCCGTCGCCGCGGCATCGGAGATACCGGGACGCACCCGTCCCATAATCTGCATCCACCACAAATCTTTATCCTGCAGATTGGAAGCAGGATTGCCGGGTACGATGACTGGTTGCGCGCTGAATGGAAGAAAAACATCAGGCGAGAGCTGAGCATTATCCGCTCCGGTAAATCCTGGAGGATTCACTCCAATAATGGTTACGGGAATGAGATTAAGTTCAATTGTCTTTCCGATCACCGAGGGAGAGCGACCAAAAGAGCGAGACCATAGCCCATCGCTGATAACCGCAACCTGTCCCGGACTGGAAACCATGTCATCCGACGGCTGGATAGCTCGACCGAGAGCCGGCCTCACCCCCATCTGCTGATAAAAATTACCCGAGACAAGCTGTCCCGTAACAACACCCGCTTTGCCCTCGATCGTCGCAGTAAGCCCATCGATTTTCTTGAAAGCGAATAAGTCTTCGAGGACAGGATGCTCAAGGTTTTGTTGGTGCAGAAGCTGATAAACGGGATATGAGAACGAAGTGGTCTCAGTATCGCCGTCTGGCGTTCGATAGAAGCTGCCCCACATCCTATGGACCGGACTATGTTTGCCAGTGATGATAGAGAAAAGCCGCAACTGCTGCGGCTGGGGTACATCCAGTCTGTCCAGTAAAACGCCCTTGGCCAGCGTAAAGATAATCGTGTTCGCTCCTATGCCCAGCGCCAGCGAGGCAACGGCGATCGCCGTAAATCCAGGGCTGCGTCGCAACATGCGCGCTGCATAGCGCAGGTCGGCGCGAAACTCATCCAATAACCGCAGTCCAAGCGAGGAGCGGATCGCCGCCTTATGCGTCTCGGTGTTCCCGAATTCGATGCGCGCCTGACGCAGAGCTTCCGCCCGTGGCAGGCCCGACTGTTCGAGGTCTTCGGCACGAAGCTCGATATGCGACCGGAGTTCAGCATCGATGCTGGACTCCATCCGGTCTCGTGTAAACAGCGAACGCAGATAAGAACGAAGTTGCGACGTCATAAAAATAGGTCCTCTTCGAATTCCCGGTTACAGCTCTTCGGGAGTAATGCTGAGAATGCCCGCCATCAGGCTGGCCATGCGGTTCCACCTCTCCGTCTCGGCGCGAAGCTGCCGCCGCCCAGTGGCCGTAAGCCGGTAGAATCGCGCCTTGCGATTGTTCTCGGACTCGCCCCACTCCCCAGCGATAAGCCCCTGATGCTCCAGCCGGTAAAGTGCTGGATAAAGAGAACCCTGCTGGATAACGAGCTGGTCACCTGAGATCTGCTGAATGCGCAGCAACACTCCATACCCGTGCAGCGGGCCAAGCGAGACTGCCTTAAGGATGAGCATGTCGAGTGTGCCCTGTAGAAGTTCGAGCGGATCAGGCATTTTCGTCTCCTAG